>OMVS01000021.1 GCA_900314575.1 uncultured Olsenella sp. | reverse complement strand
GCAGGATGTCGGGGGCGTCCTCGTCGACCATCATGGAGTTGGTGCGCTCGCCCATGCAGTTGTCGAGGCAGACGATGACGCCGCCGTTGTCGTCGATGGTCTTGCCGACCTTGTTGATGAGCCCGCCCGCCGGGCAGCCGGAGAGCACGATGCGCTTGGCGCCGGCGCGGACGGCCGCCTTGCCCTCGGCGGCCTCCTGCCTGCGGGTGGCCACGAGCTGCTCGATCTTCTCGGCCTGGGCGACGACGTCCATCGCGAAGGTGCCCGACTGCAGCGTGGTCATGAACTCGACCGACGTCATGGGGCAGGGGTCGGCGCGCTGCAGCTCGAAGAGGTCGAGAAGGGCCTGGCGGTAGACGTTGCGGTTGTGAACCGCCTGGCGCAGGTCGTCATCGGTGATGGTGACGCCGAAGAGCTCCTCGAGGCGCTGCTTGAGCGCCACGATCTCCTCGTACCAGCCCTGCTTCTCGTGGTCCCTGAGCTGGCCGTTGGGGAGGTGCAGGACGTAGGTCGGGCGGATGTCGCCCAGGAGCTCGTACATCTTCTTCTTGCCGTCGCAGGTGGTCTCGCCGACGATCAGGTCCGAGAAGTACGTGTAGGGGCACTTGTCCGTGAGCGCGAAGCCGTAGGTCGACTTGATGAGCGGGCAGAGGTTCTTGGGCAGGACCGTCTCCGCGGCGCCGATGGGCTCGTCGCTCGTGCCGCACAGCCCGACGCAGGCCGCGCCGGCGGCCTCGATGACCTCGGCGGGGGCGTAGGTGCACAGGGTGCCGACGAGCCTGCCGCCGGCCTTCTTGAAGTCGTGGACGCGCATGAAGCTCTTGCGGCGCGACTCGTCGTACTCCTCGAAGGTCTTGGGGAGGTCGAAGGGGGCGGGAATCTGGGTCGAGCTGTTGGGAAGCGTTGCCGTGGGCATGGGGTTTCTCTCCTTTGTCTTGGACGTGCGCCCCGGCCTGAGGCTGCCGTACGGGAAGTCGGGGACCGGGGGAGTGCTGGGACGCGCCGGCTCGCGCTAGCGCTGGCCCGAGATCGCTGCACCGATGGCTCCGGCGAAGCGCGCCTCGGGGCGCGTGCTCACCGGCTTGCCGAGGCGGTCGGCGAGGCGACCGACGATGTAGGCGTTGTCGCACAGGCCGCCGGTGAGGAAGCACTCGTCCCCCGGGACCTGCGAGGCGAGCGAGACGACCTTGCCCACGACGGACTCGATGACGCCTGAGGCGATGTTCTCCAGAGGCTCGCCGCGGCCGATGAGGGAGATGATCTCCGACTCCGCGAAGACGGTGCACATGCTGGAGATCGTGATCTTCTCGCCCTTGGCAGCGAGCTCCGAGAGCCGCTCCTGCGAGACGTTCATGCGGTTGGCCATGACCTCGAGGAACTTGCCGGTGCCCGCCGAGCACTTGTCGTTCATCAGGAACTTCTTGAGCATGCCGTTTCTGAGCTCGAGCACCTTGGTGTCCTGGCCGCCCACGTCGATGACGACACCGCTCCTGCCGAACAGCCACCAGGCGCCCTTCGCGTGGCAGGTGATCTCGGTGACGGCCTTGCCAGCGTAGGGGACGGCGATGCGTCCGTAGCCCGTGGCGATCACGGACTCCTGCTCGACGTCTATGCCGTGCTCCGCGAGCGTTTCCGCGGCGTGCCTCGCCGCCTCGATGCTCGAGAACCCCGTCGGGGCGAGCAGCGTGAGCGTGAGCTCGTTGTCCTCCATGACCGCGACCTTGGTCGCCGTGGAGCCTATGTCTATGCCGATTGACCTCATGTGCCTCTCCGTATGTGGGATCTGCGTCCGGCGCCACCGCGGCCGGACGGACCTACGCTTGCCCCTAAAAGCTAGCACCGGCATCGCGGGCGTCGGGATTCTGCAGACGATTAGAAAATGGCCTATGCAAGAATAAGTCGATTACTAGGCATCGGTATTAGATGCACCTAGCTCCATATAAGTTCCTGCGAATGGTCTAAGATAGGTGTTGACCGGCATGTAGCAGCAGGTAGACGGTATTTTTTTGGGCGATGTTTACGCCTAGGTTACTAGCGACTTTGGCATATAGCCTCTTACCTATAGTGCTGGCTGGTGAAAGCTTGGCACCGCGAGCGGGTGCCGGCTTCGTACGGACGTGACGATCGACGAGGAGCTCACGTGTTCAAATTCGACTACTTCCTGTACTGCATCCCGCAGATCGCGGCGCGGCTCGACGTCACGCTCGAGCTCACCTTCGTCTCGGCGGCGCTCGCCCTCCTCATCGGCGTCCTCGTCGCGATGATCGCGACCTACAAGGTCAAGGTCCTCTACCCCATCACGCGCGTCTACGTCTCGTTCATGCGCGGTACGCCCGTGGTGGCGCAGCTCTACTTCTTCTACTTCGGCATGGCGGTCTACAGCACGGCGATCAGGGACATGACCCCCATGGTCGCGGTCTCGATCGTGATGAGCCTGAACGTCGGCGCCTTCATGTCGGAGAGCATCCGCGGAGCCCTCCTATCCGTCGACGAGGGACAGCGCGAGGCCGCGGCCTCCCTCGGCATGACCAACGCGCAGACCTTCTGGCGCATCGTGGTCCCGCAGGCGGTGCGCGTGGCGCTGCCCCCGCTCTTCAACGACGTCATCAACCTCATCAAGATGTCGTCCCTCTCGTTCATGATCGGCGTCCCCGACATCATGGGCGCCGCCAAGATCCTCGGCGCGAACTCCTTCCGCTACTTCGAGATCTACGCGGCGGTCATGCTCGTCTACTGGATCGTGATCCTGGCGTTCAGCGCGCTGAGCAAGTGGCTCCAGCGCAGGTGCGAGCAGATGTACTAGAGGGACGGCAAGGCAGACGGGTGATTCGCGGCCGTCGCCCAGAGTGGCGGCCAAGGCATAAGTCATGTGCCACTGGCACAGGAAAGGTTGGTAAGAATGGCAGACAGCAGGTCCATGTCGCGCAGGAACTTCCTCAGGGGCGCGCTCGCGATGGGCGCCCTCGCCGGCTCCTCCGTCCTCGTGGCGGGCTGCTCCGGCTCTGGCTCCAACGGCTCCGCCGGCGACTCCGCGGCCGCTTCCTCCACGGACGCCTCTGGCAAGATCACCAAGGTCACGATCGTGACCGGCGGCACCGGCGAGCCCTACTCGCTCATCGGCACCGACGGCACCTGGACGGGCATCGACGCGGACGTCTGGAACAAGATCAAGGAGAACACCGGCGTCGACTTCGAGGTCAAGCAGGCCGAGTTCTCCTCCATGTTCGGCGAGCTCGACGCCGGCCGCGCCAACGTCGCCGCCAACTGCCTTGCGGTGAAGAAGGAGCGCGCCGAGAAGTACCTCGCGTCGCACCCCTACTACGGCGACGCCCAGTGCGTGGTCGTGGGCAAGGACAACACCGACATCTACCAGTTCTCCGACCTCGCGGGCAAGAACTGCGGCGTGGCCAACGGCCAGGCGTCCCAGACGATCGCCCAGGACATGTCCTCCAAGTACGGCTTCACGATCACGACCTTCGACGACTCCAACGCCGGCCTGAGCAACCTCGCCCTCGGCCGCATCGACGCCATGTTCTCCACGGACACCGCGGTCTACAAGTGGGAGGACGCCAACAACGACAAGGTCCGCTTCCTCGACGAGCGCACCATGGCCAACAACGTCGCCTACTTCTTCCCCAAGACCGACGAGGGCCAGAAGTACTGCGACTTCGTCAACGAGCAGATCGACAAGATGCTCGCCGACGGCAGCATGTCCGAGATCGTCACCAAGTGGCTGCACAACGACATGACCAAGTCCATCATCAACGAGTAGACGTGGATACCATGGCAGAGGCACTCATCAGGGTAGAGCACCTGTACAAGTCCTTCGGCGACACCGACGTGCTCAAGGACATCAACCTGACGCTCAACAGGAACGAGGTCACGGCCATCATCGGCCCCTCCGGCACCGGCAAGTCGACGCTCCTGCGCTGTCTCGACTACCTGACCGTCCCCACGCGGGGCAAGGTCACGATCGAGAACGACACGGTGGACGCGGAGAGCTACACGAAGGCCGACGTCGCGGCGCTGAGGAAGCACTCCGCCATGGTCTTCCAGAGCTACAACCTCTTCAAGAACAAGACCGCGCTCGGCAACGTGATGGAGCCGCTCGTCACCGTGCAGCGGATGCCCAAGGCCCAGGCCGAGGAGCGCGCCCTCAAGTACCTGGACGTCGTGGGCATGACGGAGCGCAAGGACTTCTACCCGTCCAAGCTCTCCGGAGGGCAGCAGCAGCGCGTGGGCATCGCCCGCGCGCTCGCGGTGGAGCCCAACGTCCTGCTCCTGGACGAGCCCACCTCCGCCCTCGACCCGCAGCTGGTGGGCGAGGTCCTGGCGACGATCCGAAAGCTCGCCGACATGGGGATGACCATGGTCCTCGTCACGCACGAGATCCACTTCGCGCACGACGTGGCCGACCGCATCATCTTCATGGACCGCGGGGTGGTCGCGGCAGACGGCACACCCGCGGAGGTCATCGACGGCCGCGGCAACGAGCGGCTAAACGAGTTCCTGAGCTTCGTGAACCACTAGGGGCGCCGCGCGGCCAATCGTGGCCGCGACGGTCGCCTGTCGATAAGACCCGGGGCGCACGTGGGCCAAGGCCTGCGCGCGCCCCTCGCATGAGAGGGGTTGGGGATGGACGCGGCACGAGGCACGTATGAGAGGGCCCTCACCTGGTTCGAGTGGATTTCCAGGATACCGCGGGGGAGCGGCGACACGGGGCGAGCGAGCGCCGCGGTTGCGTCGTGGGCCCGTGACCGGGGGCTCGAGGTGACGTCCGACGAGTCCGGTAACCTCGTCATCAGGAAGGACGCCACGCCCGGACGGGAGGGCGAACCCTCCCTTGCCCTGCAGGCCCACCTCGACATGGTCTGCCAGAAGGTCGCAGGGAGCCCGCACGACTTCTCCCGCGACCCCATCGACGTCGTCGAGGAGGACGGCTGGCTCCACGCGGACGGCACCACCCTCGGCGCTGACGACGGGGCCGGCGTCGCGGTCTGTCTCGCCATCCTCGAGGACGAGGGACTGTCGCATCCTTCGCTGGAGGCCGTCCTCACGGTCGACGAGGAGGTCGGCCTCGTCGGCGCGCGCGAGATGGACTGCTCGCGCATCCGGAGCCGCCGGATGCTGAACCTCGACCTCACGGTTGCCGGCCAGTTCGTCGTGGGCTGCAGTGCCGGCACGGAGGCGCGGGTCAGCCTGCCCCTTAGCAGAGAGCGAGGGGTTCGCGAGGTCGTCAGGCTCACGCTCTCCGGTCTCAGAGGAGGACACTCCGGCATCGACATCGCCCTTCCCAGGCACAACGCCGCCCTCCTCATGGGCGAGGTCCTCTCCCGGCTGCTCTCGGGGGGCCGCCCGGACGGCGGGCACGCCGAGACCGTGGCCGCCGACGGCGCGCTAGCAGGCCTCGCGCTCGTCTCTCTCCGCTCGGGCGAGAAGAGAAACGCGATCCCCGCGGAGGCCACGGCGGAGCTCGCGCTCCCTGCGGGCGCGGGCCCGGAGGCCGCCCGCGACCTCGATCGGGCGCTCGGGCCGGTTCGTGCGGACCTCGCGCGCGCGTGCACGGGGGACGACGCGGGCGCACGCCTCGAGGCCGAGCGCCTGGGCGAGCGCGAGGTGGGGGTCCTTTCCGCGAAAGAAGCGGCCGCGGCGCTTGCGCTCCTCTCCGAGCTGCCGCAGGGTGTGTCCGCCATGAGCCAGGAGTTTCCCGGCGCCACGGAGACGAGCGACAACGTGAGCATCGTCCGCCTGGGCGAGAAGGGCCTCGACGCCCTGGTCTCCGTCCGCACTAACCGCCCCGGCGGCGCAGGGCCAATCGTGGCTGGGGTCCGCGCCGCGTGCGAGCGCGCCGGTGCCGCGCTCGAGGTCGAGGGCGGTCGCGACCCCTGGCTCTGCGATCCGGAGTCCCCCTTCGTCTGCGAGGCGCGTGCGACCTATCGTGCCCTCTTCGGTGAGGAGCCGACGGTGACCACGACGCACGGCGGTCTCGAATGCGGGGTCTTCTCGGAGGCGCTTCCCGGGCTCGAGGTCTTCTCGCTCGGGCCTGACGTCGAGAACGCCCATACGCCCTCGGAGAGGATGCGTCTTGAGTCCCTCGAGCGACTCTGCGCGTTCGTCCGGGCGCTCGTGGAGGGCACTGAGCCACGGATGGCCGTTGATCAAGGAAGATAATCAAAATAGAAAAATCGCTGGCTACTGTTTGATTAGTAATCACTGCGCGTAAAGCGCGCAAGCGTCCCTACTGTACTCTTAAAAAGCTTGGCGGTGTCTCAGCTGGCCGTAACGTCGTGCCCGATCGTGTCCGCGACCGCTTGCCGATGGCGTACGGCAGGAACGTGGGGCGAGTGTCACGTTTTAAATACTATAGGCACCGTGTCATTTACCCTTCGCAAGGGGCGGAGGGAAGCCATACGAGAGGAGAGAGGTCCATGGCAAACGTAAAGATCAACGCCACCGAGGTCAGTCCGCACAAGGTGCAGCGCCTCGCCGAGTCCTACTACAAGGGAGGCTTCTTCTGCGACGAGGCCGTCATGTGCGCCCTGCGCGACGTCTTCCAGATGGAGGTCCCCGTCGAGGTCATCTCCATGGTCTCCGGCATGTCCGTCGGCGTCGGCAAGTCCGGCTGCATGTGCGGTGCCGCCAACGGCGGCGTCGCGGCCCTCGGCCTGCTCTACGGCCGCACCGAGCAGAACGGCCCGACCGACCCCAAGGTCGTCAAGTGCATGTCGCTGACCCACGAGCTGCACGACTGGTTCCGTGACGCCAACGGCAAGCACGCCCTGTGCTGCCGCGTCCTCACCCGCGAGTTCGACATGGGCCAGGGCGAGCACAAGGAGCAGTGCATCTGGTTCACCGGCCTGTGCGCGTGGAAGGTCGCCAAGATCGTCTGCCGCGAGGAGGGCATCAAGGACCTCGACGAGGGCACCGAGGGCGGCGACGAGCCCCTGGCCCGTCAGAAGCTCGAGGACGTCCAGCCGCTCAAGAAGGAGGCCTTTGTTGCTTAAGAGGATCCCGCTCCCCATCACCGGCGTCATGCTCGGCTGCGCCGCCCTCGGCAACCTGCTGCAGAGCTACAGCGAGGGGGTCCGCGTCGTCTTCGGCGTGATCTCCGCCCTGCTCGGCGTGCTCTTCCTCGTCAAGCTGTTCGGTGACTTCGAGTCCGTCAAGAAGGACATGGAGAACCCGATGCTCGCGAGCATCTCCGGCACCTTCCCCATGGCGCTGCTCCTCCTCGCGGCCTACGCCAAGCCCCTCTCCGCGGGCCTCGGCGTCGCCCTGTGGTGGGTCGGCCTTCTCCTGCACGTCTGCCTGATCGTGTGGTTCACGGCCAAGTACGTCGCGCACTTCAACCTCAAGCAGGTCTTCCCGAGCTGGTTCATCGTCTACGTCGGCATCGCCGCCGCCTCCGTCAGCGCCCCTGCGTTCGGCATGGAGGGCATCGGCACCGTGTGCTTCTGGTTCGGCCTCGTGACCTTCGTCCTCATCACCGTCGCAGTCATCAGCCGCTATGCCAAGGTCGGGGAGCCCCCCGTTCCCGCGCGTCCCGTGTTCTGCATCATGACCGCGCCGGCGAGCCTCTGCGTCGCCGCCTACGTCCAGTCCGTGACCCCCAAGTCCCAGGCGCTCCTGGTCTGCATGGAGATCGTGGCCACCGTCCTGTTCGTGGTCGTCCTCACGCAGCTGCCGCGCTTCCTCAAGAACACCGCCTTCGCGCCGAGCTACGCGGCCTACACCTTCCCCTTCGTGATCACCGCGATTGCCCTCAAGCAGACGATGGCCTGCCTTGCCAAGATGGGTGCCCCCGCCCCCTGGCTCGGCCCCATCGTCCTGATTGAGACGATCGTCGCCACCGTGCTCGTGCTGTACGCGCTCATCCGCTTCCTCATGCACATCTTCGGGGGCGAGAAGCCCGCGCAGCAGGCTGCCTAGCGGCCGTCGCACTACGCCCTCGTGGCTGCCGGCAGATGTAGTACCCTACGAGCCACCCCGGGAGACCGGGGTGGCTTTTTTTGAGGGAGGCGTTTCTCGAGGAGGACCGATGGGGGAGATACGGACGGCGACGACCGCGGACCTCGCGCGCGTCGAGGAGATCTACGCGATTGCGCAGCGCTTCATGGTCGCCTCGGGCAACCCAAACCAGTGGGGTCCCGGCTTCCCGGGACGCCGGGCACTCGAGGGGGACGTCGCCACCGGTGCGCTCAGGGTCTGGGTGGGCGCAGACGGCGTTCCTGTGGGCTGCTTCGCGCTCCTCGAAGGACCTGACCCCACCTATGCGCGCATCTATGACGGCTTCTGGATCGATGACGGTCCCTATCTCGTGGTCCATCGCTTCGCTGCGGCCGTGCAGGGGAGGGGCGTCGGCTCGGCGATGATGGACTGGGCGCTCGCGCGCGCACGGGAGCGCGGCCTCGCCCTCCGGGTGGACACCCACCGGGACAACGGCCCCATGCAGGGACTCATCAGGAGCAGGGGCTTCTCGTACTGCGGCGTTATCCACCTTGCAGACGGCAGCGAGAGGATCGCCTTCTGCCGTCCCTACATACGACCGTAGAAGCCTGCGTCCGCTTATCCTATCCGGCGTTTGACTAATCGTGGGTACCTCACGTTTGGGGGTCCTACCTGCCCATCTGTGGCGCAGGGTCGCAGCTTGCGCCCCAACCTTCCTATGATGTGCGGGGGCGCGGGGGAGCGCCCGGGTCCAGGCACATATATAAGTAAGGAGAGGATTGCCATGGCAGGAGAGACGGTCGACTACTATCCCATGTGGAAGAGCCTTGACATGGACACGGAGGCGCACGACGGTCTTCTGGGTGCCGTCGGCCAGATGTACGGGGACATGTTCCTCACGCAGCACAACCGCCCCAAGAGCACCTCGTACCTCGACAACTTTGCCACCAACCTCCATTCCGGCCGCATCAAGGAGATGCTCGACGCCAAGGAGCAGGGCAGGATTAAGAAGATCATCGGCAGCTTCTGCCTCTACGTCCCCGAGGAGATCGTGGCGGCCGCCGGAGGCGTCGAGGTCGGGCTCTGCGCAGGCGCCGACTGGGCGCCCGAAGAGGTCGAGAAGCACCTGCCGCGCAACACCTGCCCGCTGATCAAGGGCTTCACCGGCTTCAAGCTCGGCCGCGTCTGCCCCTACATCGAGTCCGCCGACCTCGTGGTGGGCGAGAACACCTGCGACGGCAAGAAGAAGGGCTACGAGTTCTTTGCGACCCAGAAGCCGATGTACATCATGGACGTTCCGCACGTCCGCACCGACGAGACCAAGCAGATGTGGCGCAACGAGGTCCATCGGCTCGCCGAGCGCATCGAGCAGGAGACCGGCCAGAAGATCACCGCGGACTCCCTGCGCCGCGCCATCAAGGAGACGAACGACAAGCGCCGCGCGCTCCAGCGCCTGGGGAGGGTTCGCGCCGCAGACCCCACGCCCATCTCCGGCCTCGACAGCCTGCTGATTACGCAGGCCGCCTTCATGGACGACACCCCGAGGCTGACCGCCGCCATCAACGCGATCGCGGACGAGTGCGAGCAGCGCGTGGCGAAGGGAGAGGGCGTCGCCCCCAAGGGCGCCAAGCGCGTTCTGTACACCGGCACCCCCATGGCCGTCCCCAACTGGAAGCTCTTCAACATCATCGAGAAGGCTGGCGGCGTGGTCGTGGGCGAGGAGTGCTGCACGGGCTCGCGCTACTACAAGGACCTGGTGGACGAGGGTGGCGAGACCGTCGACGAGATGATCGACAACGTCGCTGACCGCTACCTCAACATCCACTGTGCCATCTTCACGCCTAACCAGGATCGGGAGCAGGACGTCATCGGGATGGCGCATGACCTTCATGCCGACGGCATCATCGACTGCTCGCTCTCCTTCTGCACCATCTACGAGATGGAGGCCTTCGGCATGGAGGCGGCGGCCGAGAAGGCCGGGTTCCCCTTCATGCACGTCACGACGAACTACTCCACCGAGGACGCCGGGCAGCTCAAGACGCGCATCGAGGCCTTCCTCGAGATGATCTAGGCAGCGGCTAATACCACAAATCTACCAAAAAGACAAGCAAATAAGTAAACCAGAACGAACTGGAAGAGAATTTCTCTTCCAGTTCGTTGTGTTTTATACCTAATCGCGATTGGAATTTGAATATGTGAACAGAATATGTAGAAACGGTGAAGCAAATCGGACAAAATTCGCAAAACACGTACCGTTCGCGCTTGAGAAATGACCGTTTGGCATGGGCGCAAATTTACTAATCGGAAGTGACTTGTTCATAGATAATCGCGTTCATAGAATTTAATCTGGAACGTGCGAAAGGGCGAGAGCCTGCGAATCGCACGAATCTCTATGAAGGCGAGTCTAAGAGAGGAGCAAGGCTACATGAAGTTGGAAATTGGCAACATTCACGTCAAGGACGTCGTCCTCGGCAGTGAGAACTCCTTTGCCGATGGCGTTCTGACCATCGACAAGGAGGCCGCAATCTCCTACCTCAAGGGCGAGGACGATCACATCACCGATCTCGACATCGTGATCGCTCACCCCGGTGACGACACGCGCATCGTGCCGGTCATCGAGACCATCGAGCCCCGTGTCCGCATGGATGGGCGCACGCTGTTCCCGGGTGTCACGGGTGACGTCGTCCCCGCTGGCGACGGCGAGCTCAAGGCCCTCAAGGATTGCTGCGTCACCGTGGTCGGCAAGGAGTGGGGCTCCTTCGGCGACGGCGTCATCGACATGGGTGGCGAGGGCGCCAAGCACACCAGGTGGTCCGAGATCATCAACATCTGCCTGGTCGGTGACACCGACGAGGAGTTCGAGCGCCACGAGCAGCAGAAGTGCAACCACGCGCTGCGCTGGGCCGGCCACCGCTTCGCCGAGTGGCTCGGCAAGATCGTCAAGGACGTCGAGGCCGAGGACACCGAGACCTACGTCTTCGACCCGATCCTGAAGCGTGACGCCGCTCGCAACGAGCTCCCCAACGTCGCCATCGTGCTGCAGCCGCAGTCCCAGATGGAGGCCCTCGGCTACAACGACCTGTGGTACGGCTGGGACATGAACAAGTTCCTCCCGACCTACGTCAGCCCGACCGAGGTCTTCGACGGCGCCATCATCTCTGGCTCCTTCATGCCCGCCTCCTCCAAGTGGTCCACCTATGAGTTCCAGAACTTCCCCCTGATCAAGGAGCTCTACAAGCACGACGGCGTGGACTACAACTTCGTCGGCGTCATCATGTCCAACCTCAACGTCGCGCTCGAGCAGAAGGAGCGCTCCGCGATCATGGTTCGCGACATGGCCATCAACCTGGGTGTCGACTACGCGATCGTTACCGAGGAGGGCTACGGCAACCCCGACACCGACTACGTGCGCTGCCAGGTCGTCCTCGAGGACGCCGGCATCGGCGTCGTGGGCGTCTCCAACGAGTCCGACGGTCGTACCGGCGTCGGCCAGCCGCTGGTCGTCCTGGACGAGAAGCTCAACGCCCTCGTCTCCACGGGCAACGTTGGCGAGCTCACCGAGCTTCCGGCCTGCAAGACCGTCATCGGCAACCTCGAGGCCATGAACCGCGACGGCATGTCCGGCTCCTGGGGCTACGACGAGGTCCTCGGCAAGTCCGCCCGTGATGACGGCTCCATCATCATGGAGGACAACAACTGGTTCTGCGGCGACCACATCTCTGGTCTCAGCCTCAAGACCATGAAAGAGTTCTAAGAAGCAATTCACCGAAAGGAGGAAACAATGCCTAAGAGTGTAATCTGCTACATCAACCAGTTCTTCGCTGGCGTGGGTGGCGAGGAGAAGGCCGGCATCGAGCCTTACATCGTCGAGGGTACCCTTGGCCCCACCATGGCCATCGACAAGGCCCTCAAGGACGCCAACGTCACCTACACGATCGTCTGTGGCGACAACTTCATGGGCTCCAACACCGAGGAGGCCGTGGACCGCATCATCAAGATGATCGAGGACAAGCCGATGGACGCCTTCGTGGCAGGCCCCGCCTTCCAGGCCGGCCGCTACACCGTCGCCTGCGGCGCCATCTGCAAGGCCGTCCAGGAGAAGTTCCACGTCCCCGCCGTCACCTCCTTCAACGAGGAGACCCCTGGCGTCGACATGTACAAGAAGGACGTCGTCATCTTCAAGGGCGGCAACTCCGCTGCCAAGATGCGCAAGGACGTCCCCAAGATGATCGGCTACCTCAACAAGGTGCTGGCCGGCGAGCCCACGCTTGGCGCTGACGCCGAGGGCTACTTCGCGCGCGGCATGCGCAAGGAGGTCTTCCTCGAGAACAAGCACGAGAACACCGCGGCAGCCCGTGGCGTCGACATGCTCCTCAAGAAGATCAAGGGCGAGCCGTACCAGACCGAGCTCGTCATCCCCAAGAGGGACGTCGTTCCTATCGCCGATCCGATCGCCGACCTCTCCAAGGCCACCGTCGCCCTGGTCACCTCCGGCGGCATCGTCCCGGTCGACAACCCGGACCGCATCCAGTCCGCGTCTGCCACCCGTTGGGGTCGCTACGACATCTCCAAGCTCGACGCGCTGCCCAACCGTGCCTCCAACGGCTTCAAGACCATCCACGCCGGCTATGACCCCGCCGCCGCCGACGCCGACCCCAACGTCTGCGTCCCCGTGGATGCCATGCGAGCCTACGAGAAGGAGGGCAAGCTCGGCCACCTGCACGAGTACTTCTACTCGACGGTCGGCACTGGCACCACTGAGGGCGAGGCTGCCCGCATGGCCTCTGAGATGATCCCGTTCCTCAAGGAGGGCCACGTCGACGGCATCATCTTGACCTCCACTTGAGGCACCTGCACTCGTTGCGGTGCAACGATGGTCAAGGTCTTTGAGCGTGCTGGTTTCCCCGTGGTTCACATGTGCAACCTCGTCCCCGTCTCCACGACGGTCGGCGCGAACCGCATCGTCCCCACGATTTCCATCCCGTACCCCCTCGGCGACCCCAACACGCCGAAGGAGGAGCAGTGGAAGCTTCGCTATCACCGCGTCGGCGTTGCGCTCGACGCTCTTGCGACGCCGATTACCGAGCAGACTGTGTTCAAGGTAAAGATCTAGGGTAACTTTTAACCTGTTCGCAAAATCGGAACAAGAAAGCTGAGGTGCGCATCAATGGCAAAGGTCTATGATCTGATCATTCTGGGGGCAGGCCCTGCTGGGCTTTCCGCTGCCATCTACGCTGGCAGGGACAGGCTCGACACCCTCCTCATCGAGAAGGGCCAGGATGGCGGTCAGATTGCCATCACCAACGAGATCGAGAACTACCCTGGTTCGAAGGTCGAGGGTGAGTCTGGTCCGAGCCTTATCAAGAGGATGTCCGAGCAGGTCGCCAAGTTTGGTGCCGAGCGCGTGAGCGACACCATCAAGTCTGTCGAGCTCGACGGCGATGTCAAGGTCCTGCACGGCGCCAACGGGGACTACCAGGCCAAGGCAGTTATTCTTGCCACTGGTGCGCACCCGCGTCCCATCGGCTGCAAGAACGAGGAGAAGTTCGTCGGCAGGGGCATCTCTTTCTGCGCTACCTGCGACGCTAACTTCTTCGAGGACTTCGAGGTCTACGTCGTCGGAGGCGGTAACTCCGCGGTTGAGGAGGCCATGTACCTCACCAACTACGCCCGCAAGGTTACCGTCATCCACAGGCGTGACCAGCTCCGTGCTGACGAGCTCGTTCAGGAGAAGGCCTTCAAGACGCCCAAGCTCCACTTCATGTGGAACAGCGTCGTGGAGGAGGTCGACGGTGACGATCTGCTGAGCAAGATGATCGTCAAGAACACCAAGACCGGCGAGCTCACCACTATTGAGGCGGATCCCGAGGATGGCCTCTTCGGTCTGTTCGGCTTCATCGGCAACCTGCCCAACACCGATTTTCTCAAGGGCGCCGTCGAGCTGGACGATCACGGCTACATCAAGACCGACGAGGATATGCACACCAACGTCGCAGGCGTCTTCGCTGCTGGCGACGTGAGGCCCAAGAGCCTGCGTCAGGTCGTCACCGCCGCTGCCGACGGTGCGATTGCGGCCAAGCAGGCCTACAAGTACGTCGATAGCCTCAAGTAGTCAAGCTGACTGACTACTACAAACTGGCGATAAGTCTCAAGTAGGAGGAGATAGACATGCTGGAAGTCGATAAGAAGACGTTCGATGACGAGGTCCTCAAGGCCGACGGTTACGTGCTCGTGGACTTCTACGGCGACGGTTGCGTTCCCTGTGCTGCCCTGATGCCGCACATCCACGGTTTCGCTGACGTCTACGGCGACAAGATCAAGTTCTGCGCCCTCAACACCACCAAGGCCCGCCGTCTGGCCATCGGCCAGAAGATTCTCGGCCTGCCGGTCATCGCCATCTACAAGGGTGGCGAGAAGATCGACGAGTGCGTCAAGGAGGACGCGACCCCCGAGAACGTCGAGGCGATGATTAAGAAGTACATTTAGTATTTCTGCATCTTTACTCGATTATTTTTTGAGTTATAATGGTTTTAAGAGGTCATTATTCAATGACCTAAGCAATTTGAGAAAGGGAAAGGAGCGTGGGCATGAGCATTATCAAGGGTAAGAAGATCGTCGCTATCGGCGATCGTGATGGCGTCCCTGGTGACGCTATCAAGGCTTGTGCCGAGAGCGCCGGTGGCGAAGTAGTCTTCGCACCCACCGAGTGCTTCGTCTGAACGGCTGCAGGTGCAATGGACCTGGAGAACCAGAAGCGCGTTAAGGAGATTGCGGAGGAGTTCGGTCCTGAGAACGTCACCGTCCTTCTTGGCACCGCTGATGGTGAGGGCGCTGGTCTGACCGCCGAGACGGTCACCAATGGCGATCCTACTTTTGCCGGTCCGTTGACTGGGGTCCAGTTGGGACTCACGGTTTACCACATCTGCGAGCCTGAGGTTAAGGCTGAGATCGATCCTGATGTCTATGAGGACCAGGTCTCCATGATGGAGATGGTCCTTGACCTCGACGACATCCGCGAAGAGATGGAGTCGGTCAGGTCCGATTACTGCAAGTACCTCGACTAGCAAATTGCGGGAGGGGCGGCGGACGAAAAGCCGCCGCCCCTCTTTCTTTTTGAAAACGGCATTCTCCCGGCCTTGCCGCTCAAGAGGCCAGGGAGGCTAACTCAGGAAAAGAGGACTTACATATATGAAGAGCGTCATTAAGGGCACCGGCTACGTACTCGCGCACACGCCCGACATGGTCATCTACAACGGCACCACCCAGACGACTGAGCGAGTCGTGAACCCCGACGGTGAGTACCTGAAGGAGCTCCCCAAGCACCTCCGCTCCTATGACCAGGTCCTGAGCTACCTCCCCAACCAGGTCTACATTGGCAACAAGACCCCCGAAGACCTGGAGAACACCGATTTCCCCTGGTACGACAAGGATTGCGGCTGCTCCGAGCGCTATGGCCAGTTCGGTGAGATCATGCCCGAGGACGAGTTCACGCTCCTCATGGGCGCCTGCGACGTCTTCGACCTCGTCAAGCTCGACGGCGCCTTCATCGACGCGACGAAGGACAAGCTCGCTGCTGACCCGCTGATCGACGAGACCATCATCGCGCGCATCCCCGCCGCGACCGACGCGGCGGAGATCGCCCGCCTCGTCGCCGAGGAGGCCTCCGAGGGCCTCTACATCGACGGCAAGCTCGTCGGCTGCGTCAACCGCGCCCACGACGTCGACCACAACCTGTCCGCCGAGATCATGCACGAGAACATCGTGGAGAAGGCTTCCTCGGTCCTCGCGCTGCTCCACGGCCTCAAGAACGCCGGTGTCGCCAAGGAGGACGTCGACTACGTGATCGACTGCTCCGAGGAGGCCTGCGGCGACATGAACCAGCGCGGTGGCGGCAACTTCGCCAAGGCCGCCGCTGAGATCGTCGGTCTCGTGAACGCCACCGGCTCTGACGCCCGTGGCTTCTGCGCCGCTCCGACGCACGCTCTGATCGAGGCCGCCTCCCTCGTGGCCGCCGGCTCCTACAAGACCGTCGCCGTCACCGCCGGTGGCTGCACTGCCAAGCTCGGCATGAACGGCAAGGAGCACGTCAAGAAGGGCATGCCCGTCCTCGAGGACATGATCGGCGGCATCTGCATCATCGTCACCACCGACGACGGCGTTAGCCCGGTCGTCGACCTCGAGCACCTCGGCCGCGTCGCCGTGGGCACCGGCTCCGCGCCTCAGGCCGTCATCGGCTCGCTTGTCTACGACCCGCTGGAGAAGGCCGGCCTCACTGTCACCGACGTCGACAAGTACTCTCCCGAGATGCAGAACCCCGACATCACCAAGCCCGCTGGCGCCGGTGACGTCCCCCTGTCCAACTTCAAGATGATCGCCGCCCTCGGCGTCAAGAAGGGCCAGCTCGAGAAGGCGCAGCTCAAGACCTTCCCGGCCGAGTACGGCCTGCCTGGCTGGGCTCCCACCCAGGGTCACATCCCCTCCGGCGTGCCCATCCTCGGCATCGCCCGCACCCGCATCGAGGACGGCACCTGGAAGCGCGTCATGGTCGTCGGCAAGGGTTCGCTGTTCCTGGGCCGCATGACCAACCTCTTCGACGGCGTCTCCGTGATGATCGAGGCCAACGACGGCCAGGGTGACCAGGCTGCCGTCAGCGAGGACGAGGTCAAGGGCATGATCGCCTCCACCATGAGGGACTTCGCCAACGCCCTTCTGGCCCAGGCGGAGTAAGGGGGCTTATCGATGAGCGATCTTCAGAAGACTATCGCCCAGGCCTTCATGCAGATGGCCGATGGCCTCGAGAGCGGCTCCTTCGGCCCGAGGCCCAAGATTGCCCTTACGGGCATGGGCAGCGAGCATGGCGAGGAGAACGCCATGGCCGCGGCCGTCGCCGCCGCCAAGCGTGGCGTCGACGTGTACTACATCGGCACGCTCGAGCATGAGGGCATCACGACCGTCCACGTTGACGATGACGAGGCCGGCCACAAGAAGATGGACGAGCTCCTGAGCGAGCACGTCGTCGACGGTGCCGTCACCATGCACTACCCGTTCCCGATCGGCGTCTCCACCGTGGGCCGCGTCGTCACCCCGGGCGTCGGCAAGGAGATGTTCGTCGCCAACACGACGGGCACCTCGAGCCCCGACCTCGTCGAAGGCATGATTAAGAACACGATTGACGGCCTCGCAGTCGCCAAGGCGACCGGCATCTCCCGTCCGACCGTGGGCATCCTGAACGTCAACGGCGCTCGCCAGGTCGAGCACGCCCTGCGCGAGCTCAAGGACAACGGTTACGACTTCGACT
Source organism: uncultured Olsenella sp. (assembly GCA_900314575.1). Lineage (GTDB taxonomy): Bacteria > Actinomycetota > Coriobacteriia > Coriobacteriales > Atopobiaceae > Olsenella_K > Olsenella_K absiana. The sequence goes on along the minus strand of OMVS01000021.1, from coordinate 7,663 downwards.
TCGCGGAGTCCTCGCGCGCCGACGGCGGCTGCGTGATGCGCGGCAACGACGTCCTCAAGGGCACCCCGGACATCATGGTCTGCGACTCGCTGACCGGAAACGTCCTCAACAAGATGCTCTCCTCCTTCACGACGGGCGGCTCCTTCGAGTCCGTGGGCTTCGGCTACGGTCCTGGCGTGGGCAAGGGCTACGACAAGCTCGTGCTCATCGTCTCCCGTGCCTCCGGTGCTCCGGTCGTCGCGAACGCCCTTATGTTCGCCGCCGAGCTCGTCCGCGAGAAGATCTTCGCAAAGGTCGCGGCGGAGTACGAGGCGGCCGAGAAGGCCGGTCTGAACGACATCTTGGCGGCCCTCGAGGCAAAGAAGAACGCCTCCAAGGAGCCGGCGGAGGAGGTCACCGCTCCTCCTGCGGAGCCCGTTCCCGCTGCCATCCTGGGCGTCGACGTGCTCGATCTCGAGGATGCCGTCCACGCGCTCTGGAAGGCGGGCATCTACGCCGAGAGCGGCATGGGCTGCACCGGACCCGTCGTCATGATGAGCACGGCCAACGAGAGCAAGGCCCACGACGTGCTGAAGGATGCCGGCTACATTAGTTAGTACCGCTCAACAGCTTTTCGGCAATATCTATCGCATTTTGCGTATGATACTTACGGTGCTGGCTGATTGTTTAATCAGCCAGCACCTTACAAGAAAGGAGGAGCGGTGATAGAAGAGACCATCTCCAAGGTCAAGGAGGCTGAGTCCAAGGCCGACCAGATCGTCTCCGACGCACGCACGCAGGCGCGCGAGATTCGTCAGGACGGCGAGCGAGAGAGCAAGCAGATTCTTGAGCAGGCGGCAGAGGAGTCAGCAGCACGCCTCAAGGAGGCGCGCGAAGGATGGCGACAGAGCGAGCAGCGCGAGATTGACGCTCTCACCTCTGACGGGATGGATTACCCGGAACCGACCGGTGCGCTTGCCGAGAGGATGCCAGCTGCGGTCAAGGCTGTGAAGGAACTCGTACTCAAGTAGCTCTTGCTTCTTCTCCTAGCGTTAGTGCTTGGCTGAACCCGGACGTTTGACGTCCGTATTTGTTCAGAACGTTCTTCCGATTGAATGTTACGAAAAACTAAGGGGGTGGCAAATGGCAATAGTCGAAATGCAGAAGGTTAGCATCTGCGCTCCTAGGCGTAACCGCAAGGTCCTGCTCAAGAGCCTGCAGTCCCTCGGGGTAATGGAGGTGCACGAGAGCGACATCGAGGCGGATGGTCTCGAGCGGATGGACACCCAATCCGCACGGATCCGCTTCGACAAGAGTGCGGACACTCTGGAGGACGCCCTCAAGAAGCTCTCCGTCTACGCTCCCTCGAAGGGAGGCTCCCTCTTCCCCGAGAAGGAGGTCGTGACGCGCAAGCGCTACGACGGCATCGTCGACGAGGCCGCGGGCATTCTCGACAAGGCCTCGGACCTCGTTCGCATCGCGAAGGACATCGACGAGTCCAAGGCGGGCATCATCCGCAAGCAGGCGGCGCAGGCCTCCCTCGAGCCTTGGAAGAGGCTCAACGTCCCACTGAACTACCGTGGGACGAAGGCGACGGGCTTCGTCGCCGGCACCTTCGCCGGCATGGATGACGTGGCGACTCTCTACGCCCTCCTCACCAAGGGCATGGACGACCCTGCGCCCGTCGATGTGACGGTGCTGGACCAGTCTCAGGAGCTCACGTACGCGGCGATCGTGTATCACCTGAGCGTCAAGGAGACGCTGGAAGCAAACCTTCGAGAGGCCGGCTTCGCGCGTCCCTCGTCCAACTTCGGAGAGGGCAAGGTGCCGGCGCAGGCTATCGAGGACCTGAAGGCAGAGTGCGAGGCGCTCGCCAAGAGGGTCGAGGATGACAAGAAGGAGATCCAGACCTTCTCGGACCTGCGCGATGACTTCAGGATCGCCTCCGACTACTACCGTGCGCGTTCTGAAAGGTATCAGCTCCTGGGCACCATTCTCCAGTCCAAGAGCATGTTCTTCCTGGAGGGGTGGGTAGAGGCCGAGAAGGCCGACGCGCTCATCGCCTACGTGGAGGACAAGTACGAGGCCCTGGCCGAGAAGGAGGAGGCGAAGGAGGGCGAGGAGCCGCCGACGAGGCTGAGCAACCGTCCGTTCCTGCGCATCACCGAACCCGTCCTCGAGTCCTATGGCCTACCGACCCACGGGCGCTTCGACCCGACGTCGATTATGACCTTCTTCTACATCATCTTCTTCGGGATGATGCTCTCCGACGCCGGGTACGGCCTCGTGATGTCCGTCGTCTGCGCCATCGTGCTCATGAAGCACAAGAACCTTCAGAGTGGGATAAAGAACCTGCTTTCGCTGTTCTTCTGGTGCGGCCTCACGACGATGTTCTGGGGAGCCATGTTCGGCGGCTTCTTCGGCAACGCGGTGGACACGATCGCGAAGACCTTCTTCGGGTACGCGGGCGACACCATAGTCAAACCGCTTTGGTTCGACCCGATGTCGAACCCGATGTACCTACTGATGTGGTGCATGCTCTTCGGTGTGATCCACCTCTTCACCGGTCTGGGGATCAAGGGCTACGAACTGCTGCGTGACCACGACTTCGTGGGCTTCGTATCAGATGTGCTCGACTGGTTCCTGTTCCTCGTCGGCCTCATCCTCCTGCTCCTCCCGACGGACATCTTCGCCTCCATCGTAGGCATGCAGTTCTCCCTCCCCGCCTGGGTCAGCCAGGTGGCCAAGTGGATCACCATCATCGGTATGGTCGTGATCATCCTCATGGGCGGCAGGGACAAGAAGAACTGGGCCCTGCGCATCGCGCTCGGCGCCTACGACCTCTATGGAGTCTCGGGCTGGCTCTCGGACGTCCTGTCCTACTCGAGGCTTCTCGCACTCGGACTCGCTACCGGCGTCATCGCGAGCGTCGTCAACATGCTCTGCGCGATGATCGCGGGTATCGGGGGCCTCATCGGGGTCATCTTGTTCGTCGTGGTGTTCCTCCTCGGGCACCTCATGAACATGGCGATCAACCTGCTCGGTGCCTACGTGCACACCAACCGTCTGCAGTTCGTCGAGTTCTTCGGCAAGTTCTACGACGCGGGCGGCAAGGCGTTCGCTCCCTTCGGTGCGAACTTCAAGTACATCGAAATCAGAGAGGAAAACTAACTATGAGTTTGGGAATGGCTCTGGCACTCCTTGGTGCTGCTCTTGCAACTGCTCTCGCCGGCTCCGGTTCCGCTTGGGGCGTCGGCATCGCCGGCCAGGCTGCGGCTGGCGTCGTGGCCGAGGACCCCGACCAGTTCGCTAAGGTCCTCATCCTCCAGCTTCTCCCCGGTACGCAGGGCATCTACGGCCTGCTGATCACCTTCGTCGTCCTCTCCAGGATCGGCGTCCTCGGCGGTACGCCCGTCGCCTCCACCGAGCAGGGCCTCATGTACCTCTTCGCGTGCCTGCCCATTGCCATCGCTGGCCTGATCTCCGCCTATCACCAGGGCCGCACCTCCGTGGCCTCCATCGGCGTCGTCGCCAAGGACCCGGACCAGTTCGGTCGCGCCATGCTGTTCCCGGCCATGGTCGAGACCTACGCCATTCTCTCCCTCCTCGTGAGCATCCTCGCGGTCGTCAACATCTAGGTGCGGACCGGTTCGGGCGAGGTCTCGGCCCCGCCCGGAGGAAAACGTGGATCCAGCTGATTGAAGAGGAAAGAATATGGCGGGAATAGACGCAATCACATCGGAGATTCTCCAGGACGCGGAGAAGAGCGCGCAGGAGCTGCTCGCCCAGGCACGCGCCGATGCAGAGTCTTCCAAGGCATCCGCCCGTGCATCCGCCGAGAAGACGAAGGCTAAGACGACCAAGCGCCTCGAGGTCGAGCAGGCCCAGTACGAGAAGAGGGTCGAGTCCAGGAAGACGATGATCGAGGGCCAGCAGAGGCTCGCGTATCGCCAGCACCTTATCGAGTCCGTTCTCGAGCAGGCCCAGAAGGAGCTTCACGACCTTCCCGCTGACGAGTACTTCGCCATGGTGTGCAAGCTCGTGTCCGAGCACGCAGAGCCGGGCGAGGGAACCATCATGTTCTCTGCTGCCGACCTTAAGCGCCTCCCGGCGGGCTTCGCCGCCAAGCTGAACGAGGCCGCGAAGAAGGCCGGCGGCAGTCTCAAGGTGTCGAAGGAAGCGGCGGACATCTCCGACGGCTTCGTCCTGCGCTACGGCGGTATCGACGAGAACTGCACGCTCGACGCGCTCTTCTCGCAGATGCACGACGAGATGCAGGACACGGTCCTCAAGACCCTCTGGCAGGCGTGAGGCCTATGAGGGACACCGAGTACATTTTTGCCGTCGCGAGGATCAGGGTGCTCGAACGCGGCCTGCTCACAGACGACGACATCCGACAGATGTGCGGCATGCCCGACGTGAAGTCCGTCGTGAGCTACCTGGCCGACAAGGGCTGGGGGGACGGCAACGGACAGGTGGAGCCCGAGGAGCTCATCAGCCAGGAGCAGGACAAGACCCTGCACCTCATGCACGAGCTGCGCGTGGACCCGGTCGTCTTCGAGGTGCTCTCGTGCCCGAAGTACTACCACAACGTCAAGTGCGCCATCAAGGAGATCTGCTCCGACATCGAGGTCAGGCGCGCCTACTACGACCTGCCCGGCTTCGGTGAGGAGGAGCTCAAGAAGGTCTTCGCGGAGAACGACACCTCCAAGCTCCCCGAGGACATGAGGAAGGCCGCCGCGCGCGCCTTCGACGTCATGTCCTCGACTGGAGACGGCCAGTGGTGCGACGTGATCCTCGACAAGGCCTGCCTCGTTCAGATGCGCAAGGATGCGTACGCGTCCAAGAGCCAGATCCTGATCGACTACGTCGAGGCGAACGTCTCGAGCGCGGACATCAAGATCGCGTTCAGGGCCGTGCGCACCGGAAAGGACCTGCACTTCCTGCAGGAGGCGCTGGCACCCTGCCGCGACCTGGACGTCAAGCGCATCGCACAGGCTGCCGTGAAGGGCGAGCCGGAGCTCCGCTCCTACCTCGAGACCGGCCGTTTCAGGGACGCCGTCGAGGCGCTCGAGCGCTCCAACTCGGAGTTCGAGCGCTGGTGCGACAACCAGCTCATCGACGCTCTCCGTCCCCAGAAGACCAACAGCGTCTCGGTCGGTCCGATCGTGGCGTTCGACCTCGCGAAGGAGAACGAGCTTCGCAACGTGAGGATCATCGTGACCGCGAAGGCGAACGGCTTCTCGGAGCAGGAGACCCTCGAGAGGATGCGTGAGATGTATGGATAGGATCGCGGTCATCGGCGACTACGACAGCATCTATGGCTTTGGCGCCCTCGGCCTCGACCTGTTCCCCGTCTCGACGGACGACCCGGAGGCGGCGGCCACGCTGCGCCAGCTCGCCTCGGAGGAGTCGCGCTACGGGATCATCTACATAACCGAGGAGCTTGCGGCTTCGCTCAAGGACGTGGTCGACAAGTACGCGCGGCAGCCCCTGCCCGCGATCATCCCCATTCCCGGAGTCAAGAACAACACCGGCGTGGGGGTCGAGATGGTCAAACACTCAGTCGAGCAGTCGGTCGGCAGCGACATCCTGTTCGGCAAGGACTAGCAAGAGAGGAAGGTGAAGAGCTCAATGAGCACGGGAGTAATCAAGAAAGTGGCCGGACCTCTGGTCGTTGCCTCCGGCATGCGCGACGCGAACATGTTCGACGTCGTCCGTGTCAGCGACGAGCAGCTGATCGGCGAGATCATTGAGATTCACGGGGACGAGGCCTCCGTCCAGGTCTACGAGGAGACGCAGGGCCTCGGGCCCGGCGAGCCCGTCGTTTCTACCAACATGCCGCTCTCCGTCGAGCTGGGCCCCGGCCTCATCGGCTCGATCTACGACGGCATCCAGCGCCCCCTGAACAAGATCATGGAGGTCACCGACAGCAACCTCCTGGGCAGGGGAGTGCAGGTCCCGCCCCTGGACGAGGAGAAAAAGTGGGAGTTCGTCCCCACGGTCGCCAAGGGCGACGAGCTCGTCGCCGGTGACGTCTTCGGCACGGTCCAGGAGACCCCGGTCGTCCAGCAGAAGATCATGGTGCCCTACGGTATCTCCGGTAAGGTGAAGGAGATTCGCTCCGGCGAGTTCACGATCCACGAGACGGTGTGCGTCCTCACCGGTGCCGACGGCGACCACGAGCTCACCCTGACGCAGAAGTGGCCGGTCCGCCAGGGCCGCCCCTACGCCCAGAAGCTCGCCCCCAACATGCCGCTCGTCACGGGCCAGCGCGTCATCGACGCATTCTTCCCGATCGCCAAGGGCGGCGTCGCGGCCATCCCGGGCCCCTTCGGCTCCGGCAAGACCGTCACGCAGCACCAGCTGGCCAAGTGGGCGGAGGCCGACATCGTCGTCTACATCGGCTGCGGCGAGCGCGGCAACGAGATGACGGACGTCCTGAACGAGTTCCCCGAGCTCAAGGACCCCAAGACCGGCCACTCCCTCATGGAGCGCACCGTCCTTATCGCCAACACGTCCGACATGCCCGTCGCCGCTCGTGAGGCCTCCGTTTACACCGGCATCACCATCGCGGAGTACTTCCGCGACATGGGCTACTCCGTGGCCCTGATGGCCGACTCCACCTCCCGCTGGGCGGAGGCCCTGCGCGAGATGTCCGCCCGCCTCGAGGAGATGCCCGGCGAGGAGGGCTACCCCGCCTACCTCGGCAGCCGCATCGCCCAGTTCTACGAGCGCGCCGGTCGCGTCATCTCCATTGGCAGTAAGGGGCGTGAGGGCCAGCTCTCCGCCATCGGCGCCGTCTCGCCTCCTGGTGGCGACATCTCCGAGCCCGTCTCCCAGGCGACGCTGCGCATCGTCAAGGTGTTCTGGTGCCTGGACGCCGAGCTCGCCTACCAGCGCCACTTCCCGGCCATCAACTGGCTGCAGAGCTACTCGCTGTACCTCAACGACCTCGAGCCGTGGTTCAACGACAACGTGCACCCCGACTGGATGGAGATCCGTCAGGACCTCATGAACCTCCTGCAGGAGGAGGCCTCCCTGAACGAGATCGTCAAGATGGTCGGCATGGACGCCCTGTCGCCGCAGGACAGGCTCAAGATGGAGGCCGCGAGGAGCATCCGCGAGGACTTCCTGCACCAGAACTCCTTCGACCCGGTGGACACCTACACGTCGCTCGAGAAGCAGTACGCGATGATGAAGCTCGTCGACGAGTACTACAAGCAGGGCACGCAGGCCCTGGCTGCCGGCGCGAGGATCGACGACCTGGTCAAGCTCGAGGTCCGCGAGCGCATCGGCCGCTTTAAGTACGTGCACGAGGACCAGGTCGACGCGGAGTTCAAGCAGACCATGGCTGCGCTCACCGCAGAGGTCTCCGGTCTGGACAACGGGGAGGATGAGCGATAGTGGCTAGGGAATACCGCACCATTCAAGAGGTCGCCGGCCCCCTCATGCTGGTGAAGGGCGTCTCGGGAGTCACCTATAACGAGCTCGGCGAGATCGAGCTCGCCAACGGCGAGACGCGCCGCTGCAAGGTCCTCGAGATCGACGGCTCCAACGTCCTCGTCCAGCTGTTCGAGTCCGCGACGGGCATCAACCTGTCCAACAGCAAGGTCCGCTTCCTCGGCAGGGCCATGGAGCTCGGCGTTTCCACCGACATGCTCGGCAGGGTCTTCGACGGCCT
>OMVS01000015.1 GCA_900314575.1 uncultured Olsenella sp. | reverse complement strand
CGGGAGGCGCGGCATAGGGAAGGGGGCCCCGGCGCCTGCACCCAGGCTCCGGGACCCCCTCCAGGACCAAACGCCCGCCGCCGGCCGGCGACGCCCTGCAACGCACTTCGACTCTAGAGACGTGCGATTCCCGCCGTCGTGGACGAGACGAGCGACGCCGCCTTGGACTCGGAGGTCGCCTCCGCCCAGACCCGCACGACGGGCTCCGTCCGCGATATCCTCACCATCACCCACGAGCCGTCCTCGAACTCCACCTTGAGGCCCTCGGTGTGGCTGACCCACGTCGGCCCCTCTCCGTACAGCTCCCTCGGGTTTACGCCCGGGAGCAGGTTCCTGAGGGTCTCGCACCTGTCGACGTCCGTCCTCAAGTCCCGCCGGGAGAAGTACATCCTGCCGACCTTCTCCGTGAGGCGAGAAAGGCGCAAGGAGAGCGAGTCCTCAGACGCGCCCAAGAGGGCGCAGAGGAGACCTGCCCCGTACACGGCATCCCTCTCTTTCAGATGCCAGGGGAACGCCATCCCCCCGAGGTGTTCGACGCCCAGGAGTACGTCGTCCCCCGAGAACTCCTCGTATATGCGTCGAAAGCCCACGGGGACGGTGCGGACGGCACAGCCGAGCCTCCTGGCCTGCCTGCCGACGAGCGCAGAGCAGGCTTGGTTGACCACGACCACGCCGCTCCTGCCGCACTGCCGCACCAGGTATTCCATCACCAGGCACTCGACGAGGTGTGGTAGGACCCAGTCCCCCGCGTCGCCTATGACGCCGAGCCTGTCCCCGTCTCCGTCGAGTACCACGCCGAGATCCGCGTGCCTACGGAGGACCTCGGCCTCGCAACCCTCGACCCAAGGCAGCCGCGGGGAGGGACGTAGGCCCCCGAAGTCCGGACGCGGCTCCTCGTGGAGCGACGTCACCTCGCACCCGATGCCCTCGAGCACCAGGCGGGCCGCCCTTCCCGCGGCGCCATGGAGCGGATCGAGCACGACCCTCGGCGCCCTGGCGAGAGGACGTGCCGCCAGGTGCTCCACGGCATCCCTGACATAGGGCCCCAAGAGGTCGACCCTCTCGAAGGGGGCCGCGGGCCGTGAGGGCAGAGCGTTGATCGAGCGTTCGACCTCGAGAGTCAGGTCCTCCGGGGCAGGCCCGCCGTCAGGCCCCCTGAGGCAGATGCCGCCGTACGCAGACGGGGCCTCCGAGGCCGTGAGCATCACGCCGCCGATCGACGACCCGTCCTGGGAGACGTTCCAACCGAGGACGGGTGTCGGGAGGGGCTCCAGCGAGACGTGCACCCTGAGGCCGTGGCTCGCTATGACACCAGCCACGACGCCGGCCAGACGCTCGGCGTCGCGCCTCGCGTCGTAGCCGACGTACACCGTACCGCCCGGTCGGGCAGCCCCCCAGGTGGTGCCAATCGCCTCGCCAATGCGAGAGACGCTCTCCTCGTTGAAGTCCTCGTCGAGGGGGGCCCGCCAGCCGTGAGAGTCGAAGCGAATCATCTTGACGCGCTAGAGCGCGACGTCGCCGAGCGCCTCCCTGAAGGCGCTCTCCTGCTCGGGGTCGGAGAGGGCGAGGCGGGCGTTAGTCGCCGCCCAGGCGGCCGGGGTGCCCGTGTCGCAGCCCTCGGAGGGGTCCACGACGAGGGCGTACATGTCCTCGGACTCGAGAAGCCGCACCATGGCATCGGTCAGCTGGATCTCGCCGCCAGCGCCGACCCCCTGAGTCGCCAGCAGGTCCATGGTCCTGGGCGAGAGCAGATAGCGACCCACGATGAACAGGTGGGAGGGAGCGTCCTCGCGCGCGGGCTTCTCTACCATGCCCGACACCTTCCAGACGGCACCCTCGTTCTCGCCCGTCGCGTCCGAGCCCTCGAGCGAACCCACGCACTCCCCCGCGATGATGCCGTAGCGGCTCACCTGGTCCTCGGGGACCGGTGCGACGGCGATGACGGAGGCCCCGCCGTGCTCGCGGGACACCTTCTGCATGTTGACGCACATCTGCCGGTCAGGCACGAAGTAGTCGCCGAGCAGCACGAAGAAGGGCTCGTCCCCGACCTCCTCGCGCGCGCACCAGACGGCGTGCCCGAGCCCGCGAGGATCGTCCTGGTAGACGAACGAGACCGGAAGGGCGCCCGCCTCGTGAACCTTCTCGGCGAGGGCGTCCTTGCCGTGCGCACGCAGGTACTCCTCGAAGTCCTTGTCCTCGGAGAAGTACTTCTCCATCTGCGGCTTGAGCCGCGAGTTGACGATGACGACGCCGTCGACGTCGTCCGGCTCGAGGGCCTCCTCCACGACGTACTGGATGACCGGCTTGTCCAGCACCGGGAGGAGCTCTTTGGGCGTGCACTTGGTCGCGGGGAGGAAGCGCGTGCCGAGGCCTGCGGCTGGAATGATTGCCTTCATGGAGATGTCCCTTCGTCGTTCCGCGTTCGATAGTTCAAGTATTCCATTTGACGGTAGCATACCCCTTGAGCCGACCTGCGGTCCTCGCGAGGGGCAGGCCCGCGCCGGGCGCCGGCAGGCAGGCGGCGCGGGCCGAATGCGCTCCGCGCCCGGCACGCGGCCGGGCGCGGAGCGCATGCTACAGCCAGGTCCCCTGGATGTTCGCCGCGAGGGCGGGCGTCACGCCCTCGCCGAAGCCCACGAGCGCGAGAGGGACGTCGGCGAGGTCGCGGGCGGCGAGGAGCAGCTCCTCCTGCTCGGCGCCCCCCACGCGCCCGTCGCACGAGCCGGGGATGCAGAGCTGCAGGTAGCCCCTTCGTCCGCGCTCTCGCCACACCTCGGCCAGGACGGGCCCGAGACGACGTGCGTCCGCCGCGCATACGTGGTCGAAACCGGCTACGCAGGCACCGCCGTCGATCATCTCCTCCAGCAGGCGGCGGACCTCCCGCGCGTCGGCGCCCACAAGGACGCGCGCGTCCAGCGAGGCCACGACGGGCCTCGACGGGTAGAGGTGCTCGTTCGTCGAGCGCGCGGCGCGCAGGGCCTCCCGCGCAGAGGCCTCGTTCACGGAGCCCGAGACGACGAAGGCATGGACGCCCAAGTGGGCGAGTTCGCCTAGCAGCCGCGCCCCGGACGCGGCGGACTTCTCAACGGGGACGCCGCCCACGTCGAGCAGGCCGGCCACGAACGGCGGCGCCGCCGATCGCGCCGCGCGCACCGCCCTCTCGACGACGCGCCCGAACGGAACGGCGGCACCCGAGGCATCGATGCTCCAGGGGTCGCACCCGGCGGTGTTCGTGACGGCGACCTGCAACCCGGCGGCTACGTACAGGCGGTAGGCGACCTCGATCGTGTCTTGCTCGCACGCATCCCAGACTGCGTCGGGAGCCTCCGCGCGTGCCCCTGCGTACCCGACCGCCTCGAAGACGTCGCCGGAACAGGCCAAGGGCGTCCCCTCGCCCGCGCACAGCAGCCTCGCCAGCGAGGCGGTGAGGTCGTCGTCCGCGTCGTCGAATTCGTAGGACGTCCAGCCGAAGCTCTCGGGTTCCGGCAGGTCGGCTCCCACGCTTCCGCAGGCAGTGGGCGCGCCGGCGCCTCCCGCACCCGTCGCGGCGTCGCCCTCCCTACTCATCCAGATCAAGACCCTGCTTCTCGAGGAAGTCGCACCAGCGGCGCACGGTGTCATCCGAGAGGTAGTGCTCCATGAGGCACGCCTCGTCGTTCGCCGTCCTCTTGTCCACCCCGAGGTCGTGGACGAGAAAGGCCCTGAGGGTGCGGTGGGTCTTCCAGACGCGCGAGGCGTACTCCTTCCCGGCGGTGGTGAGGCGCACCCTTCCGTAGCGGACCTGCTCGACCATGCCCGCGTCCTTCAGCGTGGAGAGCGCCTTGTTCACGCTCGCCTTCGAGACATTGAGCTGCTCGGCCACGTCCACTGACCTCACCCCCTCGAGCTCCTCGCCCCTGTCGGACATGATTCGGTATATGGACTCCAGGTAGTCCTCGCTCGCCATCGAGAGCTCGTGGCCCTCGTGAGTGTCGGTCTTGGGCATTGGCAACCTTCCCCTCAGTGATGCTCGAGCCGGGTGAGCCCGATAAGGATTCAGGCCGGACCCCCGGAGGGGCCTAGCCTGAGCTGCTCGGTGACTGGTATGTACCCAATATAACTTGTTGTACGGCACCCCAGCCCACGAACCGCCTGGCCCCAGGGCGGGGTGGGCGGGGCTCCTGGGCTTCGGCAGAGACGTCGCGCGAGCGGCCTACTCGTCGTCCTCCGGCGCGCTGACCTGCTCGCGCGTTACCTGGGCACCAAGCGCCTGGAGCTTCTCCACGAACGACTCGTAGCCGCGGTCGATGTGATGGATGGCCGAGACCGTCGTCGTGCCGTCCGCGACCAGGCCGGCCATCACGAGGGCCGCGCCGCCCCTGAGGTCGGGGGACTTGACCTCGGCGCCCGAGAAGTGGTCGACGCCGTGGATGACCGCATGGTGCCCCTTGATGACGATCTCGGAGCCCATGCGGGCAAGCTCGCTCGCGAACATGAAGCGGTTCTCGAAGACGTTCTCCGTCACGATGCAGGTGCCCTTCGCCAGGGCGAGAAGGCACATGGTCTGCGACTGCATGTCCGTCGGGAAACCCGGGAACGGTAGGGTCTGGATGTCGACGGGGACGATGTCGCCCTCGCGTCCCACCGTGACCGAGCGGTCCCCCCGCTCTATGGAGATGCCCATCTGCTCGTACTTGCGCAGCACGAGGCCGAGGTGGTTGGGCTCGAAGCCTCGGACCGTAATCGAGGAGCGGGTGATGGCCCCCATGGCTATGAAGGTCCCCGCCTCGATGCGGTCGCCCACCACCGTATGCGTGACGGGATGGAGCTCCTTGACTCCCGTGACCTCGATAACGGGAGAGCCGGCACCCTTGATGTCCGCGCCCATCTCGTTGAGCATCATCGCGAGATCGACGATCTCCGGCTCGCGCGCCGCGTTGTCGATGACGGTCGTTCCCTTGGCGTGCACCGAGGCCATGATGAGGTTCTCGGTGGCACCCACGCTCGCGAAGTCGAGGGTCACCGTCGCGCCGACCACCCCGTCGGGGGCCGAGGCGTGGATGTCTCCGTGGTCGATCTTGAAGTCGACGCCGAGCGCCTCGAGACCGAGGATGTGCATGTCGATCTTGCGTGCGCCGATGTTGCAGCCGCCCGGCATGGCCACGACCGCCTTGCCGAAGCGGGCGATCAGGGGGCCGAGCACGGCCGTCGACGCGCGCATCTGCTCCACGAGGTGATAGGGGGTCTCCCAGCTGTCGACCGAGGAGGTGTCGATCCTGAGCTCGTGGACGCCGAGGACGTCGACCTTCGCGCCGAGGCACTTGAGCACCTTGCCCATGACGTGGACGTCCGCGATGTTGGGGACGTTCTTGAGCACGTTGACGCCCGGCGCCAGGATCGTGGCCGCCATGAGCTTGAGGGCGGAGTTCTTCGCGCCCTCCACCGTTACCTCGCCAGAAAGCGGATGACCGCCTTCGACCTTGATGACTTCCATGTGCTCTCCGACTGCGCGTTCGTGACGCGCGGATCAGTTCCGCGCGGCCTGCTTGAGGAGCAGGTTGCACCAGTTTATCTTGTTTTCGAAATAGGCACGGCGCGGGTCGCGCTCGGGCAGCGCGTCGCGTGCGTCGATCGCGGCTCCACGCGTCTCCATGACGACGTCTGGCTCGATGTCATCGCAGCGGCGTGCGTGGTCGGCGAGGATGATGACCGCGTCACCCGTGATCTCGGCGTAGCCGCCCGAGATCACGATGTCGAGCTCCCCTCCCCCGTCGCGCTTCGTGCGATGGAGCCTTACGACGCCGTCGCCGAGCGCGCAGATCTCGGGGGAGTGGCCGGGCCAGACGCCCAGCTCGCCCGACTCCGCCTGGAGAATCAGGTACTCGACCATCCCCTCGTACAGCTGGCGGTCGGGTCGTACGAATTGGCAGACCAGCTCGGCCACGTTGCACCCCCTAGTTGCTCTTCTCCGGCTCGTCGTCCTTGCCGGCTCCGTCGCCCTCGGCGTCGCCGCCGGCTGCCGCGGCCTTCATCTTCTTGGCTCGCTCGCGCACGTCGTCAATCGTGCCAGCGTAGCGGAAGGCCTGCTCGGGCAGGTCGTCGCACTCGCCGTCGATGATCGCCGCGAAGGAGCGAACGGTGTCCTTAACGCGCACGTAGACGCCGGGCGCACCGGTGAACTTCTCCGCGACGTGGAAGTTCTGGGAGAGGAACTGCTGAATCTTGCGAGCGCGCGACACGACGAGCTGCTGTTCCTCGGAGAGCTCGTCCATGCCGAGGATCGCGATGATGTCCTGGAGGTCAGAGTACTCCTGCAGGATCTCTTGGACCTTCTCGGCGACGCGGTAGTGCTCCTCGCCGACGACCTCGGGGTCGAGGGCGGAGCTGGAGCTCGCCAACGGATCGATGGCGGGGTAGATGCCGAGCTCGGTGATCGAGCGCGACAGGACCGTCTGCGCGTCGAGGTGCGTGAAGGTGGTCGCCGGAGCGGGGTCCGTCAGGTCGTCGGCAGGCACGTAGACGGCCTGAACCGAGGTGATGGAGCCCTCCTTGGTGGAGGTGATGCGCTCCTGCAGGTCGCCCATCTCGGTCGCCAGCGTGGGCTGGTACCCGACGGCGGACGGCATGCGGCCGAGAAGCGCCGAGACCTCGGAGCCGGCCTGGGAGAACCTGAAGATGTTGTCGATGAACAGCAGGACGTCCTGGCCCTGGTCGCGGAAGTACTCCGCGGTGGTGAGCCCGGCCAGGCCGACGCGCAGGCGAGCTCCTGGCGGCTCGTTCATCTGCCCGTAGACGAGGCACGTCTTGTTGATGACGCCGGACTCGGTCATCTCGAGGTAGAGGTCCGTTCCCTCGCGGGTCCTCTCGCCCACTCCCGTGAACACGGAAGTGCCGCCGTGCTCCTGTGCCAGGTTGTTGATCAGCTCCTGAATCAGGACGGTCTTGCCCACGCCGGCGCCGCCGAACAGGCCGGTCTTGCCACCCCTGACATAGGGCTCGAGAAGGTCGATCGCCTTGATGCCGGTCTCGAAGATCTCGGCGTGCGTGGTCAGCTCGTTGAACGAGGGGGCCGGGCGGTGGATCGGGTAGTAGCGCACGTGCTCGGGCATGGGCTTGCCGTCGACGGGCTGCCCCATCACGTTCCACACGCGACCGAGGGTCTCGGGCCCGACGGGCATCATCATCGGGGAGCCGGTGTCCTCGACGCGCATGCCCCTCCTGAGGCCGTCGGTCGACGACATGGCGACCGTGCGCACGACGCTGCCGGGCAGCTGGGATTCAACCTCGAGGACCGTGTGGACCTCGCCCATCGGGGTGCGACCCTTGACCTCGAGCGCGTTGTAGATCGCGGGGACCTGCCCGTCGAAGCGCACGTCCACGACGGCGCCGACGATGCGCACGATTGTGCCCGTGCCGGCGCTCTTGTTGAGGAGGCTCAGGGCCGCGCGCTCGAGCGGCGCCCTCTCCTCAGTCTCTTGCTCTGACATCAGTTGTTGTCCTCCAATGCGGACGCGCCCGCGACGATTTCGTTGAGCTCCGTGGTGATCGAGCCCTGGCGCTCACGGTTGTAGGTCCTGCTCAGCGAGGTGATGATGTCCTGCGCGTTGTCTGACGCGGACTTCATCGCGCGACGCCTGGCGCCGTGCTCCGCAGCGGCGGAGTCGAGCAGCGCATGGTAGATGACGGTCCTCACGTATGCAGGCAGGAGGTACCCCAGCACCTCCACGGCCGAGGGGTCGAACTCGAAGACGGTGTCCTGCTTGTGCTCGATCATCGAGAGGGCCTCGGCGGTGCGCGGGCGGTTGGGCATCATGAGCTGCTCGTTGGTAATGGGCAGCAGCTGCTCGACCACCTGCTGCTGGTCGACCCTGTTCTTCGCGTGCGAGTAGTAGATCATCACGCGGTCTATCTGCCCGGACTTGTAGCCGTCCATGATGTAGGAGGCGATGCGGTCGGCCTCGTCCATCGTCGGCTCCGAGGAGATGCCCTCGAAGGACAGAAGCGGCTGCTTTCCGCGGTAGCGGAAGAACTCCGTGGGCTTGCGGCCGCAGGTGATGACGTCGGCCCCGACGCCTCGCGACTCGAGGTCCTCGACTGCGTGCATGACCTCCCTCTGCGGGACGATGTTGAAGCCACCCGCCATGCCCCTGTCCGAGGCTATGAGCAAGAAGACCACGTGCTGCTCCTTGGGGTGGACCCTGAGCAGCGGGTGCTCGCTGCCATAGCCCGCGCTCGCGACGTTCGCGAGCATCAGGGTGATGGCGTCTTTGTAGGGGGCGGCCTTCTGCGCCCGGTCGAGCGCCTTGCGGATGCGTGCAGTGGAGATCATCTCCATCGTGCGCGTCACCTGCAAGGTGCTCGACACCGAGTTGATACGCCCCTTGATTTCTCTCAGACTAGGCATTCTTTACCTTAGGCGTCCCTGAACGACTGTACCTCGTCGCCCCCCTGCTCGCCGGCGTCTTCGGAGTCGTCCTTGTGGTGCTTCCGCAGGAACTGCTCCTTGTACTCGGCGATGCAAGACCTGAGCTTCTCGGCGAGGTCATCGGATATCTTGCCCTCGACCACGCGAGAGCGGGTGTTGGGATGGCGGGTCTTCATGAACTCGGCGAGACCGTCGCGGAACTCGACGACGTCGGCGAGGTCGAGGTCGTCGAGGTAGTTCTCCTTGGACGCGAAGATGGCGATGACCTGGTCGGCCACGTCGAGGGAGGCGTAGCGCTTCTGCTTGAGCAGCTCCATGGTGTGGGCGCCATGGTTGAGCTGGTACTGCGTCGTCTCGTCGAGGTCCGAGCCGAACTGCGAGAAGGCCTGCTTCTCGCGGTAGCTCGCAAGGTCCAGCCTGAGCGTGCCCGCGACCTGCTTCATCGACTTCAGCTGCGCGGCGCCGCCGACGCGCGACACCGAGATGCCCACGTCGACAGCAGGGCGCTGGCCCTGGAAGAACAGGTTCGACTGCAGGTAGATCTGGCCGTCCGTGATGGAGATCACGTTCGTCGGGATGTAGGCTGAGACGTCGCCCTCCTGCGTCTCGATGATCGGCAGCGCCGTCATGGAGCCGCCGCCGTTTGCGTCGGACATCTTGACGGCACGCTCGAGCAGGCGGGAGTGCAGGTAGAAGATGTCTCCGGGGTAGGCCTCGCGTCCGGGCGGACGATGCAGCGTCAGCGACATCTGACGGTAGGCGACAGCCTGCTTGGAGAGGTCGTCGAAGACGATGAGGACGTGCCCTCCGGGGTGGGTCGCGTCGGCGGGGTGGCCCTTCTCGTCGTTGTACATGAAGTACTCGCCGATGGCGGCGCCCGCCATCGGGGCGATGTACTGCAGCGGCGCCGAGTCCGCGGCGGTCGCGGAGACGATGATCGTCTTGTCCATGACGCCGTGGTGCTCGAGCGTCTCCCTGATGGAGGCGACCGTCGAGGCCTTCTGGCCGATGGCCACGTAGATGCAGACGATATCGGTGTTGCGCTGGTTGATGATCGTGTCGATCGCGATGGCCGTCTTGCCGGTCTTGCGGTCGCCGATGATCAGCTCTCGCTGGCCCCTCCCGATGGGGACCATGGCGTCGATTGCGACGAGGCCCGTCTGGACGGGCTCGTTGACGGGCTGGCGGTCGATGATGCCGGGGGCCTTGAACTCGATCGGCCGACGCTGGGACGTGATGATGGGCCCCTTGCCGTCGATCGGGTCTCCGAGCGGGTTGACCACGCGGCCGAGCATGTTGCGCCCGACCGGGATGTCCATGACGCGGCCGGTCGTGGTGACCTGGTCGCCCTCCTTGATCGAGTCGACGTCGCCGAACAGCACCGCGCCGACCTCGTCCTCGTCCAGGTTCTGGGCGAGCCCGTAGACGCTGCGCCCCGTGGCGGAGCTCGTGAACTCGAGCAGCTCGCCGGACATGGCGCTCCTCAGCCCGGCGACATGCGCGATGCCGTCGCCCACCTCGATGACGGTGGACGCCTCCTGCGTCTGGACCGAGGTGGAGATGCCGTCGAGCTCGCCGCGCAGGGTCCTCATGATCGAGGATGCGTCGATTGCCTCGCTCATTACTCATCACCTCCCATGTTTGCGGAGGAAAGCTTCTTCCTGACGTTGATCAGCTGCGCCTTGACGGACGCGTCGCGCCTGTGGCCCTTCGCCTCGAGGATGATTCCCCCGAGTATGGACGGGTCCACGTGCTCGACGAGGTAGACGGGAGCGTCGAAGTCCTTGCGGCACTTCTCCCTCACGCGCTCGCGCATCTCGTCGTCCATGGGGACGGCCGTCGTCACGTCCACGGAGACCGTGTCGTCGCTCTTGTCGAGCAGGCCCTTGTACTCGCTGTACACCTTGTCGAGCAGGTCGAAGTCGTCCTCGCCCTGCATCGCGGTGATGGTCTCGAGGACCTCGGGGGAGAACTTGAGCACGTGCTTGACCTGCTCCAGGTCCCGCGCCGCCCTGCCCTCGGACTTCGCGGCCTCGAGCAGGGCCCTGGTGTAGGCCTCGACCTTCTTCTGCTCGATGCGCTTACCTGTCATTCAGGCTACCAACTTCCTCGAGATACTTCTCAGCGAGCTTGCGCTGCCCGGCCTCGTCGAGGGAGTCGCCGATGATCTTGCCGGCGATCTCGACCGAGAGGTCGACGACGGAGTCGGAGAGCTCGACCATGGCCTTGTGGCGCTCGAGGTTGACGACGTTGTGCGCCTTCGCGATGATCTCGCTCGCGCTCTTCTGCGCCTCGTCGAGAATCTGGGCGCGCTGGGCCTCGGCCTCGCGCTTGGCGTCCGCGATGATCTCCTCGGCCTCACGCTCGGCCTCGGAGATCTTGGCCTTGCTCTCGGCGGCGGCGGCAGTAGCCTCTTTGCGCTGACGCTCGGCCTCGTCGAGGTCGCTCTTTATCTTGTTCTCGCGCGCGTCCATCATCTTGAGGACCGACGGCCAAGCGAGCTTGGCGAGCAAGACCCAGATGACCACGAACGCGATGGCCGCGGGGACGAACTCCGACAACTTCGGCAGCAGAATCGCCGGTCCCGAGATCTCCTCTGCCATGGCCGCCTCGGGCAGCGCGGCGCTGGCAAGGACGAGCGCCGTCCCAAAGGCGACGCGGCGTCCCGGAAGAGCTCCCTTCTGGTCTTTCATGCATACCTCCAAACAGACCTGTCCTTGCGTCGTCGCTACTTGACGATGAGGGCGACGACGAAGCCAATCAGCGCGAGTGCCTCCACGAAGGCCGAGCCGAGGATGAAGACCGTGAAGAGGCGTGCCTGGACCTCGGGCTGACGGGCCATGGAGGTCGTCGCGCCATAGGCGGCGAGGCCGATGCCGATGCTGGCGCCGATGACGCCGAGACCATAACCGATTACACCAAGTGCACCCACAATTTCCTCCTTAGAACCTCGTCCCGCAGGGCGAGTTTTCTTACTATGCACGAGCGCGACCAAGCCGCGCGGGATGCCTGAGCGGCAAGCTACTCCTCGCTCTCGGCGGTCTGGATGTAGACGGCCGTGAGAAGGGCGAAGACGTACGCCTGGATGACGGCGACGAGAATCTCGACCAGGTAGATGATGATCAGCACGAGGACCCAGAGCACTGAGGCGCCCGCGTCGCCGACGGCGCCCGCCGTGAGCGCGGCGCCGTTGGAGAGGGCCTGCATCAGCGGGTCGAAGAACAGGGAGGCGAGGATCGCGAAGGTCCCCATGACCACGTGACCGGCGAACATGTTGCAGAAGAGTCGGACGGCGAGCGTAATCAGCCTCAGGAAGGTCGAGAAGACCTCGATGACCCAGACGAGCACGTTGAGCGGGAAGACGACGCCCTTGGGGGCAAGGCTCTTGACGTAGCCCCAGACGCCCTTAGACCTGCAGCCCACGACGATGAAGTAGACGAACGAGTAACAGGCGAGCGCGGCGGTGACGCCGATGGTGCCCGTGCCGGGGTGGCAGCCGGGAATGATGCCCACGATGTTGTTGGCGAGGATGAAGAAGAAGATCGCGAAGATGAACGGGAAGTGCTTCTTCCAGGTGTCCGGAAGGATCGACTTGCAGAGGTCGTCACGGGCGAACTCGATGAGGCTCTCGACCGCGTTCACGAAGAAGCCGTGCGGCACCAGGCTGGCAGCCTGCTTCTTCCTGAAGGTGAAGACTACGACGAGCAGCAGCACGATGGCGACGAACATCCAGAAGACGTACTGGGTAAGCCCCGGGGAGACCTGCGTGACTTCGGCGGGCCCGATGACGTTGTGGGTCAGGAAGCTGTCGATCAGCTCGTCGACCGCGTCGTTTAGACCATCCAGAGGGTTCATCTCTAACCTTCCTTCCGGCCGCGCGTGGCGCCGCAGACGTCACGTGAGGCTCTTAGTGACTCAAGCGCCCACGCAGCAAGGAACGTCCCCGCCATCGGGGTGCCAAAAGCTAGCGTATCGTCCGGCGAGAGGAGGCGTACGGCGACGACGGCCGCCGAGAGGGCGACGAAGGAGACGGCCACGGCTGCGAGGCCCCAGCCGACCTCGGCCCGGACGCGCTCGCGCAGGACCCCCTCGAGCAGGAGGACCGCCGGCGCGCAGCCCGCCAGGCCGAAGAGCGCCCCCGCTATGACGAAACCCCACGAGACCACTGTCGCACGCCTCCGGACATGGACGATGCGCTAAGGAATACTAACCGTTCGCATTCGTAACATGCGTAGCATTCCCAGAATCCCCATCTTCTGACAGCCGTTCGCAGAACGCTACCCGATATTTACCTAAGCACTGACACATTACGCCTCACCTGCGCGTTTATGGACATGGAGAAGGGCCGGAGGCCGGTTGGCGAGGGTGGACGGACGTGCACGTGAGGGGCGGGAAAGCGGACGAGCGAGGCGCGTGGAGCGCCCCGCTCGTCTGTGTCCGATAGGCTCCGCCCTCGCGGGCTCCCGCCCGCGCAGCCGGTCTACTTCGTGCCGTAGATCCTGTCGCCGGCGTCGCCGAGGCCCGGCAGGATGTAGGCGCTCTCGTTCAGCTGGCGGTCCAGGGCACAGGTGAACAGGCGCACCTCCGGGTCGAAGTCCAAGACCGCCTTGACGCCCTCCGGCGCGGAGACGAGCGTGAGGCAGCGGATGTCCTTCACGCCGGCGTCGCGGAGGAACTTGATCGCCGCGGTGAGCGAGCCACCGGTCGCGAGCATCGGGTCCACGACGAGGCAGGTGCGCTTGTCGATGTCGGGCGGGAACTTGCAGTAGTACTGGTGCGGCTCGTGGGTGACGGGGTCGCGGTACATGCCGACGTGCCCGACGCGCGCCGAGGGCGTGAGCGTCAGGATGCCATCGACCATGCCGAGGCCGGCGCGCAGAATCGGGATGATGGCGACCTTCTTGCCCGCGATTCTTTTGCAGGTGGTCCGCTCGAGCGGCGTGTCCACCTCGACGTCCTCGAGCGGGAAGTCGCGCATGGCCTCGTAGCCCTCGAACACGGCGAGCTCGGTCACGAGCTCGCGGAACTGCTTGGTGCCCGTGTCCTTGTCCCTCAAGATCGACAGCTTGTGCTGCACCAGCGGGTGCTCGATCACCTCGAAGCGCTTGGGGTCAAAGTCTCTCGAGTCCATGTGCCTTCCCTTCCGGCAGGGTCCCTGCCACGTGGGGTCCTTCGTTGCATCAGTCCTAGTCTAGACATTCCGGGCCCGACGCGCCCGCGTTACGCCCTCCTACGCCCCGCGCTCGGGCGAGAGGCCTGCCGCGCGGAGGAACTCCTCAGGGCTGACGGAGCCCCGGCGGAGCACGCACGGCTCCCCCGCCGTGCAGTCGACGATGGTGGAAGCGACGGCGATGGGGGCGGGGCCGGCGTCGAAGGTGAGGTCGGCGGCCTCGACGATGCGGGGCTCGAGGCCCGCGCCGGACGTCGCCGCCGCGAGGCCGTGCGTGTTGGCGCTCGTCGTCGGCAAGGGGACGCCCACCTGCCGCGCGAGCTCCCTCACGAGGTTGGACCCCGGGCAGCGAAGGGCGATAGTGGGGTGGCCGCCGGGCGCGGCGGGCCGGCGGTACTCGGGCGGCACCTCGGGGGACGCCTGGACGACGAGCGTGAGCGCCCCCGGCCACAGGGCCTTCGCCGCGCGCTGCGCCCACGCCGGCACGCAGAAACCGTACACCTCGAGGTCGTCCGCGTCGGCGACGAGCCACGGCAGAGTCTGGGCCCGGTCGCGCCGCTTGATCGAGAAGATCCTGCGCAGGGCGGGGTTGCCCGCGAGCGCCGCGCATCCGATGCCGTAGACGGAGTCCGTCGGCATCACGAGCACGCCGCCGTCGGCGAGGAGGGCGGCGCCCCGCTCGACCGCCTCCTGGGCGGGCCGGTTCTGGTCGACCGCCACTATGGCCCCCATGGCCTACTCCTCCCTGCGCGCCACGAGGACGCGCGGCCGGTGCGTGAGGTCCTCGCGCACCTCGACGGACGCCCACCCGCCCTGGGCGCGCACGAGGTCGTCCGCGTCGTCGAGGGTCGTCTCGAAGAGCTCGCAGCAGAGGGTACCCCCGGGCGCGAGCGCGCGGGGCGCGAGGTCGAGCAGCCTCCTGAAGACGTCGAGGCCGTCGGGGCCACCGTCGAGGGCGAGCTCGGGCTCGAAGCCCACGACCTCCTGCGGGAGCGTGGGCATGACCCCGCTGGGGATGTAGGGCGGGTTCGAGACGAGCACGCAGAAGGTCCCCATGAGGTCAGCGGGTACGCCCGAGGCGAGGTCGCACTCGACGACCCGCACGACGTCAGCGAGTCCGAGCGCATCGCGGTTGCGCCTCGCCAGCGAGACGGCCGCAGGCGAGAGGTCCGTCGTGACGACCTGCGTGCCGGGACGCTCGCTCGCGATGGAGAGGGCGACGCACCCCGTGCCGCACCCCACCTCGAGCACGCGCGGGCCCGGTTCGGGTGCCTCCCCTGCCTCCTCGACGGCTTCGCCCTCGTCAGGCGAGGGGGCGTCGGTGACCGGCCGCTCGCCGGGGCCGGGTACGTAGCCCCCACGGAGCCCGTCCTCGGGTCCGGGAACGTAGACTATCGGGTCTACGTGCTCGTCGTCCCCGTCCTCGTCCGCCCCCGCGGCGGCGAAGCTCGAGACGGGCGGTCGCTCGGCGACCTCCTGCGGCTCGTCTCCGGCAGGCGCCTCGCCGTCGGCCCCCTCCTCCGCGCCGGTTGCGTCCCCGGCGCTGGCCACCTCGCTCGGCAGCGCCTCGAAGACGCAGCCGCGCGCCAGGGCGGCGTCGACGCCCTCGAGCGCGGCGTCGACCAGGACCTCGGTCTCCGGGCGCGGGATGAGGACCCCGCGCTCGCACCTGAGGACAATGTGGCGGAACGGCATCTCACCCGTGACGTACTGCAGCGGCTCGCCCGCGGCGCGCCTCAGGACCGCCGCGCGCATGGCGGCGAGCTCGTGCCGCTCGAACACCCGGTCGAAGCTCATGTACAGCTCGACGCGGGTGAGGCCGAGCACGTTGCAGATCAGCCACTCCGCCGACAGCCTCGGGTGCTCGTCGCCCTTGCCCTCGAGGTAGCCCCGGGTCCACCCGAGCATCCTCCCGACCGTCCAGACGTCTTGCGCCCCGTCCGTCCCAGCCATCCCTGCCTCCCATCGGAAGGGGCCCGCCACCGACACTGGCGACAGGCCCCGCAAGAAGGGGCCGGGGGCGCTTGGCTCCCCCGGCCCCGTCCACCTCACTCTCAGACCGCCTGCGCGAGCTTGTCCGCGCGGTCCTGGGCGGCGAGCGCCTCGATGACCTCGCCGAGCTTGTCGCCCAGGAGCACCCCCGTGTAGGTGCTGTTGAAGCCGATCCTGTGGTCGGTCACGCGGTCCTGGGGCTGGTTGTAGGTGCGAATCTTCTCGGAGCGGTTGCCGTGCCCGATCTGGGAGAGGCGCTCGGCCCCCTGCTCCTCCTGCTGCTTCTCGAGCTCCATCTGGTACAGGCGCGCGCGGAGCATCTCCATGCAGACCGCGCGGTTCTGGATCTGGGAGCGCTGGTCCTGCGACTGCACGACCGTGTTGGTTGGCAGGTGCGTGATGCGCACGGCCGAGTAGGTCGTATTGACGCCCTGGCCGCCGGGGCCGGAGGCGCAGTAGGTGTCGATGCGCAGGTCCTCGTCCTTGATCTCGATGTCGATGTCCTCGGCCTCGGGCAGGACCGCGACGGTGGCCGTGGAGGTCTGGATGCGGCCCTGGCTCTCGGTCTTGGGGATGCGCTGGACGCGGTGCACGCCGCTCTCGTACTTCATGACCGAGTAGACCTTGTCGCCCATGACCTTGAACTCGATGGTCTTGAAGCCGCCCGCGTCGCTCGGGGAGGAGGACAGGACCTCGATCTTCCACTTGCGCGACTGCGCGAAGCGCTCGTACATGGCGAACAGGTCGCCGGCGAAGATCGCGGCCTCGTCGCCGCCGACGCCGGCCCTGATCTCGACGATCGTGTCCTTCTCGTCGTTGGGGTCGCCGGGGATGAGCATGATCTTGATCTCGTCCTCGAGGCCGGGCAGCTTCTGCTCGTTCTCTGAGATGTCCTCCTGGAGCATCTCCTTCTCCTCGGCGTCCGCGGCCTCATGCAGCATCTCCTTCGCCGCCTCGATGTCGTCGAGCGCCTGCAGGTACTCCCGCGCCTTGGCCACGAGCTCCGCCTGGCTGGCGTGCTCCTTCGCGATGCGCGCGTACTCCTTGGGGTCCGAGGCGATGGCGGGGTCCATCATCTTCTTCTCGAGCTCCTCGTACGCGGCGATGATCTTCTCAAGCTTATCGCCCATGATGCACAGCTCCTCGGGGTAGTTCCCGCCGGCAGGCCCGCCCGGCGGTCGAATGTTCAGCGTATGAAGTCTACCACCTGCGCTGTCTGCCCATACATCGCCCACCGCGGCACGCGGGGCTCTCCACAATCGGCTCGGGCGAGAGCGGGGCGCGCGCCGGGGCGCCGGCAGGCCGAGAAGGACGTCGGCGCCGAGCGGGAAGGGCGTTGCACCGCCGCGGACGGCGGGCCGCAGGGCTACCTCGACGCGAGCTCCTCCCCCATCACGAGCCCCATCACCGACGCCATCATGAGCCCGCGCGTCCAGCCGGAGGAATCGCCCAGGCAGTGGAGGCCCGCTACGTTGGTGTCGAGGTGGGCGTCCATCGTGACGCGGTTGCTGTAGAACTTGAGCTCGGGCGCGTAGAGGAGCGTCTCGTTGCTGGCGAAGCCCGGCACCACGCGGTCGACGGCCTGCATGAAGGCGACGATGTTGGTCATCGCCCGGTACGGCATGGCGCTCGTCACGTCCCCGGCGCAGGCGTCGGGGAGGGTGGGGACCACGTTGGAGCGCGTGAGCTCCTCGGGCCACGTGCGCTTTCCGTCGAGCACGTCGCCGAAGCGCTGGACCAGGATGTGGCCCGCGCCCAGCATGTTCATGAGCTCGCCCACGTGCCGGGCGTAGTCGATGGGCCTGTCGAACGGCTCCTTGAAGCTCTGGGAGCACAGGACCGCCAGGTTGGTGTTGGGACTCTTGCGGCCCTTGTAGCTGTGGCCGTTGACCACGGCGAGGCCCCCGTCGTAGTTCTCCTGGCTCACGAAGCCGCCCGGGTTCTGGCAGAAGGTGCGGACCTTGTCGCGGAACGGGTTGGGGTAGCCCACGAGCTTGCTCTCGTACAGGACGTTGTTGACGTCCTCCATGATCTCGTTCCGGACCTCCACGCGCACGCCCATGTCGACCGGCCCGGGCTCGTGGGCGATCCCGTGCTCGTCGCACATGCGCACGAGCCAGGCGGCGCCGCGCCTGCCCGTCGCGACGACCGTCTCCCGCGCACGGAGCTCGACCTCGCCCGCGGGGCCGCGCACCCGCGCCCCCAGGCAGCGCCCTCCCTCGACCATGACCTCGCGGCACTCGTGCTCGAAGAGGACCTCGACGCCGGCGTCGAGCAGGTGTCGCTCGATGGCGAGGTAGATCCTCTGGGCGCACTCCGTGCCGAGGTGACGGATCGGACAGTCCACGAGCTTGAGCCCGGCGCGGATGGCGCGGCGCCGGATGTCGGCGACGCGCTCGGGCGAGGCCGTGCCCCAGGTGCGCGCGTCCGCGCCGAAGCCGAGGTACATGTCGTCGACGCGCCCGATCTGCTCCTGCACGAAGTCGCGGCCGAGGAGCTCCGGAAGATCGCCGCCCACCTCGCAGGAGAGCGAGAGCTTGCCGTCGGAGAAGGCCCCGGCGCCCGAGAAGCCCGTGGTGATGCGGCAGGGGTCGCAGTGGGCGCAGCACCCTCCCGAGGCCTTGGGGCAGCGCCGCCGCTCGACGGGCAGCCCCCTCTCGACGAGGGTGACATGTCGGGCGCCGCCGTGGGCGAGAAGCCCCAGCGCGCAGAAGATGCCCGCCGGCCCGGCCCCCACGACGAGAACGTCGACGTCCCTGACCGACGCGTGCGGGCGCGCGGCGGACGCGCCGGAGACCCCCTGTGCCATGGCGACCCCCCATCCACGTGGTGGCGCGGGCTGGGCCCGCAAGGCACCAAAGTATAATGGTGCGGCCAAAGCACTATGGCGCCGGCGGGGCGGACGGCCCCGCCGATGGCGCCGGAAGGGAGACCCTTGCCCCAGGACACGAGGCCGCTGCCGTTCATGGTCGACGGGCGGCCCTACTACACGCTCTCCTCGTACGACCCCGTTCGGATCGAGGTCTACGTCCCCCAGGTCACCGACGAGGACGTGAGCTACGCGCTCGACAGCATGGTCGCGAGCCTCGGGGGGACGGCGTCCGACCTCGACGACCCCCAGTGGCTGCAGGCCCACTTCCATGGCGCCCGCGACCTCGGCCAGCTGCGCTCGGCGGTGCGCTCCCAGGTGAGCGCCTCCAACAACCTGGCCGTGAGGGACCAGGTCATCTCCCAGACGCTCGCGGCGCTCGCCGCCCGACTCGTCCAGCGCGTCCCGGAAGCGGACGTCGAGAGGACGCGCGAGCAGATCCGCTCGCAGGCAGACGCCAGGCTCAGGGATCAGGGCCGCTCGCTCGAGGAGCACGAGGGGGAGCTCTCGCCCCTCGCCGGCCTCATCGACGAGGAGGCCCTCTCCGCCACCGAGCAGGCGGCCGCCCTCGACGCCCTCGCGACCAAGCGCGCTCTCGAGGTCGAGGACGACGAGCTGCCGGACCTCCTCGGCGCAGACCCCGAGGCGGCGCGCCGCCTCGTCGGCCAGGCGCGCGAGTCGGGCACCCTCGACGAGGTGCGCCGGCTCGCGCTGAGGAACAAGGCGTGCCGCCTCGCCGTCTCCGAGGCCTCCGTCGAGTGGCATCGCGAGAGCGACCGGGAGGCCGCCGAGCGCGTCGCCCAGATGCGCGCCGCCCGCGCGGCGCGGGCGCCCCGGGGAGGGGCTGCGCGCACGGACGACGCCCGGGGCGACGCCGGGCTCAGGCTGGTGTGACGGCCATGGCGACGCGTCCCAAGGAGATACGGATCGTCTGCGGCCTCGGCAACCCCGGCGCAGAGTACGAGCACACCCGCCACAACGCCGGCTTCGCTACCGTCGACGCCCTCGCGCGCCGCGCGGACGTCCGCTACTGGAAGAGCGAGGCGGGCGCGCTGGTGGCCCCCTACCCCGTGCGCTCCCAGGACGGCTCCGAGCGCACGGTCCTTCTCGCCAAGCCCGAGAGCTACATGAACACGAGCGGCGGCCCGCTCTCCAAGCTCATGCGCGCCCACCACGTCTCGCCCCAGGAGGTCCTCGTCGTCCACGACGAGGTCGACCTGGCGCCCGGCGCGCTCGAGGTCAAGTTCGGCGGGGGCCTCAACGCCCACAACGGCCTCCGCTCGATCGCGAGCAAGCTCGGGACCCGCGACTTCGCGCGGCTGCGCGTCGGCACGGGGCGGCCGCCCGGGAGGATGTCGGTCGCCGACTGGGCGCTGCGCACTCTCAAGGGCGCCTTCCTCGAGGAGTTCCTCGCGGAGGCGGAGGACGCGGCCGACCTGGCCGCGCTCTGCCTCGAGCGCGGCGTGGAGGCGTGCCTGGGCAGGCGCTAGGGGCGCAGGTGCGCGCCGCCCACCGACCTCGGGCCACGCCCGCGGGACCTCGGCGCCTGCTCGCAAGGCCGGCCTTGCGTTCGCCTCGAAAGAGTACTATGGGGGATGTCTTTGTGCCGCGGACGCACCGTCCTCGCGGCACGTGGTGGGGCCGGCCCGCACGCGGGGAGCGCGCAGGCGGCGCCCGGAAGTATTGGGAGAGGAGTTCGTTGATGTACAAAATCCTCGATAAGACGCAGTTCTCGGAGAAGGTGTTCAAGTTCCGCATCGAGGCGCCCCAGATGGCGCGCCACGCGCACGCAGGCCAGTTCCTGATGGTGCGCGCCAACGAGACGGGCGAGCGCGTCCCCTTCACCTTCGCGGACTGGAACCCCGAGGAGGGCTGGGTCGAGTTCATCTTCATGGTGGTCGGCAAGACCACGATGATGCTCTCGACCTACGAGGTGGGCGACTGCATCCAGGACGTCACCGGCCCGCTCGGCCAGCCGAGCGAGTTCGGCAAGGGCAAGTGGTGCGTCATCGGCGGCGGCGTCGGCCTGGCCATCGCCTTCCCGATCACGCGCCAGCTGGTCGAGAGCGGCATGGAGGTCCACGCCATCATGGGCGCCCGCACCAAGGACCTGCTTCTGCTCGAGGACCAGTTCCGCTCCATCCTCCCGGATGACCACATCCACATCACCACGGATGACGGCTCCTACGGCGAGAAGGGCGTCGTCACCGCGCCCGAGGACCGCCTGCTCGAGTCCGGCGACGCCGACCACGTCTTCTGCGTCGGCCCCGTCCCGATGATGAAGTTCGCCACCCTGACCGCCGTCAAGCACGGCACCCCCATCCTCGCCTCGCTCAACCCCATCATGGTCGACGGCACCGGCATGTGCGGCTGCTGCCGCGTCGAGGTCGGCGGGGAGACCAAGTTCGCCTGCGTCGACGGCCCCGACTTCGACGCGAGCAAGGTCAACTGGGACGACCTGCGCGCACGCCAGGCCGCCTATCGTACCGAGGAAGGACAGGCCATCAAGGCCTATGAGGAGGCGAGGTGCGCATGCCGCAAGTAAATGGTCGCTACGTCCCTAACGTAAAGGCCCCCAGGACCCCGGCCAACGAAGAGGACCCCATCGCGCGCGCCAAGGACTTCCGCCCCGTCGACAAGGGCTTCACCAAGGAGATGGCGCTCGCCGAGGCCAACCGCTGCCTCGACTGCAAGAAGCCGCTGTGCGTCCAGGGCTGCCCGGTCAACATCAACATCCCGGCCTTCATCGAGGCCATCCGCGCCGAGGAGTTCGGCCGCGGCCTCGACATCATCCACGAGGCCTCGATGCTCCCCGCCATCTGCGGCCGCGTCTGCCCGCAGGAGAACCAGTGCGAGGGCCGCTGCATCATGGGCAAGCGCAGCGAGCCGGTCGCCATCGGCCAGCTCGAGCGCTTCCTCGGCGACCAGCCCGAGCTCGCCTCCGAGCCCAAGATGGCCCCCAAGAACGGCAAGAAGGTCGCCGTCATCGGCGCCGGCCCCTCCGGCATCGCCTGCGCCGGCGAGCTCGCCCGCAACGGCTTCGACGTCACTATCTTCGAGGCCTTCTTCACCGGCGGCGGCGTCCTCGCCTACGGCATCCCCGAGTTCCGCCTGCCCAAGGCGGTCGTGAAGCGCGAGATCGACGGCCTCGAGAAGCTCGGCGTCAAGTTCGAGTACAACTCCGTCGTCGGCCGCATCACCGACGCCGAGGAGCTCTTCGGCGAGTACGGCTTCGACGCCATGTACATCGCCACGGGCGCCGGCCTCCCCAAGATGCTCAACATCCCGGGCGAGAACCTCCCCAACGTCTTCTTCGCCAACGAGTACCTGACGCGCGTCAACCTCATGAAGGCCAACCGCTTCCCCGAGTACGACACGCCGACCAAGCGCGCCAAGAACGTCGTCGTCTTCGGCGGCGGCAACGTGGCCATGGACTCCGTCCGCACCGCGCTGCGCCTGGGCGCCGAGACCGTCACCCTGTGCTACCGCCGCACCGAGGCCGAGATGCCCGCGCGTCGCGCCGAGGTCGAGCACGCCAAGGCCGAGGGCGTCAAGATCCACGAGCTCGCCAGCCCGCTCGAGTTCGTCGCGGGCGACGACGGCTCCGTCGCCTTCGTGAAGGTCCAGAACATGGAGCTCGGCGAGCCGGACGCCTCCGGCCGCCGTCGCCCGGTGCCCATCGAGGGCTCCGTCGACCTGCTCCCCTGCGACCTCGGCATCTCCGCCATCGGCACCAACGCCAACCCGATCGCCAAGCTGATCGGGCCCGAGAAGGTCAACAAGTGGGGCTACATCGAGGCCGACGAGGCGACCGGCCAGACCTCCGACCCGAGGATCTGGGCCGGTGGCGACATCGTGACCGGTGCCGCCACGGTCATCCTGGCCATGGGCGCCGGCAAGGCCGCCGCGGCCGACATGACCGCGAAGCTCTCCTAGAGCCCAGGCAGGGACCTCGGCCTCGCCCCCGCGGGCGCAGCCGAGAAGGACGTGCAAGACGGGAGCCGCCCCGGGCCGAGATGGCCCGGGGCGGCTCCTTCTTCGTCGCGGTGGGCGCAGCCCTCCCTCGCGGCGGCGCGCCCTTGTCGGCAGGGGTCCCGAGGGCGCCTAGAGGGCTGCCCCGAGCACGACGAGCGAGCAGGCCAGCGCCACGCACGCCCAGTCGGCGGCCTCGAGGGGGTAGCGCCGGTAACTGCTCTCGCGCGTCCTCAAGTAGAAGCCGCGCTGCTCGGCCGCGAGCGCCGTCGCATCCGTCTTGCCCACGGAGCTCACCAGCAGCGGGATGCACAGCGGCAGCATCAGCCGCAGCTTGCGGAAGGGGTTCTTGGTGTCGTACTCGACGCCACGGGCCGTCTGCGCCTCCATGATCGCGTTCATCTCCTGCCCGAAGACGGGCACGAAGCGCAGGGCCGTGGTGAAGGTGAAGGCGTAGCGGTACGGGACGTGCAGGACCTCCACGCAAGCGTTGGCCAGGTCGTTCAGGCGCGTCACGGTGAGCACGAGGATCAGCGGCAGGGCTACGCCGAGCAGGCGCAGGCACGCCTTGCCTCCCGAGGTCAGCCCGTCCGTCGTCATCCACAGGAGCACGTGATCGCCCCCGGTGACGAAGGCGCACTGCAGGGCGAGCATCACCGCGGCGACCGGCAGGAGCACCTTGAGGATCGAGCGCAGCCTGTCCGAGACGTGCGCGTAGGCCCCGAGCACGAGCGTCAGGACGAGAAGTGCCACGAGGACGGCCCAGGTCCTGGCGAGGAAGGTCGCCACGATGATGCCGGCCGCGAGCGCGAGCTTGGCCACCGGGTTCAGCCGGTGGAGGAGGGTGTCGCCCTCCACGTAGTCGATGACCCTAACCATTGCGCACCATCTCCCCTATCGCGTCGACGAGGTCCCCCACCTGCGTCCGCCCTCCGAGCCGGGCATCGACGTCGGCGGCGAGCGCGGCGGAGAGCCGCGCCACCTCCGGCGCCCTCAGGCTCGCCCGGGCGAGCAGGTCCCCTTGGGCGAAGACCTCGTCCGTGGGCCCGCGCCCCACGACCCGGCCGTCGGCCATCACGAGGACGCGCTCGGCGAAGTCCGAGACGACCTCCATGTCGTGGCAGACCATCACGACGGCACAGCCCCTCTCGGCCAGCTCGCGGACGGTGTCCATCACCGTCATGCACTCGCGGTAGTCGAGGCCCGCGGTCGGCTCGTCGAGCAGGACGACGCGCGGGTCCATCACCACGACGGAGGCGAGGGCGACCATCTGCCGCTGCCCGCGGGAGAGCACGAAGGGCGACTCGTCCGCCGGAAGCCCGAAGCGCTCCACGACCCTCCCCGCCCTGGCCAGGGCCTCCTCGCGCGCCACCCCGTGCAGCTCGGGGCCGAAGGCGACCTCGTCGATCACCGTGTTCTTGCAGAGCTGGCGGTCGGGGTTCTGGAAGAGCGTGGAGACCTCCCGGGCGAGGGTCGAGATCGGCGTCGTCCGGGTGTCCATGCCCGCCATCAGGACGCGTCCTGCGGCCGGGCGCAGAAGGCCGTTCAGAAGCTTGGTCAGGGTCGTCTTGCCGGCGCCGTTCTGCCCGATCACCCCGACGAGCTCGCCGGGGTAGACGCTCATGTCCACGCCGCTCACCCCGTCGCCGGTGCCCGCATAGGAGAAGCCCACCCCCTCCAGGCGGACCACGGGCTCCGCCCCCTCGGCGTGGGGGCGGCTCGCCGGCGCGTGGGGCGAGCGAGCGGGCGCCGGCCGCAGCCCCGAGGCTGCGGACGCACCGCCCGGCTCTTTGGGCGCGAGGAGCGCGGCCACGGCGTCGTGCGCCTCGTCGACGGTGAGGCTCGGCGGAGTCCCGGGCGCGAGCAGGCCCTTCTCGACCAGGGAGTTCGTCACGCGCGCGACGCGCGGGCTGTCGACGCCCATGGCGCGCAGCTCGCCGGCATGGGCGAAGACCTCGCGCGGGGCGCCGTCAAGCTCGACCCTGCCGCCAGACATCACGACCACGCGATCGCAGTGCTCGGCGAGCAGGGCGACCTTCTGCTCGATCACGACGACGGCGATCCCCTCGCGCTCGCGGACGCGTCGCAGCGTCTCGAAGACGAGCTCGGAGCTCGCGGGGTCGAGGGCGGCCGTGGGCTCGTCCAGCACGAGCGCGCGCGGGCGCAGCGCCAGGATGGCCGCGATCGCGACCTTCTGCTTCTGGCCGCCGGAGAGCGTCGAGATCTCTCGGTGCCTGAGGGCGGCTGCGCCCACGGTGGAGAGGGCCTCCTCCACCCGGCCGGGGATCTCGTCGTGCGGCACGCCGAAGTTCTCGAGCCCGAAGAGCATCTCGTCCTCGACGACGGAGGACACCATCTGCGCGTCGATGTCCTGCAGGACGCTGCCGACGACGCGCGAGATGTCCGTGAGGCTCGACTCGCAGGTGTCGCGTCCGCAGACCAGCGTGGCGCCGTAGAGTTCGCCGGAGAAGTGGTGCGGGATAGCCCCGGACATGGCGGCGGCAAGGGTGGACTTGCCGGCGCCCGAGGGGCCGACGACGCCCACGAACTCGCCCGCGCCCACGCCGAGCGTCACGTGCTCGAGCGACGGGGCGGGCGCGCCGGCATAGGTGAAGCTCACGTCGCGCATCTGGATGATCGGGTCTTGCTGCAAGGTCATGCTCCTCGGATCGTTGTCGTGCAGTAAGGCCCGGCGAGTCGCCCCTCGCCGGGCCCGGTCGGACTCCGCCTGCCCGGCATGCGCCGGGCAGGCGGCGAGGGTCTCCCCTCCGGCGCTAGGCGCGGTGCAGGACCTTGGACAGCGGTACCACGAGCGCCTGGACGACGATGGCATTGAAGACCGCGGTGCCGAGGACGATGGGGACCTTCACCAGAGCGGTGGCGACGGCGGCCCCCATCACGACCGTGCCGAGCACGGCGAACAGGGTGCCCGAGACCAGCGTGGCGACGAAGGCCGCGACCAACGGCGCTGCGGGCGCGCGCCTTCCGCCCCTCGTCATCAGCCTCACGACGCCGTACATGGCGAGGGAGCCCGCGAGCTCGGTCGCGAAGTTGAGGCCGGGGATCGAGGTGGAGAGCTGGATCACCGCCGCGGAGATGAGGCCGAAGAGAGCGGCCTGGCTCGCCCTGGCGTCGGTCAGCAGGATCGCGATCGCGTAGGCGGAGATGATGAACTGCGGCTTGATGCCGATGGTCGCCAGCGCGTTGCCGACCGTCATGTTCAGGATGGTTCCGGCGGCGAGAAGGACCGCCAGCAGCACCAGGGAGGAGACGTCGAGGATGCCGTGCTGCCTCACCCCCTCGGAGACGGTACGGGCGGAGGTGACGGATGCGGTGGTCTTCTCGGTCATGGTCTTTGCCTTTCTCTTGGATTCGGGCGCTGGCCCGAGGACGTTGGCGGGGGAGTGGGATCCGGGACGCACAAAAAAGAGGCCCCCGGTCTCCCGGGGGCCTCCCTGCGCCCCTTCTACGTGGCGCACGAGCCTCACAGTCGACCGACAGCAAGGACGGGGCGCCACCACCAGCTCAGGTTGGAACGAACGTCGCTCATGCCGGCCATGGTGCACCTCCTCGTCTGGGTCGCCTCGTGCGTTGACGGGCACTATACGCCGCACCCCGTGGGCGCGCAAGCGAGATCCGTGAGATAAATCCGCCCGACCCCGGCTCGTAACATGCCCGAAAAGCGCGGACGACGAGGCCTGTCGCCGCGCCGGCCGTCCCGGCCCGCACCGCCGGCCGGCCCCACCTGCGCGGCCAGCCCCTACCGGTTGGCCTTGAGGGTCGCGAACATCCGCGCGTCGTGGTCCTTCACGAAGGAGATGAACCTGCCCTCGTGATAGGCGAGCCGCGCGTTCTTGGTCTTGATCGGGTTCAGCATGGTCCGCATCATGAGGGTGCGCGGTCGCGCGAGCCTGACGGCGAGCTGGGCGCGCTCGCTGGTGATCATCTGCTCGATCAGGCGGAGCTTCTCGTCCGTCGGGTAGGTGCACTCGGGGTTGCAGACGTTCTCGATGCAGCCGACCAGGCGCTCGACGTAGCGCCTCTGCACGACCTCCATGCTCGCCGGGTCGCCGTCGAGGCCCCAATGGTGGTAGAGGTCGAGCATCCAGCCGTGCTCCTCCTCGCGCTTCTCGTACATGTCGGGGCGCCAGCGGCTCGTCTCGGACTCGCTGCGCTGGCGGATGAAGTGGTAGTAGGGGCGCTCGATCACGCCGACGCGTTCGACGTCGCGGATGTAGTCGAGCACGAAGGGGAAGTCGTCCCAGAAGGTGTCCCTGAAGCGGAGGCTGAGCCGCTCTATGCGCTCGCGGAGGAAGAGCTTGTTCCATGGCGGATAGAGCAGGTTCTGGTCGAAGAGCTGCCAGGCGGCGGCACGAAACTCCTGCTGCGTCTCGAAGACGGTCGACGGGCGGCTTTTCACCTCCGAGGTGTGCTGTCCCTCAGCTCCGTAGTAGGTGTCGATGTAGAACCCGGCGACGACGAGCTCCAGGCTCTCGCGCTCGGCGAGGGCGACCATGTCCTCGAGCATGGTCTCCTCCGCCCAGTCGTCTGCGTCCATGAAGTAGACGTACTTGCCGCGTGCGTGCGCAAGCGCGAGGTTGCGCGCCGCAGGGGCCCCGCCGTTGTCCGTGTGGAAGTCAACGATGCGCAGGTCGTGCCTGGTGCACTGACGGATGACATCGCCCGTGCGGTCCGTGGAGCCGTCGTCGACCACGAGAAGCTCGAAGTCCGTGAGCGTCTGGCGTTGGAGCGACTCGATGGCCCTGCGCACGTACCCCTCGACGTTGTACGCAGGGATGACGACGGAAACCATGGGATAGCACTTGTCACCTAGCGGCATTCACTACCTGCTTCGATATGGGCTCGGCTCAATGACAAGAACCAATCTACCAGCACCCTCCGAGGCGCATGCCGAAAGCCCCTGCACCCCGCGCGAATTCAAACGAAGCACAAATCGCCGGCCACAGGACGCCCCCGTCCGGCGGTACGGGCCGCACCCGGTCCCTGGTCTCTCTCGTCGCAAACCCGACCTACCACAGCCGCTCGAGCGCTCCCGCCGGGTACGACACCCCCTCGAGCACGAGCCCCGCGGCGGGCGCCGTCGGCCCGGCCGCGCTCCTCTCGCGGGCCTCGAGGGCCGCCTCCAGCCACGGGGCGTCACGGTGCCCGCGCCCCACCTCCACCAGCGAGCCCACGATGATCCTGACCATGTTGTGCAGGAAGGCGTTGCCGGCCACGTCCACGCACACGAGCGGTTCGCCCGCCTCGACGACCCGGCAGACCTCCACCGAGCTCAGGAAGCGCGAGGTCGAGCGGCCGGCCTCCACCATGAGCGCAGCCGAAGAGGCCTTGCAGAAGCTCCTGAAGTCGTGCTCGCCCACCAGCGCCCGCGCTGCCTCGCCCATAGCGTCCGCGTCGAGCTCCCCGCGGAACCACCAGCTGTGGTCCCAGGCGAGTACGGGCCGTGCGTTGCCCGTCGCGATCCTGTAGCGGTAGCGGCGCTCGAGCGCGTCGAAGCGGGCCGAGAAGCCCGCGCGAGCCGTGAGGACCCCACGCACGGAGACGTCGTCGGGCGTGAGCGCCATGAGGGTCCGGGCGATCCTGCGCCCCTCGCGCCCCTCGAGCTCGCCTGCGGCGAGGGGCACGGACACGAACTGCCCGAGCGCGGAGACGCCCGCGTCCGTCCGGCCCGCGCACTCCATCTCAACCTGGCGGTGCAGGAGCGTCTCGAGCGCGCGTCTGAGCTCTCCCGCGACGGTCCTCTCCGCAGGCTGCTCGGCGAAGCCGGAGAAGCCCGCGCCACGATAGCCGACCTCCACCACGAGGGTCGATGCGGCGGCCGTCCCGCCCACGGTTGGGACTTGTCGCACTGGCTGCGGCCCCAGGCGTACAAGGGGCCTCGTGAGGTCCTCCGTACTGCTCGCTGCTGTCTGGCCCACGACTCTCCCCTTTCTGGCCTCAGGCGGCCTCTCTGCCCCTCAGAGCTTATCCCAAAGATATGAAAAGGGGCCCCGATGCTCTCGGGGCCCCTCAAGGTGCTTGTGGAGCGCGCTACTCGGCCGCGGGTTCGGTGGCCTCTGCCTCGGGCTCGGCCTCGGCCTCGGCCTCAGCGGGAGCCTCGACCGGCTCGACCTTGGAGACGTTGGCGGTCTTCTTGGGCGCCACGGCCTCGGTCACGAGCTCGATGATGACGACCTCGGCGTTGTCGCCCTTGCGAGGACCGAGCTTCATGATGCGGGTGTAGCCGCCGTTGCGGTCGGCCCACATGCCCTGGGCGGCCTTCTCGAAGACCTCGCGGACGATCTCCTTGTCGCCGACCTTCGCAATCGCGAGACGGCGGGAGGCGATGTCGCCCTTCTTCGCCCAGGTGATGACACGGTCGACGTCGCCGCGGATGGCCTTGGCGCGCGGCTCGAGGGTCTTGATGCGGTCGTTGGCGAGCAGGGCAGCGACGAGGCTCTTCTTCATTGCCTTGGTATGGCTGGCATCGGTGCCGAGCTTCATGCCCCTCTTCTTGTTGTGCCTCATGGTCTAGTTGCTCCTAACAAAATCTAACGGCGTGTCCTAGGCCTTGAGGCCAAGGCCCATGGCCTCGAGCTTGTCCTTGACTTCCTCGATGGACTTGACGCCAAAGTTACGAATGTTCAGAAGGTCGTTCTCAGAGAACTCGACGAGCTGGCGCACGGAGTGGATGCCGGCGCGCTTGAGGCAGTTGTAGGAGCGGACGGAGAGGTCCAGGTCCTCGATCTGCTTGTCAAGCTCGGTGTTGTCCTCCTCGGTGCCCGTGGCGAAGATCGAGGCGTCCTCGACCGGCTCGTCCTCGTCAGCCAGGCCCATGAACGCGGTCATGTGCTGGTTGATGATGTTGGCTGCCTCGACCACGGCGTCACGCGGGGAGATGGAGCCGTTGGTCTCCACCTCGAGGACGAGACGGTCGTAGTCGGTGTGCTGCCCAACGCGGCAGGGCTCGACGACCTTGGCGCACCTGACGACCGGCGAGTAGAGCGAGTCGACGTCGATGAGGCCGATGGGGTCCCCCTCGCGCTCGTTCCTGTCTCCGGAGACGTAGCCGCGGCCGGTCCCAATGCGCATCTGCATGGTGAGGTGGGCCCCCTCGCCGAGCGTGCAGATGAGGTGCTCGGGGTTCACGAGCTCGAACTCCGCCGGGACGACGAAGTCCCCGCCGGTGACCTTCGCAGGCCCGTCGATGTTGATGGTCGCGACGGCCTCGTCGCCCGTGCCCATGTCACGGAAGACGAGCCCCTTCACGTTGAGAACAATGTCGGTGACGTCCTCGTAGACGCCAGGGACGGTGGTGAACTCATGCTGAACGCCGTCAATCTGGATGGCCTGGACGGCCGCACCCTCGAGGGAGGAGAGCAACACGCGTCGCAGCGAGTTGCCCAGCGTGTCGCCATAGCCGCGCTCGAGGGGCTCGGCAGTGACGCGCGCCAGGTTGTCGCTGATCTCTTCCACCGACACCTCAGGTCGGATGAATTCGGACATGTATACCTCCAACCAGGTATCTGCTACTTGGAGTACAGGTTGACGATGAGCTGCGCGTCGATGTCCAGGTCGATCTGGTCGCGCGTCGGGAGCTGCAGGACAGTACCCTGGAGCTTCTCGAGGTCAACCTCGAGCCAGGAGGGGACAGCCATGTGCTCGGTGGCGATCAGCGCCTCCTTGATGGGGAGGAGGTCCTTGAACTTGGGGGCCACGGCGACGACGTCGCCGGCCTTCACCTGATAGGAGGGGATGTCCACGCGACGGCCGTTGACGGTGATGTGGCCGTGGCGGACGGTCTGGCGAGCCTCCTTGCGGGTGCGGGCAAAGCCGAGGCGGAAGACCACGTTGTCGAGGCGGGACTCGAGGATGGTCATCAGGTTGTCGCCCGTGATGCCCTCGACGCGGAGCGCCTTGTCGTAGTACGCGCGGAACTGCTTCTCCAGCACTCCGTAGATGAACTTGGCCTTCTGCTTCTCGCGCAGCTGCAGGCCGTACTCGCTCTCCTGGCGGCGACGGCGCTTGGGCTGGCGCTTGGATTCCTTGTTGATGCCCATAACCACGGGGTCGATGCCGAGCTGGCGGCACCTCTTGAGGACAGGGGTCCTATCTACTGCCATTGCTTCTGTCCTTCCTTACTACACGCGACGGCGCTTCATCGGGCGGCAGCCGTTGTGCGCGATCGGGGTCTTGTCCTGGATGCCGGAAACCTCGAGGCCGGCGGCCTGGAGGGAGCGGATTGCGGTCTCGCGGCCGGAGCCGGGGCCCTTGACGAAGACCTGGACCTTGTGGAGGCCGTGCTCCATGGCAGCCTTGGCGCACGCCTCGGCGGCCACCTGGGCCGCGAACGGCGTGGACTTGCGGGAGCCCTTGAAGCCCACGGTGCCGCCGGACTGCCAGGCGATGACGTTACCCTGCGGGTCGGTGATGGAGATAATCGTGTTGTTGAACGTGCTCTTGATGTGAGCCTGGCCCACGGCGATGTTCTTGCGCTCTGCGCGGCGCACGTGCTGGGTGCGCTGGTTCTTCTTCTGAGGCATGCTCTACTCCCTTACGCCTTCTTCTTTGCACCGATCTGACGCTTCTTGCCCTTGCGGGTGCGAGCGTTGGTGTGGGTGCGCTGGCCGTGGACAGGGAGGCCCTTGCGGTGACGGAGGCCACGGTAGCAGCCGATCTCCATCAGGCGGGCGGTGTTCTGACGCACCTCGCGGCGAAGGTCGCCCTCGGTGGTGTAGTTCGCGTCGATGAAGTCACGAATCTTCGTGACCTCCTCCTCGGTGAGGTCCTTGACGCGGGTAGCGGGGTCAACGCCAGTGCCGGCGCAGATCTTCTTGGCCCTGGCGGGACCGATGCCATAAAGGTAAGTAAGGCCAACCTCAGTACGCTTGTCGTTCGGGAGGTCGACGCCATTGATACGTGCCAACTTCGAGCTCCTCTCTTAACCCTGACGCTGCTTGTGGCGCGGGTTTTCGCAGATGACGTAAACCTTGCCGTGGCGACGGATGATCTTGCACTTGTCGCACATCTTCTTGACAGAAGGACGTACCTTCATCGTTCTTCCTTCCTACAGTGCTTATACGATCTATATACTCGCGCAGCCGCTCGCGTTGTTTCCGGGCATGATTCCGGCACTACTTGTAGCGATAGGTGATCCGGCCCTTGGTGAGGTCGTAGGGCGACATCTCGACGACGACCTTGTCGCCCGGCAGGATCCTGATGTAGTTCATCCGGATCTTGCCCGAGATGGTGCACATGATGACCTTGCCGTTCTCGAGCTCGACGTTGAACATGGCATTGGGGAGGGGCTCTACGACCTTGCCCTCAAGCTCAATTGCGTCCTGTTTGCTCACGCTGGACACCTTTCCTACCTATTGACAGCAACTGTATATCCTACATAAACGACAGGATGAAGTCCACGTTGCATCGTTTCAACACAACGTGGACTTCCTCTTGGAGCTGGCCTAACGCCTAATGGTGTTCTCGTAGTGGGCCGCGGGCAGGCCGTCGGCCGTCTGCACGGTCCAGCCGTTGCTCAGGACGCGCGTTTGGTACGTCCCGAGCGTGACCATCGGCTCGATCGCGATGACCATCCCGGCCTGCAGCCTCACTCCCCTCCCCCGCTTTCCATAGTTGGGGATGGCGGGGTCCTCCTGCATCCTGTGGCCGACGCCGTGGCCCACGTAATCGCGGACGACCCCATATCCGTTGCGTTCGGCCAGCGTCTGCACGGCAAAGCCTATGTCACCGACGTGGTTGCCGGGCACGGCCTGCTCTATGCCAGCCTTGAGGCAGTCCCGCGTGACCTCGCAGAGCGCACGGATCTCGTCGGAGACCTCTCCCACGAGGAAGGTCCAGGCGTTGTCGCCCGCCCAGCCGCCCTTGTTGGCGCCGGTGTCTATGGAGACGATGTCACCGCTCTTGAGGATGGTGTCCGGCGAGGGGATGCCGTGTACGACCTGCTCGTTCACCGAGGCGCAGACGCTCGCCGGGAACCCGCCGAAGCCCTTGAACCCAGGGGTGGCCCCGTGGAGCCTGATGAAGCTCTCCACCACGCGGTCGATCTCCTGCGTGCTTACGCCCGGCCGACACATCGAGCCGGCGCGCCTCAGCGCTGACTTCGAGAGGGTTCCGGCCGAGGCGCGGTACCCCTCCATCTCCTCTGCCGTCTTGATGTGGATCAT
Organism: uncultured Olsenella sp.; assembly: GCA_900314575.1. Taxonomy (GTDB): domain Bacteria; phylum Actinomycetota; class Coriobacteriia; order Coriobacteriales; family Atopobiaceae; genus Olsenella_K; species Olsenella_K absiana. Next base: position 4,999 of record OMVS01000015.1, on the reverse strand, counting down.
GAAAGGTGGAGCTCCCTCTTGACGTCGGCGTAGACCTCGTCGACCGGGCGGTCTCCGTCGACCTTCAGGAGCTTGTCTTGCCCACCGTAGTACTCGATGAGCGGCGCCGTCTGGCTCTGGTAGGTGTCGAGGCGATGCTGGATCGTCTCCGGCTTGTCATCGTCGCGCTGGTACATCTCGCCGCCGCAGCGCGGGCACTTCTCGGTGCCAGCGGGCGCGGTGTAGCCGCAGCTCCTGCAGGTCCTGCGCGAGGAGAGCCTCTTCACGATCACGTCGGAGGCGACGTCGATCAGAAGCGCCCCGTCGAGCTCGATGCCGGCGTTCGAGAGCTCGGAGTCGAGGCTCACAGCCTGGGCGGTGTTTCGAGGGAAGCCGTCGAGGATGAAGCCGCGCTTGGCGTCGTCCTCCTCGAGCCTCTCCTTGACCAGGTCGATAACGAGCTTGTCGGGCACGAGGGCGCCGGCGTCCATGTACTCCTTGGCCTGTTTTCCGAGCTTTGTCCCCGCCTTGACCGCCGCGCGTAGCAGGTCGCCAGTCGAGATGTGCGCCACGCCGTAGTCACGGACGAGCATCTGGGCCTGCGTCCCCTTGCCAGCGCCAGGGGCGCCGAGAAGAACGATATTCATGTGCTTTCCTTTCCGTCCCGCATCATGCGAAGTGCCGTTCATCAAGTGTACTCGTCTTATGTTGCGAGACGGCCGCCCGTGAGGTGGATGGGGCCCTGGGGCCGCCCGCTTGCGCCCGCGCGGCGCCCCAAAAGAGAAGGAGGACGGGAGCCTCAGCTCCCGTCCTCCTGAATCCGTCTCTCAGGTACGACTACGATCGACTACTTGAAGAAGCCCTCGTAGTTGTGCATCTTGAGCTGGCTCTCGAACGAAGCGAGCGTGTCGAGCGCGACTCCGACCATGATCAGGATCGACGTGCCGCCGAACGCCTGGATGAGCGAGTTCGACGTGAACGCGAAGACGATCGACGGAACCACCGCGACGACGGCCATGAAGACGGCGCCTGGGAGCGTGATGTGGCTTATCACGTTCTTGATGTAGTCCGCAGTCGCCTGACCGGGTCTCACGCCAGGGATGAAGCCGCCGGACTTGCGAAGCTGGTCCGCGGTCTGCTCCGGGTTGAACACCATGGAAGTGTAGAAGTACGCGAAGAAGACAATCAGCAGGACGGAGAGGACCCAGTTGATCCAGCCCGTCGAGACCGCGTTCGCAAAGGCCTGCATCCAGTGGACGTTGGGGAAGAAGACCGCGATCTGCGCGGGGAGGTACAGAATGGCCGACGCGAAGATGATCGGCACGACTCCGGCCGTGTTCACCTTGATCGGGAGGTACGTGGACTGTCCCCCCATAATCCTGCGCCCGACCACGCGCTTGGCGTACTGCACCGGAATCCTACGCTGGCCGCGCTCCACGTAGACGATGAGCGGGATGGCAACCAGAATCACCAGCAGCGTCACGATCGTGAGGATCGGTCCGTTGGCTGAGTTCTGCACGGAGCCGATAAGCGCCGTCGGAAGGCCGGCCATGATGTTCGCGAAGATGATCAATGACATGCCGTTGCCGATGCCGCGCTGGGTGATGACCTCGCCGAGCCACATGATGATAATCGCGCCCGTCAGGAGCGTCCCCACGATGATGACATCCTCCACGGGTTCGGGGAACCCGATCTGGGAGAAGTCCAGCCCGTACTGGCTGCTCTTGAAGAGGAAGAGGTAGCCGACCGCGTTGAGCAGCGCGAGCGCGACCGTAAGGTAGCGCGTGTACTGCGTGATCTTACGCTGGCCGGCCTCTCCCTCCTGCGCGAGCTCGGAGAGCGAGGGTATCACCGCCTGGAGCATCTGCAGGATGATCTGGGCGGTGATGTAGGGCATGATGCCCAGGGCAAACACCGACATGCGCGACAGGGCGCCACCCGAGAAGAGGTTGAGCACCGCGATCGCACCGCTACCGCTCGCCGCCTGATTGTATGCGCTCAGCATGCCAGTGACCGGAATCCCGGGCACAGGCAGGTAGGCACCGAAGCGGTAGATCAGCAGGATGGCGATGGTGAGAACGATCTTCTCCCGAAGCTCCTTGGCGCGGAATGCGTTGGTGATTGCCTTTAGCACGCGGGCTCTACCTTCCCTCCGGCGGCCTCGATCTTGGCCTTGGCAGAGGCGGACACCTTGTCGACCTTGACGGTCAGCTTCTTGGTGATCTCGCCGTCACCGAGGACCTTGACGGGGACGTAGTCGTGCTTGATGACGCCCTTGGCGAGAAGGGACTCGGCGTCCACGGTCTCGCCATCATTGTAGAGGAGCTCGAGGCGCGAGACGTTGACGGGGGCGTACTCGACGCGGTTGTGGTTCTTGAAGCCGGGGAGCTTGGGGAGGCGCATCGCGAGCGGCGTCTGGCCGCCCTCGAAGCCCGCACCCTTGCCGCCGCCGGAGCGGGAGAGCTGGCCCTTGGAGCCGCGGCCCGCGGTCGTGCCATAGCCGGAGCCGTTGCCGCGACCGACGCGCTTGCGAGATTTCCTGGAGCCCTCCGCGGGACGAAGATCATTGAGCTGCATTTGGGTGACTCCTTAGTTTTCCGTGACCTCGACAAGGTGCTTGACCTTGAAGATCATTCCACGAACGCTCGGATTGTCGGGCAGCACCGAAGTGTCGCCGATCTTGCGGAGACCCATGGCGAAGCAGGTCCTGGTCTGGTCCTTCTTGACCTGGGTGACAGCGCTGCGCACCAGCTTGACGGTGAGCGTCTTCTCGTCTGCCATGGATTAGTCCTCCTTCTTGCTGCCGAACATCTGGCCCACGGTCATGCCGCGGCGCTCGGCGGTCTCCTCGGGGCTGGAGAGCTCCTTCAGGCCCTCGGCGGCAGCCTTGATGATGTTCAGGGCATTGTCGGTGCCGAGGGACTTCGAGATGACGTTCTTGATGCCGGCCAGCTCGAAGAGCGGGCGGACGGGGCCGCCGGCGATGACGCCGGTACCCTCGATGGCGGGCCTGATCATGACGCGCCCAGCACCGTAGTGCCCCTCGACCTTGTGGGGGATGGTGCCGGACTCGGTGACGGGCACCTTGAACATGTTCTTCTTGGCGTCGTCGACGGCCTTCTGGATGGCCAGGGGCACCTCGGCGGACTTGCCCATGCCGATGCCCACGTTGCCCTTGCCGTCGCCGACGGCCACGAGGGCGAGCAGCGACATGCGGCGGCCGCCCTTGACCGTCTTGGAGACGCGGTGGATGTAGACGACGCGCTCCTGAAGATCGGAGTCCTCCTGGCGCTTACGATCACGTGGCATGTGATTCCTCCTAGAACTTCAGGCCCGCGTTACGGGCACCGTCTGCGAGAGCCTGGATGCGGCCGTGGTACAGGAAGCCAGAGCGGTCGAAGACGACCTCGGTGACGCCCTTCTCCTGAGCACGCTCGGCGACGAGCTTGCCGACGAACTCCGCGGCCTCCTTGTTGGAGCCGAGCTTGCCGGTCTCGCGGAACTCGGGGCTCAGGGTGGAGGCGGAGCAGATGGTCTCGTGCGTGTCGTCGTTGATCACCTGGGCGTAGATGTTTGCGTTGGTGCGGTGAACGGTGAGGCGCGGGCGCTGCTCGGTGCCGTGCATCTTGGCACGGACGCGACGCGCACGGCGCTTCTGGCCCGCCAGCTTAGCCTGGTTCTTGTTCATTCCTTCTCCTTACGTGTGCCACCACCTGACGGGGTGATGGTCTTGCTTGGCCCTTAGGCTACTTGGCGGCCTTGCCGAGCTTCCTGCGGATGTGCTCGCCCTCGTAGTGGATGCCCTTGCCCTTGTACGGCTCGGGCGGACGCTTAGCCCGGATCTCGGCGGCAACCTGGCCGACCTGCTCCTTGGAGATGCCCTGCACGGTGATGTGGGTGTTGTCGGGCACCACGAAGCTGATGTTCTCGGGAGCCTTGTAGATGACCTCGTGCGAGTAGCCGAGCGAGAGGTCGAGATCCTTGCCCTTGAGGGCGGCGCGGTAGCCGACGCCGGTGAGCTCGAGCTTCTTCTCGAAGCCCTTGTCCACGCCGGTCACCATGTTGTGGAGCACGGTGCGCGTGGTGCCCTGCTGGGCGTTGGAGGCCTTGTAGGCCTTAGTGCGCTTGTACTGCTCGTCCGTCATATCCTCGCAACCCTCGGCGCGCGGGATGACGACCAGGATCTCGTCGCCCTCGCGCTGGAGCTCGATGAGGTCGGAGAAGGTGCGCTTGAGCTCGCCCTTCCCACCCTTGACGGTGACGGTGGTGCCGTCGATAGTCACGTCGACCCCGGCGGGGACGGTGACAGGCTGCTTGCCAATACGAGACATGTGTCTCCTCCTATCTTTCCCTACCGGACTTACCAGACGTAGCAGATGACCTCGCCGCCGATGCCGAGCTTGCGGGCGTCGCGGTCGCACATCATGCCCTTGGAGGTAGAGATGACGGCGGTGCCAAGGCCGCCGAGAACACGCGGCAGGTCCTCAGCCTTGGAATAGATGCGAAGGCCGGGCTTGGAGACGCGCTTGATGCCGCGGATGACCTTGGTGTGCTTGGGACCATACTTCAGCGTGATGTGGAGGGTCTTCTGGGGCTCGGTGTCCTCGACGCTGTAGCCCTCGAGGTACCCCTCCTCCGTGATGATCCGCGCGACCTCCACGAGGACCTTGCTGGACGGCATGGAGACCTGGTCCTTCTTCGCGGTGTTGCCGTTGCGGATACGCGTCAGCATGTCTGCAATGGGATCGGTAACCTTCATAGATCCTTCTCCTTAGTTAGTGATGAAACTGCGCGAACGGTTCGTGCGCCCCCATGGGACGTACGCCTCCTCGCGAGGGCCCCTGGGTCCTACCAGCTCGCCTTGCGGACGCCAGGAAGCTCGCCCTTGCTCGCCAGCTCGCGGAAGCAGACGCGGCACAGGCCGAACTTGCGATAGACGGAGTGGGGACGCCCACAACGCTGGCAGCGGTTCTGCTTGCGCGTCGAGAACTTCGGCTCGCGGTTCGCCTTGACGATCATC
>OMVS01000040.1:39309-43818 GCA_900314575.1 uncultured Olsenella sp. | reverse complement strand
GCCAACACCGAGCGCGTCTCCTCCGACCAGTTCTTCCAGCTCCTGGTCGACAAGGGCTGCCGCTGGGCCTGGTACTTCCACTACATGCCCGTCGGCGAGGGCGCCAGCGCAGACCTCATGCCCACGCCCGAGCAGCGCGAGTACATGTTCCACCGCATCCGCGAGGTCCGCGGCTTCGAGGGCGGCTACCCCATCTTCGCGATGGACTTCCAGAACGACGGCGAGTACGTCGGCGGCTGCATCGCCGGCGGTCGCGTGTACTGCCACGTGAACGCCCGCGGCGACGTGGAGCCCTGCGTCTTCATCCACTACTCCAACGCCAACATCCGCGACGGTTCCTGGCTCGACTGCCTCAAGCAGCCGATGTTCCAGGCCTACCGCTCCCGCTACCCCTGGAACGACAACATGCTCCAGCCCTGCCCCATGCTCGAGAACCCGACCATGCTGCCCGGATGGTCAAGGAGGCCGGCGCCCACTGCACCGAGTACGTCACCCCGGTCACCCCGGAGAGCATCGAGGAGCGCACCGCGCCCTACGCCGCCAGCTGGGCGCCCACGGCCAACAAGCTCTGGCTCGAGGAGCATCCCACGGGCAAGAAGATCTACGCCGACAAGATGTCGACGGTCTCGCAGGATGAGAAGGGTCGCATGCTCATGGAGATGGACACCGAGAACGAGGCCGTCCTCGACTAGGTGTCGGCGACACGTCATTGCGAAGGGGCTCGCGCGAAGGCGCGGGCCCCTTTTTCGTGGCGCCACGTCGCCCGTCCCCAGGCTTGCCGCGCGCTCGCGCCTCGTGCTCCTGTGCCACCACGTCAGGCCCCGGCCCGCGCGCCACACGCAGCGTCAATGGTACTCGACTTCAGGCGCCCGCAGGAGGGCCCGGCCGTCGACGTTTGATGACAACCGCCAACCCGACGCGCGTCGCAGGGTCGCTGCCGCCTTGGGTAAGGTCTTGGTTGTGCGCCTGGGACCCGCTTCCGAGGCGCACCGATGCGTGGCAATGTGGCAGGGCGATAGCCGAGGTGTGGCCGCGTCCGCGTTCCGGGCCTGTGGCCGTCGCCGACCTGAGCAGCTCAAGGAGGCATCACATGGCAGGCAGAGTCGAGAAGGTAAAGAACGTGGTCCTTGTGGGCCAAGGCGGCGTGGGCAAGACCATGCTGGCCGAGGCGATGCTGCACCTCACGGGAAGGACCACCCGCCTGGGCGGTCACGCCGGCACAAAGCCCACGCTCGACTACGACGCGGAGGAGGGTTCCCGCGGCTTCTCCATCTCCACGACGATCGCGCCCGTGACCTGGGAGGACACGCGCATCAACGTGCTCGACGCGCCCTGCTACCCCGATTTCGTGGGCGACGCCTACGCGGCGATGAGCGCCGGCGAGACGACGCTGTTCATGGTCGACTCCACCGGCCCGCAGACGACCACCACCCGCCTCTGGTTCGCCGCGGACGAGCTCTCGGTGGCGCGCGCCGTCTTCGTGAACCGCCTGGACAAGGACGACGCGGACTTCGACCTGGCCATGGAGTCGCTGCGCGAGCACTTCGGCAACCGCCTTGGCGCCGTCACGATCCCCATGGGGACCGGCTCGGCGTTCTCCGGCGTCATCGACGTCGTGCACCAGAAGGCGCGCCACCTCGTGGACGGCAAGCCCGAGGTCACGGACGTTCCCGCCGAGTTCGCCGACGCGGCAGCCTCCGCCCGCGCCGACCTCGTCGACCTGGTCGTCGAGGTGGACGACGAACTCATGATGAAGTACCTCGAGGGCGAGGAGATAAGCGAGCAGGAGCTCGAGGGGCTTCTCGCCCGCGCGCTGCGCGAGCGCGTCTTCGTGCCCGTGTTCGCCGGCTCCTGCGTCAAGGAGGAGGGCGTCATCTCGCTGCTCGACGCCATCGTCAACTGGTTCCCGACCATGGCGGACTTCGGGCGCATCCCGCTGGTCAACGGCGAGCAGCTCGACATCTCCCCGGACGACGACCGCCCTGTCGCCTTCGTCTTCAAGAGCCTCAACGACCCGCAGAACGGGCGCCTCTCCTTCCTCAAGGTGCTTGCGGGCACGCTGGAGCCCGGCCTGGAGCTGACGAACGCCCGCACGCGCAAGGCGGAGCGCCTCGGCCACCTCTACCTCATGTGCGGCAAGGAGACCCAGGACGTGAAGTCGGCCGCCTCCGGCGACATCGTTGTCGTGCCCAAGCTCGAGGCCATCACGGGCGACACCCTCTCGGTCACGGGCAAGGTCGAGGCGGCGCAGTTCCGCTTCCCCAACTCGCTCTACCGCATCGCCATCGAGCCCGACAAGCGCGGCACCGAGGACAAGCTCTACACCTTCCTGGACAAGGCCGCGGACGCCGACCCGACCCTCAAGGTCGAGCGCGTCGAGGACACCGGCCAGACGGTCATCTCCGCGATCGGCGAGGCGCAGGTCAGCGTCCTGCTCGACCGGCTCGAGGACCGCGTGGGCATAACGGCGCACACCGTGAAGCTCAAGATTCCCTATCGCGAGACGATCCGCCGCGTCGCGAGCGCCGAGGGACGCCACAAGAAGCAGACCGGCGGCGCCGGGCAGTTCGGCGACTGCTGGCTGCGCGTCGAGCCCAACCCCGGGCAGGGCTACGAGTTCGTGGACGAGGTCGTCGGCGGCCACATCCCGCGCAACTTCATCCCCGCCATCGACAAGGGCGTCCGCGAGACCATGTCCGACGGCGTGCTCGCCGGCTACCCGATGATCGACATCAAGGTCGCGGTCTACGACGGCTCCTACCACCCCGTCGACTCCAACGAGATGGCCTTCAAGACGGCCGCCCGCATCGGCTTCCAGAAGGCCGTGGGCCAGGCGGAGCCCGTCCTGCTCGAGCCGATGGCGCACCTCGAGATCACGGTGCCCGACAGCTATGCCGGCTCCGTGATGGGCGACATCTCCGCCTCCCGCGGCCGCGTGGAGGGCATGACGGCCGCCACCGGCTCCGAGGCGGGGTACACGACCATCGAGGCGACCGTGCCCTACGCCGAGGTCACCGACTACTCCACGCGCCTGCGCTCGCTCTCCCGCGGCACGGGCGAGTTCGAGCTCGAGCTGAGCGGCTACGAGCAGGTGCCGCACGACGTGCAGCAGAGGCTCGCCGAGGAGTACCAGGAGAGGCGCGCGGCAGGCGAGAGGTAGCGCGTCGCTCCGCCAAGGTCCAGCCGATCCGGGCCCGCCGCCCCCGCCCTGGGGTGGCGGGCCCCTTCAGTCGCCGCGCACACCACCGACCGCTACACGAGCTCGTGGCAGTGGGCGTCTCGGGCCGTGGCGCACATGTGGTCGTAGGAGGGGAACTCCAGCTCGTCGCGCAGAGAGGCGCGCGCCACGATGAAGTCGAGCGACTCGTTGGGCAGGGTCACGCCGAGGTGGCGGCAGAGCTCGCGCACGGCCTCGTCGAAGGCCGCGACGCTCGCCACCTGGGCGCAGGTGACGCAGACGACCTTGAGGTCGAGCAGGTTGGGCACGGTCAGGGAGTGCAGGTCCCTCCAGGAGGGAGGGGTCTCGCCCACGTACTGGAGGGCCACGCCCCTGTCCGGCCAGCACAGGTCGTAGGCCTCGTAGGGGCCCTCCGTGCTCGGTGCGTCAGGGGCGTCGGTCTCCGTCAGCTGGTAGTCGACCCCAATCATGGGCCTCTCGAGGCCATAGCCGCCCATCTCGCGCGGGAGGGTCAGGAGCAGGAAGAGGTAGCTCGCCATGGGGCTGTGGGACCCCTCGGCCACGAGCGCGAGCGCGTCCATGGCCTGGTCGTATCCAGGGAGGCCGCGTGCGCCTCGCAGGTAGGCCCTGAGCCCGCGTATCGTGCAGACGCTGTCCCCGAAGACGCGGTAGTTGCGAGGGTCATCGAGGTGGTCGGTGGCGTAGAGCCCGCAGAGCTCCATGCCGAGCTGGGCGAGCCGGCGGGGGGCGAGCTCTGAGGCCTTGCGGAGGTAGAGGAACTCCGGGGTGCTCATCTGGCGCCCCCGGACGATTCGCACGGAGCCCTCGGGCAGGCGTTCGTCCCAGGGCACGATCTCCTCGTCGCCGAAGTCGGCCTCGTCCCCGTAGCCAGGCTGATCAATGCAGACGTCCGCGAACGCGTCCTCGAGCTCCCCGAAGGCCGCGGGGCCCTCCTGCGGGAAGTCGAGGGCGCCCAGGGCGCCGAGGCACCAGGGCACCCCGTCGGCGTCCGGGGAGAGCTCGTCCCCCGTGTCGGTCGCGAGGTTAGCCCCGAGCGCCTGGCTCAGGTGGCTCACGACCTCCTGGCACCCCTCGTAGCTCTCCAGCTGGGCCGTCGTGACGTGGACGACCGTCCAGTCGTCGGGTCCGTCGAACGGCTCCGACGCCGGGTCGTCGTCTATCTGGAGCGCGACCTTCTCCTTTGACCATACGAGCGCCATGGGCTCCTCCTCACGATGCGGGTGGACGTGAGGGGAACTCTAGCGCGCCGGAGGGGGAGAGACCTTGCCTGGGCCTGCGGAAAGCTGGCACGAAGCTTGTCGCCCGGGCCA
>OMVS01000040.1:21509-39298 GCA_900314575.1 uncultured Olsenella sp. | reverse complement strand
GCGACCTTGCTGGCGACCCTGTGCGCGACCCTGTGCGCGACCCCGCCGGGGCCTAGTGGGCGATCGAGTTCCTGCGGGCCTTGTCCTCGGGGGAGAGCGCGTCGATGGCGTCGAGCTTGGCGCGGTAGTAGCGCGCGGGCAGGGGGTCCTTGAGCAGCGGACGGAAGAGCTGCAGGTACTGGACGCCGGAGTGCGAGTTTATCTCCATGATGCGGGGGCCGTCCGGGGTGATGCCCACGTCGTAGCCGAGGTACTCGACCGGACCGAGCGCTAGCGAGACCTGACGGAGCATCTCGAGGACCTCCGGCCAGCACGAGATCCGCCCCTCCACGGGTGCGCCGCTGTCGGGGTGGGTGGGGCAGTCCTCAACGCGGGCGGGGTAGACGAGCTTGGCGTCGCCGAAGCGGCCGCTCTCGAGGTCCACGTAGGCGTTGAGCGAGCAGACGTCCGCCCTGTCGGGGATCTGGTAGTTGGGGGTCGAGCCGCTCTTGTCCGCGCCGACCGAGAAGCGCAGGTAGTCCGCGATGGGCGTCGGCGAGACGCCGTCTGGGTTGACCACGATGACGCGGAGGGTGTGGATCAGCGGGTCGATCCTCGCCAGGTCCTCGGAGGGGCGGATGAACTCGGTGAAGACGTAGTTGGGGTGCGTGCGGACAAAGTCCTTGACGCCCTCCTCGGAGGCCTCGCGGGCGTCGACGGCGAAGGAGCGCCCGTCGAAGGACAGGCGGTGGAAGCCCACCGCCATGGCTCCGTTGCAGGGCTTGCAGGCGAGCTCCCCGACCTCGCGCAGGGTCTCGACGAAGCCCCCCAGGCTGGGTCCGGCAGCGCAGTCGGGCCCAGGCACCAGGCGCGACTTGGCGGTGTAGTAGTAGTACCTGGGCATGAACCTGTCGGCGGGCGTGCCCGCGAGCATGTACTTGAGGGTCAGCTTGTCGTTGATCCAGATGCGCTGCCAGTCGTTGAGCGGCCACATCTTGCAGAAGTCGTAGTCGGAGATGTAGTCGCCGACCGTCTCTGGGGTGAGTCCGTAGCTGTAGGCGCTCATGGCGTAGTAGCCCTCGGAGTGCGCCCACCTCAGGTAGTCCTCGTCGAAGAGGCCGCTCGTGAGCTCGTCCGCCATGGTATCGAGGTACTCGTGGGCCATCCTCTCGGCGAAGCCGTCCGCGAGGAGTGACTCGAGCGAGTTGTCCTTCATGATCGTGCCTCCGAAGACTGGGTGTCACGTGCGAGGCGCCCCGTCGCGCAGCCCGGAGCGCGGGTCGCACGTGAGTCGCAGGTGGGTGCAAGGGTGCGGCAAGGCTCCTGTGGGCATTGGGCGCAGGAGGGGCCAGCGGCCACGCAGCCCCAAAAGTATACATTAAGCTGAGAGGATGACATCCACCCCCAGGCCCGGACAGGGCCTGCTCGCACGGACCCGGCGCCCGAGCGGCAGCGCCGAGCGCCTCGCCATCGGCTGGCTCGCGGGTCCGCAGCGCCACACACATCGGAGGCTCCACGGTATGGGCACAGCGCTGGTCACGGCAATCGGCTCGTTCTCCGCAGACATCGTTATCAAGCGGCTGCACGCCGCGGGTGAGAAGGTCGTGGGGTCAGACATCTACGCCCGGGAGCTCGTGGCCGACGCCCTCTCCGTCGATGCCTTCTACCAGGCCCCCTACACCTCCGACCGCGAGCGCTACGCGAGCTTCGTCGCAGGGGTCTGCGAGGCCGAGGGCGTCGACTACATCTGCCCCCTGACCGACGTGGACGTGGACTTCTTCAACGCGGTGCGCGCCGAGGACGGGACCTTCGCCGGCGCCCTCGTCTGCATCTCGCCCGCCTCGGCGCTCGCGTACTGCAGGGACAAGCAGGCCATGGCGGGCTTCCTCGAGCGCAGCTCCTCTGGCGTCCGCGGCATCGAGACGCGCCCGCTCCCCTCGCTCGGCTCCGGCCCCGCGTCCTTCCCGGTGGTCGTGAAGCCAAAAGACGGCAGGAGCAGCCAGGGGCTGCGCTACGTCTACGACGAGCGCGAGTGGGCGGAGCTCTCCTCCATCCCCGACCCCGAGCGCTACGTCGTGCAGCCGCTCGTCGAGGGCCGCGTCGTCTGCGTGGACGTGGTCCGCGCCGCCGCGGGCGACGCCTGCGTGGCCGTGCCGCGCAGGGAGTACCTGCGTACGCTCAACGGCGCGGGCACCTCGGTCGAGGTCTTCCACGACGCCGACCTCGAGGCGGCCTCGTGCGCCCTTGCCGCCGAGCTGGGCGTCGTCGGCTGCGTGAACTTCGAGTTCATCGAGGAGGGGCCGGACGGGCGCGTGCCCGAGCCGGGCACGCCCTCCGCGCGCTTCTCGGCCGCCGACGCGGCCTGCGCCGCCGAGGCCGGCCGTGCGCCCGCGGCACCCGCGTCCTTCTCGCCCGAGGGGGCGGCTCGCGGAAGGGGTCTCTCCCGCTACCACTTCCTCGAGTGCAACCCGCGCTTCTCCGGGGGCGTGGAGTTCAGCTGCATCGCCGCCTACGACTGCGTGACCAACCACCTGCGCGCCTTCCGCGGCGAGCCGATCGAGCCCCTCGGGCCCTGGCGCGCGCAGTTCATAGCGCGCAAGTACGAGGAGTACGTGACGAGGCTGGAGGACTAGGTGGCCCACGACCTCAAGGCGACCACGGTCAGATCGCTCTTCTGGAAGCTCTTCGAGCAGGGTGGCTCCGCCGCGATCCAGCTCGTCGTGCAGATCGTGATGGCGCGCCTGCTCGCACCGGCGGAGTTCGGCATGCTCGCGATTATGACCGTCTTCGTGAACATCGGCAACGTGATCGTGCAGTCCGGTCTCAACACGGCTATCATCCAGTCGCCCGACCTCGACGAGGACGACTGCTCCACGGTCTTCTGGATGAGCCTGACCATCTCCTGCGTGCTCTACCTCGCGATCTTCGTCGCCGCGCCCGCCGTGGCTCAGTTCTACGCCATGCCCGCCATCGTCTGGCCGCTGCGCGCCCTCGTGCTCATCCTGATCGTGAACGCCTACAACGCGATCCAGGAGGCCCTGGTCGCTCGCCACATGGACTTCAAGAAGACCTTCCGCGCCACCGTGGCCGCCGCCGCGGTGTCGGGCGTCTCCGCCATCTCCGCGGCCGTCGCCGGTGCGGGCATCTGGGCGCTCGTGGTGCAGCAGCTCTCGTTCCAGCTCACCAAGTGCGTCGTCCTCATGGCCGAGGTCCCCTGGAAGCCCCGGCTCGTGTTCGTGGCGGCGCGCGCGAAGACGATGTTTCGCTTCGGGTGGAAGCTGCTCGTCTCGGGCCTGATCGACCAGGGCTACACGAGCCTGTCCTCCCTGGTCATCGGGCACCAGTTCACGGGTAGCGACCTCGGCTACGTCACCCAGGGCGAGAAGTACCCGCAGGCCCTGGGCATCGTCCTGGACGGCGCCATCCAGCCCGTCATGCTCTCGGCGGTCTCGCGCGTGCAGGACGACAAGGCCCGCGTCAAGCGGCTCGCCCGGCGCGGGCTCAAGACGAGCACCTTCCTGATCGTGCCGGCCATGGGCGCCTTCGCCCTCGTCGCCCGCCCGCTCGTCGTGCTGCTCCTGGGCGAGAAGTGGCTGCCCGCCGTGCCCTTCCTGCAGATGTACTGCCTGATCTACGCCTTCCTGCCCATCCACACGACCAACCTGCAGGTGCTCAACGGCATGGGGAAGAGCGACGTCTTCCTCAGGCTCGAGGTCATCAAGAAGGGGATCGGCGTCGCCATGCTCTGCGTGACCGCCTTCGTGATCCACGACCTCAACGCCATCGTGGTCGGCTACATCATCAACAACGTGATCTCGACCTTCATCAACGCCGAGCCCAACCGCAAGGTCATCGGCTACTCCTACCTCGAGCAGGTGCGCGACATCTGCCCGGCCTTCGCGCTCACGGCCGCCTCGGCCGCCGTCGCCTATCCGCTCGCCCTTCTCGGCCTGCCGAGCCTCGCGCTGATTCTGCTGCAGGTCCTCGCGATGGGTGCCGCCTACCTGCTCATCGCCCGCCTCCTTGGGGTCGAGGAGCTCGCCTACCTCCTCGCCAACGCTCGAGCCTACCTCGCCGGCAGGCGCAAGTCCGACCAGGCGGGCGCGTAAGGGTACTATTAGGACCGAACACTCAGGGGCCGGCCTCGCACGAGGTCCGCCCGCGCGCCCCGGCGCGCCACGATCACGCAGAAGCATCGGAGCGTCCCCATGGCAGACAAGCCGTACGACAAGATTCTCGTCACCCGTTCCTCCATGCCTCCCCTCGAGGAGTACGTCGAGGAGATTGCCCCCCTCTGGCAGAGTCACTGGCTGACCAACATGGGCGCCGAGCACCAGAAGCTCGAGGCAGCGATCAAGGACTACCTCGGGATTGACAACATCGCGCTGTTCACCAACGGCCACTCCGCGCTCGAGTGCATCCTGGAGGCCATGGACCTCAGGGGCAAGGTCATCACGACCCCCTACAGCTTCGCCTCCACGACCCACGCGATCGTCCGCAAGGGGCTCGTCCCCGTCTTCGCCGACATCAAGCCGGACGACTACACGCTCGACCCCGCGAGCGTCGAGCGCCTCATCGACTCCAGCACCTGCGCCATCCTGCCGGTCCACGTGTACGGCAACATGTGCGACGTCGCCGCCATCCAGGAGATAGCAGACAAATATAACCTGAAGGTCATATACGATGCCGCGCATGCCTTCGGCGTGCGCCTCGACGGCACCTCCTCCGGCATGTTCGGCGACGCGGCGATGTACTCCTTCCACGCGACCAAGGTCTTCAACACCATCGAGGGCGGCGCGGTCTGCTTCAGGGACCCCGCGCTCCACGACCTTCTCAACCAGTGGAAGAACTTCGGCATTACGGGCACCGAGAGCGTCGAGTACGTGGGCGGCAACGCCAAGATGAACGAGTTCTGCGCGGCGATGGGCGTCTGCAACCTGCGCCACCTCGACGAGGAGATAGCCAAGCGCAGGCTCGTGGCGGAGCGCTACTGGGAGAGGCTCTCCGGCGTGCCGGGCGTCAGGCTGTGCCTGCCGCAGAAGGGGGTCACGCCCAACTACGCCTACCTGCCCGTCGTCTTCGAGGACGAGTTCGGCGCCACGCGCGACGACGTGTACGAGGCCCTTCTCGCCCGCGACATCCACGCGCGCAAGTACTTCTACCCCCTGATCAGCGACTACGAGTGCTACCGCGGCCACTTCGACTCCTCGAAGACGCCCGTGGCCCAGCACGTGGCCGCGCGCGTGCTCACGCTGCCGATGTTCGCCGACCTCGCCCTCGACGACGTCGACCTCATCTGCGACGTGGTGCTCGCCACGGCGCACAGGGGCTAGCGATGGGCGAGAAGGACCAGGCGAGCGAGCCCCTCGCGTCCGTCTGCATCCCCGTCTACAACCACGGGCGCTACATCGCCCAGTGCCTGCGCTCGCTGGCGGCCCAGAAGTGCGACTTCCCCTGGGAGGTCATCGTGGGCGAGGACTGCTCGCCCGACGACTCCCGCCAGGTGCTCGAGGGGCTAGAGCCGGAGCTGCCCCCCAACTTCAAGATCATCTACCGCGAGCACAACCTCGGGGCCGTCGGCAACGGCGAGGACCTGTGGCGGCGCGCCCGCGGCAAGTACCTCGTGAGCTGCGAGGGCGACGACTACTGGCTCTACGACCGCAAGCTGCAGACGCAGGTCGACTTCCTCGAGGCCCACCCAGACTACACGGCCTCCTTCACACAGAGCGTCGTCGTCGACCAGGACTCCAAACCCAACGGTGAGCGCTACCCCTCCTGCCCCGAGCCCGAGTACAGCTACCGCGAGTTCTTCTACTCCTGCATGCCCGGGCAGACGAGCAGCTACGTCTGCCGACGCGAGGAGTTCTTCCGGGCGCTCGCCGACTTCAAGGCGCTCAAGGAGTACGACTTCTACATGGGCGACCGACGCAACGCCTTCCTCTGGCTGACGCTGGGCAGGGTCCAGTGCATCCAGGAGCCGTGGTGCGCCTATCGCCACGTGGTGAGCCAGGGGAGCAGCTACTCGGCCAACGTGAAGTTCGACGAGAAGTACGCGCGCAACGAGGTGGGCTTCGGCAAGTCCCTCGTCAAGTACGCGCTCGAGTACGGCGACCAGGAGGCCATAGAGACGGCCAAGAGGACCTACTACCGCTTCTGGCTCAAGTGGGGAGGCCGCCTACCCAGCCCATACACCAGGCGGGAGTGCCTGCGCGCCATCATGCGCGAGAGGAGGTGGCCGAGCTACCTCCTGGCGCCGCTCCAGTGGTACTGGGTCCTCGGATTTCGCGTGCTGAGGGGGCGCCCGGTCGACCTGTAGCCCTGCCGTGCAAGAGAGCCTAGGAGGAGCCCGTGAAGAAGATAGCCGTGTTCGGCACCCACGGCCTCGCGCAGGCGTTCGCGCGCAAGGCGCGGTTGCTCGGGGTCGAGTCCCACTGCTTTGCCCGCCCGCTGGACGACGCCACCCGCACCGCCTTCGACGTCTGCCACGAGGTGTCGCTCGCGGACGTGGACGCCCTCGTGCGGGAGTGCGAGGTCGCCGGCATCGACGGCGTGCTCCACACCTCCGAGTTCACCTTCCGTCCCGCCGCACTGGTGGCCGAGGCCCTGGGCCTCGACGGCAACCCCTCGAACATCACGCGGGAGGGCGGCGGCATCACCGACAAGTTCCGCAACCGCGAGTGCTGCAGGGGCGTGCGCGGCCTCGGCAAGGTGGAGTACGAGCGCGTGCGTGACCTGTGCGAGGTGGGTGAGAGGTGGCGCGGCCGCTACCCCTTCATCATCAAGCCGACCGCCGAGGCGGGCAAGCGCGGCGTCTCGATCGTGCGCGACGAGGCGGAGCTCGCCAGCGCCGTGCGCTACACCGAGGGCGAGCCGAGCCGCAGCTCCGAGTACATCGTCGAGAGCCTCATCCCGGACGGCACCAACCTCTCGGTCGAGGGGCTGTCGTTCCGCGGGACCCACACCATCCTGCAGGTCACCAACGCGGTGATAGACACGGCCCACCACTGCGCGGAGCTCGGCCACCAGCAGCCGGCCCTTCTCGCACCGGGCATGCGCGAGAAGGTCGAGGAGCTCGACCGGCAGGTCCTGGACGCGGTGGGCGTCGAGACGGGGCCAACGCACACGGAGATGCGCGTGGTGGGCGACGAGGTGTACCTGATCGAAGTGAACGCCCGCGGCGGTGGCGACCTCATCTCCGAGCGGCTCGTTGAGCTCTCGACCGGCTACGACTACGTCTCCGGCATGATCCTGGCGGCCCTCGGCGACCTTGCGCCCATCGACGCGTCCTCGCTGGCCCACCACCACGCGGGCATCTGGTACGTGGCCGAGCAGACCGCCTACCTCCAGCCCGTCCTCGAGGAGAGCGCGCACGCGCCCTGGTGCGTGATGCGCCACGTGGCCCCCGGCCCGCTCACGCTCCTCACGCACAACGGGCAGGACCACAGCTACTTCGTCTACCGCTTCGAGGGCGCCTGCCCCGAGTGGGTCTTCGAACAGCAGCTCCGCAGGTAGCGCCCCTGCCTGCTCACGCCGGCGCCCTGCCCGCCTGCCGCGCCCGCCCGTCCTTCTCGCCCAGCCGGGCCGGCTACCACTTGATGTCGACGTGGAGGTTCCTGATGGCGAAGGAGTAGGCCCAGAGGAAGGGTCGCATCAGGTGGGCGCGATAGAAGCGCTGGGCCACCAGCAGCTTCTTGAAGGCGCTCCCATGCGCCCTTGCGTAGGCGCCGTTGATGTAGGGGGACCGGCGCCAGGTCGGGAAGCTCTCGTCCAGGTAGCGCGTGATGTGCGCGAGCTCGGCCTTGAGGTCCACGTCGGCGTTGGCCGATAGCCGGAACGGCATGGACACCCCGAGGTGCTCGAAGGCGACCGCGTCGAGGGCGGCCATGAGCGCGGGCGGGCACCCCGCCTGCACGTAGTCGGCCCGGATCTCTCGCATCATGCGCAGCACGGCCTCCACCTGCTCCTCGGTGACCGTGTTGATCATCGAGTCCGCATGCACCATGTAGTGGACGAGCGAGCGGGGCGCGAACGCGACCGGGCGCGTGCACCTGGTGTAGGCGAGGAGCGTGAGGGCGAGGTCCTCCAGGATGGGAGGGGTCTCCGAGAGGCGCGGCAAGGTGGCGAGGACCCCTCTGCGGAAGGCCTTGTTCCAGGCCGCGGGGTTCACCTCGACGATGCGCCCGGGGTCGGCCTCCAGGGTGAACGGCGACCGCTCGTCGCAGAACTCGCGCGAGAGGACCCTGCCCGTTGCGAGGTCCGTCCGGGAGAAGCCGCAGACGACGACGTCCGCGTCCTCGGCGACGGCGGTCTCGTAGAGCGTCCTGGCGAAGTCGGGCTCCACGCAGTCGTCGCTGTCGACGAAGGCGACGTAGTCGCCGCGCGCGGCATCGATGCCGGTCCAGCGGGCGTTCCAGAGCCTGCCGTTGTCCCGGTGCAGGGCACGAACCAGGTTGGGGTAGCGCCGCTCGTAGTCCTGCAGGATACCGAGGCAGCCGTCAGGCGAGCCGTCGTCTACGCCGATGACCTCGATACCGTCCATGTCCTGCGCAACGAGCGAGTCCATGCACGTGGGAAGGTAGCGCTCCGTGTTGTAGCAGGGCACGACGATGCTGAGTCTGCACCCGGCCTGCGGCTGCGCTGGCTGGCTCACCTCTTACCTCCCGTGTCGACGCGCGGCCCGGGGCCTGCGCAAGGGACTCCTATACTATCGTTGGACTGGCGCCTGTGCCCCTCACCGGGGCCGTGGCCTGCCAGCCTTCACAAAACCCGGACCGAGAAGGACGTGACGCCCATGTCCCACGCCAAGAGCAAGCCCGAGGTCGCCGTAGTCATGTCCACCTACAACGGCGCGCGCTATCTCGAGGAGCAGGTCGAGAGCATCCTTGCACAGGAGGGCGTCGACGTGCGGCTCTACGTCCGCGACGACGGCTCGACCGACGGCACCGTCGAGAAGCTCGAACGATGGGCCAGCGCGGGCGCCCTCGAGCTTCTCGATGGCGGCAACCTCGGCGTGACCCGCTCCTTCCTGCTCCTCGTCTCCCAGGTGGCGGAGCGTCATCCCTACGTGGCGCTGGCCGACCAGGACGACGTGTGGCACACCAACAAGCTCCTCCGCGCGACGACGCGCCTCTCCGAGCTCGACCCATCCCTGCCTGCGGCGTACTGCAGCGAGTACACCTACTGCGATCAGGACCTGGTGCCGAGAGGCCGCTCGCACCTCAACCGAATCGGCGTCGACTTCCAGCGCATGCTCTACGAGAACGTGACCTCGGGCAACACCATGGTCATGAACCAGCTCCTGGCCCGTGCCGTCTCGCGGGCGGGGCTGGAGGGCGTCTACACGCACGACTGGTGGGTGTCCCTCGTGGCCACTGCCATCGGCACCCTCGTCTTCGACGACTTCTCGTCGCTCGAGTACCGTCGCCTGTCCAACAACGCGAGCGCGAGCGGTCGTGGGGCAAAGGAGGTGCTGGCCAACCGCGTCAGGCGCTACGTCGCCGGCGACGAGCTCGGCTTGGTGACGCGCCAGCTCGAGAAGCTCCGTGACGAGTACTGGGACCGGATGCCCGATGACAGGCGACGGCTCCTCGCGCACTTCCTCGAGGACGACGGCCTCTCCAAGGCCCGCACGCCTGGCAGGCTCCGTCAGAGCGAGCGTGACGAGGTTGCCCTGAGGACGCTCTTCCTCCTCGGCAGGCTCTAGGCAACCTCGGGCGCCCCTAGGCTCCCCCGTCGACCTTCTCGCGGCACTCGCGAGTCCTAGGCCTGGGTCCGCGCGTCCTTCTCGCCTGCGCGCCCGTCCGAGCGACCTTCCGTGGACGAGCGGCCGGCCGTGGCGTCCCTGAGGGCGACCTCCTGGGCGAGCTCCTCGACCTTGTGCCTGAGCATGGATATCTCGATGGAGTTGGTGAAGATCTTGACGAGCAGGAGCGCCACGATCACGAGGAAGACGAAGTTGCTGGGCGAGATGAACCCGAGCGCCTGCGACAGGCGGATGAAGACGCCCGGGAAGATGGCGGCGACGAGCAGTAGGACGGAGAGCAGCACCCAGTAGATGGCGTCCTGCATGAGGATTTTGTTGCGCCTCACGCGGGTGGAGATGAAGCAGAACGCCAGGAAGGCGCCGACGAGCAGCAGGATTCTGAGCGAGAGAGACATCGTGCTCCTATCTGAGCCACTGGAAGAGCAGGATGGAGAGGCAGGTCCGCGACATGTAGCGGACGACGTTGCCGAGCTTGAGGTAGCTCTCGCCGCCCTGGCGCTCGCGCATCTCGCACGGTACCTCCGTGACCTTGCCGCCCTTGCGCGCGACGAGCGCGATCGTGTCGGGCTCGGGGGCCACGTCGAAGCCTGTGGCGAACATCTCGATCATCCTACGGTTGTACATGCGCATACCCGAGGTGGGGTCGGTGACGAGCGCTCCGGTCGTGACCCGGATGAGCCAGGTGATGAGCCTGGAGCCGGCCGCACGGGCGCCCACCGGACCGCCGCCTGCGAGCGCGCGCGAAGCAATCACGATGTCGGAGTCGGTGACCGCCATCTCCTCCGCCATGGGGGCGATGTATTGGGGCAGATGCTGCCCGTCCGCGTCGAACTGCACGACGGCGTCGTAGCCCCGGCGGTATGCGTACTTCATCCCGGTGCGGAACGCCGAGGTCAGGCCGGTGTTTATCGGCAGGCTGACACCGTTCAGCCCGCGCTCCCGGATGATCTGGCCGGTTGCGTCCGAGGAGCCGTCGTCCACCACGAAGTAGTCCACCTGCGGGCAGGTCCGCTCGAGCCCGCGGACGGTGTCCTCGAGGCAGGCCTCCTCGTTGTAGGCGGGTATCACGGCAAGTACTCTCATGGGTGCTTCCTAGGGGTGTGGGGTCGCGCCTCGGCGGCGCCTCTCGTGTGGGGCCGGTCCTGGGTCGCCCACCGGCAACCCAGTCTATCAGGAGGGTGCGAGCGCGGTGGCAGCCACCCTGCGAACTACGCGTCGATTCTATACAGGGCGAGGTCGCCCTGGGCCAGGACGAGCGTGAAGCCGGGCGTCTCGCGGGTGATCGAGGTGATGCCCGAGAAGCTCTCGGGCTTGTAGCCGCCGCGCCCGCCGATGAAGGAGCCCTCGGAGTTCACCGTGCTCATCACGAGCACGTAGCGGGCTCCCGTGGCGGCGACGGCCTCCCGTACTTGCTCGTCAGTCGCGATGTCGCGAAGCCTCGTCCTGATGAGGACGCTCTCTTGGGTCTCGGATGAGTCGTCGGGGGCGTCGCCCGGCTTGGGGTCGAGGTTGCGGAAGCCGTCGATCTTGCGGTAGTAGCAGCGCAGCCCGGTGTAGCCGTAGGCGAAGTAGCTGCCGTCGATGGGGTTGTTGATCACGAGGTCCTCTGGGCCCACCACCTGCTGGACCTCCTTGAGGAACTCCTGCTCGTTCAGGGCAATGGGGACGTTGGACTGGCAGGTGCGGTCGAAGTGGTCGCGATAGTCGCCGAAGGGCGTGTGCACGCTGGGACTCTGCTGCTCGAGCATCACGTACTCCTGCACTTCGTCTGAGTTGCGGAGGATTCCCGAGTCCTGGATGGCCTCGTCCTGGGAGTGGAAGCTGCCCGGCAGGATGAGGTTGTTCGAGAAGGTCAGGAAGGCGTAGAGCACCACGCAGGCGACGGTCACCACCCTGGCGTGCGTCCGGTGCGCGCGCCAGGCGTTGTAGTGCTCGACACCCGCGAGAAGGAGCCCGAAGGCCCACTCGATGCCGAACGCGGCGAGTGGCACGGCGGCCAGCACCGCCATCGCCGCGAGCCGGTTGGGGTCGGTGTACCACACGCCGCAGACGAAGTTGCGGAGCCCGCCCGACATCACCGCGCCCATGAAGACGATCGCGCAGGTCGCGAGGTAGCTGAAGGGGAGCCAGCGCAGCCTCTCGGAGTAGAGGCACCTGACGGCGCCCACGATCACGAAGGCGGCCAGCGGGGCCTGGATTGCGTAGTCGTAGGAGCCCATGAAGGAGTAGCTCAGCCCCACGATGTCGACGAGGCCCTGGAAGGGGGTCGTGAAGGCGCCGCGTTCGAACTCAAAGAGGCCGCGGAAGGCAGGGAGGCGCCAGAAGGCGTACCAGCCCGCGAGCACCACGAGCATGAAGGCGGCGACCCTGAGGGCGGCCCTCGGGGTGGCACCGCGACCTGGGCGCCCCTCGTGCGCTCGACGCCAGATGAGCGCGATGCAGAACGGGACGAGGATGACGACGGCGGTGAAGACCGTGTTGGGGTGCAGCAGGACCTGGCCGACAAGGGACAGGAGGAAGGCGGCGATCAGCCTGGCCGCCTCGCCGCGCCCCCTGTGCCGGGCGAGGAAGGCCACGAAGAGGGCCATGGGGAAGGGGATGGTGCAGAACCCCGCGAGGTTGGGGTAGACGCCGCCGAAGATGAGCAGGAGCCACGGGAAGGCGACGAAGGAGACGCAGGCGAGAGCGCCCGCGTGCACCGTGCGCGGGGAGTCGGGGAAGAGCGCGACCATGAGGGGGAGCATCGCGAGGGGGTAGACGAGGGAGGTGAAGAAGTAGTTCGCCGCATTCACGACGTAGCCGGTGTCGACGCCGGTCATCTGCAGGACGAGGGCGCAGAGCGCATGGTACCCGGCGGGGTAGAAGCCTGCGCCCGGCACGGGGTTGATGGCGGCGTCCTGCACGGCGAGGTAGAAGGACACCCCGAGGGAGGAGAAGCGGCCCGACTGAGCGAAGGACTGGATCGCGTTGAGGTGGAAGGGGACGTCCGAGAGCTGGATGAGGTAGTCCGCCCAGGGGAGGCGCCCCACGAAGAAGAAGTAGCCGGCGACGAGTCCCATGACCAGGTAGGCCAGCACGTCTACGAGGGAGATCTTCGCAAGGTGCGCCTCGGCGAGGGATCCGCGCGCCCCCTTGCGGCCAGCGAGGCGCTCGGCTGTGAGCACGATCGCGGGCACGGCGACCGCCGGAGCGAGGACGCTCGCGGGCGAGCAGACGACGCCCGCGAGGGAGTAGACGGTGCCCAGGAGGTTGATGACGGAGACGCCCAGGAGGGGCGCGCCGCAGGCGGACCACGCTCGCGGCAGGCCGAGCGCGCGGAGCGCGAGGTATCCCGGGACGCACGTCACGAAGGCGTAGACGAGGCAGATGAGGGCGAGCAGGCGCATGGTCCCCTCGATTCGGGCAGGTGGGGTTCAGAAGCATATGCGCCCATCGTAGCAGAGGCAGACGGCCTCCCGGGCAGCGTGGGCGCCTCCGAGGCGGCGAAGTGTGGAGCCGGAGGGCAGAATAAGGCCTGCCTGACACCACTCTGATACCATTACTCTGGCTCATTGTTTCACATCACATTGGAGGCTACATGGGCTTCGAGAGCTATAACCCGCGCACTTCACTGAAGAGGATGATAGTCGCAGGCACCGCAGCTGCCGCCCTCACCGCCGTCCCGGGCGTCGCGCTTGCGGCCGAGCCCGCCACGAGCACCACCGACCCCGCGCCCGCCACCGTACAGGTGCAGGACGCGTCCACCACCGCGACCGAGTCCGCTACCCCGACCGCCACCACCGCGACCGAGTCCGCCACCCCGACCGCCACCACCGCGACCGAGTCCGCCTCGGCCCGCGAGGACAAGGCGGTACCCACTACCGAGACCGCGCCTGCGTCCGCTACCACCCCGCAGTTCGTCGGCGTCGCCAGCACGGCGACGACCCCGTCGGCTGAGGAGGCCGGCGAGGCGGCCGCTGCCGCCGACGAGCCCTCCGCGCCCTCCTCGGACGCGACCGAGTCCGCCACGAGCGCCACCGCGGCGCCCGCCCTCTCGAGCGCGCCGGCGACCGAGGCCACGACCGCTGCCCCCACGTCCTCCTCGCCTGCGGAGGCCCCCAAGTACGAGCGGCTCCTCGACGACGGCGACTACGCCATCGCGACCGACGTGGACTACTCCAAGGTGCTCGACGTCGAGAACGGCAACGCGTCCAACATGGCCAACGTACAGATCTACGGCTCCAACAAGTCGGGCGCCCAGCAGTGGCACGTCACGTTCGACGACGCGTCCGGCTACTACACCTTCACCCTGAAGGGCACCAACGAGGTGCTCGACCTCAAGAACGGCGAGGCCACCAGCGGCAACAACGTCTGGATCTACGAGAGCAACGGCACGCTGGCCCAGAGGTGGCTGCTCGAGCGCAACGGCAGCGGCTTCTACATCCTGAGCGCGAAGGACAAGGGCCTCGCGCTCGACGTCACTGGCGCCCGTAGCGAGAGCGGCACCAACGTCGAGGTCTGGTCCAAGAACGACAGCGGTGCGCAGAGGTTCCACTTCCTGACGCTGAACCCCAAATTCGACGAGGACAACAAGCAGACGCTCGCGGACGGCGACGGCCTCTACACGGTCGAGCTGGCCAAGAACGCTGGCAAGGTCCTGGACGTCTCCTGCGACTCCAAGGACGACGGCGCCAACGTCCAGCTGTACTCCTCCAACGGCTCGAACGCCCAGAAGTTCTACTTCGAGCAGGACGACGAGGGCTTCTACACCATCACGGTCGCGGGCTCCGGCAAGGTGCTCGACGTCGACTGCGGGGCGATCACCTGGGGCTCCAACGTCCAGCAGTTCACCGGCAACAGGACCGACGCGCAGAGGTGGGCCGTCAGGCGCAACGCCGACGGCAGCATCACCCTCGTCAACAAGGGCAGCGGCCTCGCCCTCGACCTCGTGGCGGGCGGCAGCGCGGACGGCACCAACCTGCAGACCTACGAGGACAACGGCACCGCCGCCCAGCGCTTTACGCTCAAGAAGGTCGACTACCTCTCGAACGGCATCTACAAGATCTCGAGTCTGGCGGACCTCGGCAAGGTGCTCGACATCAGCGCGGCCTCCAGCGCGGACGGCGCCAAGGCGCAGGCGTACGAGTCCAACGACACGCTCGCCCAGCGCTTCGAGGTGAGCCTCAACGAGGACGGAAGCTTCCGCATCCGCACCGCGGCCTCCGGCGGCTTCCTCACCCAGTCCAGTGCGAACAGTACGGACGTCGTGCAGCGGGGCAACCACACCACCGCCGCCGTCGACATGAACACCTGGAAGCTCGTCTGGCAGGGAGGCTACTACACCGTCGTGAGGGCGGACACCGCCGCCGCGAGCGCGGCGGGCCAGAAGGCGCTCTCCCTTGAGGGAACGCAGAACGGCAAGGCCCTCAAGGTCGCCAGCAACACCGGCAGCTACGACCTCAAGCACTTCCTCTTCGAGCAGGCGAGCCTCATCAACGACGGCCTCTACGAGATCGTCTCGCGCCTCGGCCTCGACCTCGACGCCGCCGGCGCCGGCGCCACCTCGGGCACCAACGTGCAGATCTACGAGAAGAACAACAGCGTCGCGCAGAAGTACTACGTCACCTCCGTCGGCGGCGGCTACTACGCGATCACCAACGCGGCCTCCGGTCTCGCGCTCGACGTGAACGCGGGCTCCACCGAGAACGGCGCCAACGTCCACCTGTGGGAGTCCAACGGGACGGACGCCCAGCGCTGGACCGTCGTCATCGCCGACGGCGGCGGCATCACCTTCATCAACAAGGCGTCGGGCAAGGCGCTCGACGTCGCGGCCGCCAACGCGAGCAACGGTGCCAACGTCCAGTCCTTCGAGCGGAACTACACCGACGCCCAGACCTGGAGCCTGTCCCCGACCTACCTTCCCGGCTGGGTGAACGTCAACGGCTCCTGGTTCAACTTCCGCGACGACGGCACCAGGGTCGAGCTCTCCGGCGCGGGCTACTACGCGCTGAGTAGGTACCGCGGCGAGTCCACGCAGGCCGGCAGCCCCTACATGTTCTGCGTCGACACCTCGGCCTGCCGCCTCATCGTCTTCAAGGGCAGCGCCTGGAACTGGACGCCCGTCATCGACGCAGCCGTCGGCGTGGGTACCCCTGAGCTCAGCCCGCGTAATGGTGGAACGCTCAAGGGCACGTTCTACTACAACATCACGCCGGGCGGTCCGTCGGATGCCGGCTCCGGGCCTTGGAATGGCGACCCGCAGCAATACGACCTCGGTGGATATTACTACTACACCTCGATCTGGGGCGGCATGGGCTTCCATACGGTCTGCGGCATCGACATCAACGACCCCTCGACCTGGGTCGCAGCGGAGAGGGACCAGACTGGCGTACAGATTTCGCACGGCTGCATCCGCTGCCCGGTCAAGGTCGCCAAGTGGATCTACGACAACATGGCGACCGGCAGCGTCATATTCACCTACTAGGGACCGGGCAACGCCTCGCTCTTCTCGGCAGGCGTCTGGCACCTACCTGAGAGCGGCCTGCGACGGATTGCGTCGCAGGCCGCTCTCTTCATGCGAGAAGGACGTGTGGGAAGGATGGCGCAACGGGGCTAACGGGGCTCCGGAAGGGTGCGCTAGGGACCGCGAGAAGGGTGCGGGATGGCCTAGTACTCGAAGTTCTTCTGCCAGTAGCGCTCGTAGGGGGCGTCCGACCCCTGGACGCGGGCGTTGATGCGCACGGTGGCAGAGCCGTGGCCCTCGAGCCGGGTCGAGAAGCTGGGGTCTGCCGACCAGCCGCGCAGCTCCTCCTCGCTCCCGTCCGCATGGACCCTTACGACCTGGTACTCGACCGCGGTGTCGGGGCCTGTGGTAGGGATCGCCTCGAGGCCGAGCGTGCCCCCCGAGACGGTGGCGGAGCATTGCAGGAGGCAGATGCGCCCCGCGAGGGGGGCGGCATAGCCGTCCCACTGGTCGTAGGGCAGGCAGAGGCTCGCAAGGTCGACGCCGGACTCGTGCTCGGATACCAGCTTGGAGAGGACGGCGGAGAAGCGCTCGGCGCCCCCATGATTGAGGTGCTGCTCGTCCACGAAGTCATCCGCACCTGCGCGGTAGACGGAGGGGTCGAGGGCGTTCGCGTCCAGGTAGGTGCCGCCCGCCTGCTCGACCGCCTGCTGGAGGCGGATCGCCTGTTCGGGATATGAGCGCCCGAGGTTCAAGACGTTGAAGTCCTGTCGTGGCATCATGATCACGTAGATTTCGATGCCGTGGTCCTGGCAGTAGGCGCACATCCGGCTGATGTGGTCGAGGTTCGCCTGGACGAACTCCTCCCCTGACCCCGAGGGGAGAAGGGGGACGGACGAGGCGAAGCCGTCGAGGTCGATGGTGCCTGAGAGCGAGTGGGTGACGTAGCCCTTCTCGGAGTAGTCCGGCACGGTGGCCACGAGCTCCTTGGGCGTAAGGGTGAGGCGCTTGTGGATGTTGTTGCCCACGTCCATGGGGTCGGTGCCCACGTTGTCCACGGTCCAGGGCGCGAGGAAGACGAAGCTCGTGGGCTTGTAGAGGTACTGCTCGTCGAGGAGCATCTCGAGGCATTCGGACGCCTGCTGGGGAAGGCTCTCGCCGTAGAGCTTGGACTGCGCGAAGATCGCGTCCGAGTAGACGTTGGGCCACGAGGCGAGCGACTCGTAGCTCACGCCCACGAAGACGCGCTTGAGGTCGCGCTCGTCGGCGACGGTGGTCATGGTTCGCTCGACGTTCTTGTACGAGACCCCGTAGAAGCCCTGGTTGAAGGTGGTGGTGCCCAGGGACTCGTCGATGGTGTCTGGGTCGAGACCCTCGAGGGCGGTGGAGGCGCCCACGATGAGGTTGTCGATGTGCGCGGGGGCGTTCTCGCGGTAGTTGACCCAGGACAGGTAGGTCGCAGCCTCGTATGGTTCGAGCGCGAGGGTGATGAGCACGTCCGAGAGGACGAGGACCGCGACGAGTACGAGCGCGCGGACGACGACGCACCAGCGTCCGGGCCGCCCCGCCTGTTGGGGGCCTGGCTTGCCGTCGGCTGGCGCGTCT
>OMVS01000040.1:0-21432 GCA_900314575.1 uncultured Olsenella sp. | reverse complement strand
TCGCGGTCCTTCTCGCCCGTCCTCGCGGACGCCGGCTAGTCCTCTTCCTGCAGCCTCTTGACCAGGGAGAGGATGTCCTGGGCGCTGTTGAAGTTCTTGGGCAGGATGTCCTTGGCGGGGATGGAGACGTCGAACTCGTCGTTGAGCGCGCTGATGAGCGAGAGGATGTCGAAGGAGTCGAGCACGCGGTCGTCAACCAGCGCGGTCTCGCTCTTGTAGTCCACGTCCTCCTTCACGTCCTCGAGAACCTCGATTACGTCGTCCAGCGTGACCTCGTCCATGGGCGCCCCTTTCCTATCAGTCTTTGATGCGCGCCTGCGCCTTGAGTTCCTTGCGGTCAATCTTACCGCTACTCGTCAGGGGGAACCGATCGAGCCGCTTGGTGGAGTTGGGGATCATGTACTCCGGGAGCGCCTGGTGGAGGGCGGCGAGAAGGTCGTCCTTCTCGGTCGTGCCCACGTAGAAGAGGCGGATCTTCTTGCGGCGGTGGTCGTAGAGGCAGCAGGCGTTCTCCACGCCCTCGACCCCGCGCGCCGCGGTCTCGATCTCTCCCAGCTCGATGCGCTGGCCCATGTGCTTGATCTGGTTGTCCTTGCGCGTGGCGTAGACGAGGTCGCCATCCTCGTTCCAGGTGGCGAGGTCGCCGGTGCGGTAGATCGTCTCCATCCAGCGGCCGTTGGCGGGGTTCTGCACGAAGGCGGAGGCGGTCCTCTCCGCGTTGTCCAGGTAGCCGAGCGCTAGGGTGGTGCCGCTCACGCAGACCTCGCCGCGGACGCCGGGCTCGCTGACCTCGCGGTTCTGCTCGTCCAGCAGGAAGACGCGCTCGTCCGCGAAGGGCCTGCCGGCGGGGATGACCTCGTCGTCGGCGTAGTCGCGCCGAACCTCGAAGTAGGTGCAGTTGCAGGTGGTCTCCGTGGGGCCGTAGAGGTTCACGTACTTGGCGTCCGGCAGGTAGCGGCGCCAGTGCCGCAGCTCCTTGGGGGGCATGACCTCGCCGGAGAAGAGCACCTTCCTGACGGAGGTGGGCACGCGGTAGTCGAAGGCGTTCATCATCGTGACGAAGCCCATGGCGCCGACGGCCCACACGAGGGTGGTGCAGCCGTGGTCGGCGACGTAGTCCATGAGGACGGTGGGCTGGAGGAAGTACGCGCGCGGGATGAGGACCACGCTCGAGCCCTTGTAGAGGCTCGAGTAGATGTCCTTGACCGAGGCGTCGAAGTCGAAGGGCGCCTGGTTGCCGTGGACGTCGTCCTCGGTGATGCCGACGGCCTCGTCGAAGGCGGGCACGAAGTCGAGCACGCCGCGCTGCGCCGTGACGACGCCCTTGGGCGTGCCGGTCGAGCCGCTCGTGAAGGTGACGTAGAGCGGGTCCACGTCGGTCGCCTGGCGGCGGCGCCGGGCGAGAAGGGCCTCGTCGACCTCGCCGAAGACGTCCTCGATGCGAGCCAGCTGCCAGGGTGTGCCGGAGAAGAACTCGCGCGCCTGGCCCTCGCTGTCCTCGTCCACCAGGATGACGCCGGGCTTGAGCGTGTCGCAGATGGAGAGGATGCGCGCCTTGGGCTGGCGCACGTCGAGCGCGCAGTAGAAGGCGCCCGCGTAGACCGCGCCGTACATGGCCGACAGGGCGCGCGTGCTCTTCTCCATGAAGAGGGCGACGGCGCACCTTGGCTGCACGCGGGCGGCGAGCCAGCTGCCGGCCTCCTGCGCGTTGCGCATGAGCTGGGAGAAGGTGAGTTCGCTCGTGGGGTCGGTGACGGCGACCTTCTCAGGCAGGCGCCGTGCCGTGGTCTCGAGCCAATCGAGGACGTTCTTCATGTGTGCTCCAATGCTGTCGCAGGGGCGACTGCCGGGTCTTGGATGGGAGGGGTTGTGGCGTGGCGCTGCGCAGCCTCGCGACGCCCGCGTCCTTGTCGCGACGTCCATTATGGTCGTACTGCCGGTCGATGGCGCGCCGCTGAGTCCATCCCATCACTTCTGCAGGTTTCCTTGGGAAGGGCGTCGGGCTGCCAGGGCGTCGGGGGAGGCAGGTATAATCCGGCACGGAGCGTTTCGGGGTGCGTCCCCGGCGCGTCGAGTGCGTTTAGGGCGAGCAGAAGGGGAGTCGCTTGTCGAGATGGGGCAAGGCCTGGAGGGTGGCGGCGAAGGCG
Organism: uncultured Olsenella sp.; assembly: GCA_900314575.1. GTDB lineage: Bacteria > Actinomycetota > Coriobacteriia > Coriobacteriales > Atopobiaceae > Olsenella_K > Olsenella_K absiana. The sequence continues at coordinate 19,285 of OMVS01000040.1, read as the reverse complement.
CTGGTCTTGGTGGCTGTCCTTGTCGGCCTGGATGTGGCTCTCTCGTACGCCCTGCTGCCGTACGGGTCTCACACCGAGCTGGCATGGCGCGACTACTACTCGTGCGAGGATGAGATCGACACCATCTACGTCGGCTCCTCCACCACCGAGGTGTTTCTCGACCCGGACGTCATCGACCCAGTCCTGGGGACGGACTCGTTCAACCTCGCCCTGGGGCAGGGCACTCCCGGCGTCTCCCTGGACACGCTCGAGGCGGTCCTCGCGCGCAGGGGTTCCAACCTCAAGCGCGTGGTGTTCGGCGTCTCCTATAACGACCTCGTCTCGGAGGAGTCCGTCGTGGCGCGCCTCGCGATGGCCCAGGCGCGCGGCATCGGGCAGCTCCCTGCCTACAAGGTGGCACAGCTCTGGCACGTGGCTGCGGACCCCGCGTTCGTGAACGCGCCCACCTCGCTCGGCGTCCTCGCGCCGTGGTCGATCCTGGGCGTGGACGCCGACGAGGTGGGCGGAAACGTCGCGCGCAGGCTGTCGGGGATGAGTGCGGAGGAGTCCGCGCAGGTGTACACCCCTGAGGAGCACTACATGGGGAGGGGCTTCTCGACCAACACGTCCGAGAAGATGCACGAGAACAACCTCTCCGACAGCGAGGTCGTCGGAGGCATGACGGAGGACGCGCGCGAGCGCTTCACCAAGCTCGCAGAGATCTGCGAGGAGAACGGGATCGAGCTGGACGTCCTTGTCCCGCCGCTGCCCACCTACCGAATCCTCATGTACGGCGGCACCTACGTCGAGAACATGGGCGAGATCAAGCGGATCTGCGAGGCCCATGGTGGCCACTACCTGGACTTCAACCTCCAGAAGGGCTTCTGGCAGGAGTTCTCGGAGGACGACTTCTGGGACAACGCGCACTTCGACCTCGCGGCGGCCACCCGCTACAGCGAGCTGGTGGCGAGCTACCTCTCGCGCGTCGACGCGGGCGAGGACGTGAGCGGCGAGTTCTACTCATACGACGCCTGGGACGAGTACCTGGCCTCGCTGACCCAATCCACGCCGGTCTTCGTGGACGCGGACGTCGCGGACGGCGCCATCCGCGTGGGCGCCTACACCTACTCCGGTCCCAACCAGCACATGGAGTTCAAGGTGGTCGTGACCGACGCGGACACGGGCGAGGTCGTGGCGCAGAGGGACTACGACGCCGACCCCGACTTCAGCTTCGAGCCGCCAGTCAGCGGGACGTACGCCATCAGGGTCTACGACCGCGTCGAGGGCACGGACGTGGAGTACGACCACTACAGCGACAAGGTCGTCAAGTACCAGGGCGGACGCTAGGAGCTCGGGGCGCGGGGACTCGCGGCGGGGACCCGCGCCGCTGCTCCGGCGGGCCCCGCGCCGGGGGACCGCCACCGCGCCCGGCGCCTGGCGCGGTGGGGTTGGCGCGATGGGCCTGGCGCAATTCCGAGGGCGGATCGGTGCAGTTTTCCGACTTATGGACCCCCGGGCCTGGAGGCATGCGGGATAGGGCGCGCGAGTGGCCCCCACGGAGCGGTCCCGCTCTGAGAAACCCCGGCCGGCCGCCGCATGCGCTGGGCTCGGGGACGCCGGTGCCTCCGGGGACCCGTCCACAACTCGCAAAACTGCAAGGCCTGGCCCGGGGCGTTGCGCAGGCGCCTCCGTCCGGCGCCGGACGCCGCGTTTCGCCCCGCTTGGTATGCCCGTCGCGCATCCGATGCCCACGTCCGCGCTGCTCCTGCCGTCCCCTTCGCCTCCTGGCGACGGCGGCGCAAAAAGGCGGGACCCGGCCAGCTGGTCGGGTCCCGCCTTCGTGCTGCTAGGGCGCCTCGCTCCGGCGCGCCTACGCCTCCCGCTGGGCCCTCACCACGGCGCGGACCTTCTCGCGCACCTGGTCGAGGTACTCCTGGGTCGGGATCCAGTTGAACATGAAGGGGGCCTCCGGCGTCTGGAAGCCGTCGGCCTCGAGTTCTGCCTGGATGTTCTTGGGGCCGAGCGGTGCCCAGCCGTAGGAGCCGAAGGCGAACCCGATGCGGTCGCCGTTGTTCTGCTTGGGCGAGAGCCCGCGCATGTAGGTCAGGAACGACGAGGTCAGGGGCATCATGTTGCTGTTGAGCGTAGGCGATCCGACCGCGACGTAGCGGGAGTCCAGGAAGACGTCCATGGCGTCGGAGAGGTGGTTGGCCTTGAGGTCCATGAGGTGGGCCGACACGCCCTCGGCAAGGAAGCCGTCGCAGATGGCGTGCGCGATCTTGTCGGTGGAACCCCACATGGAGTCGTAGGCGATGAGGGCCTTGTCCTCGAGCTTGCCGGAGACGAAGACGTTCTCGTAGGCATCGAGGATGTCCTTCACGTAGCTGCGCCAGATGATGCCGTGGGCCGGGGCGATCAGGTCGATCGCGTCGGGGCCCAGGGAGCGCACGGCCTTGACGGCGTTCGCCGCCTGCATGCGGTAGGGCTGCACGATGTTGGCGTAGTACTTGCGCGCCTGCTTCATGACCTCGTGGATGTCGTTCTCGTCGTCGAAGCGGGCGGAGCTGGCGAAGTGCTGGCCGAACGCGTCGTTGGAGAACAGGATCTTGTCCTCCACGTCGAGCGTGACCATGTTGTCCGGCCAGTGCACCATGGGGGTCTGCACGAAGGAGAGGGTGCGACGGCCGATGGAGAGGGTGTCGCCCGTCTTGACCGGGGTGTACCCGAGGTCCCCGTAGTGCGCCGTGAGCTCCTTGACCGCCTGCGGCGTGCAATAGACCTGCGCGGAGGGCGCCAGCTCCTTGATGGTGGGGATGTTGCCGGAGTGGTCCATCTCCACGTGGTTGCAGATGACGACGTCGATTTTCGACGGGTCGATCACGCTGGCGATGCGCTGCAGGAACTCGTCCTTGAAGGTGATCTTGGCGGTGTCGACGAGGGTGACCTTCTCGTCCAGGATGAGGTAGGCGTTGTAGGTGATGCCGTCCTCGGTGGTGTATCCGTGGAACTCGCGGGCGTTCCAGTCCACGCCACCGACCCAGTAGACATCGGGCAGAACCTTGACTGCGCTCAGCATGGAGTCCATCCCTTCTCAAGTCGCTTGCGTCACAAGCTGCCCCCGAGGTGCTCGCAGGTCGGTCGGAGCAGCTGGCGGGCCGTCTTCAAGCTGCGTTCGGGCTGCTTGCACGTGCCGTGCGTCATACGCGCCCCGCGCGCTGGGCGGTGCGCGGGGCAACTTTGTTGCTAAGGATGAGAATAGCATGGGCGACGAGGGGCGGCGGCGGGGGGTGGGCCCACGCATGCTAGGATGGCTGGGAAACCGTCAGCTCGCTATCAGATTTTGGTACCCATGCAGATCATCTCCCTAGCGTTCGTGCTCTTCGTGGTGGCACTTCTCTGCCTCTACTACTTTGTGGGCAGGCTCTGCGGCCGCTACCAGTGGGTCGTGATACTTGTCGCGAACTTCGTCTTCTACTACCTCGCCGCCAACCTCTCCGGCATGGTCTTCATCCTCACCGCGGCGTTGCCGACCTGGCTCGCCTCGCAGGCCTTCGGCAAGCTCACGGCCAGCTACAAGGCGCGCCGCAAGGCGACCAAGGACAAGGCCGAGCGCAAGCGGCTCAAGGCCGAGCTCAAGCGACGCAAGCGCGTCGTCCTGGTGGCGGCCCTCGTGGTGATCCTGGGCGTGCTCGGCTACCTCAAGTACTGGAACGTCATCCTCTTCAACTTCAACCTCGCCCCCTCGCCCTCGAGCCTGGGCATCCTGCTGCCGATGGGCATCTCGTTCTACACGTTCATGTCGGCCATGTACCTGATCGACACGTACAACGACAAGTTCGCGCCCGAGCGGAACTTCCTGCGCTACCTCGCGTTCGTCTCGTACTTCCCCTGCTTCATCCAGGGGCCCATCAACCGCTACGACGAGATGTCCCCGCAGCTCTCCGAGGTCCACCACGTCGAGCTCCGCAAGGTCCAGCGCGGGCTGCTCCGGCTCGGCCTGGGCCTGCTCAAGAAATGCGCGATCGCGAGCATGCTGACGGCCAACGTCAGCGCCATCCTCGCGGCGATCGGGTCCGACACCCCCGGCGCCGCTATCGTGGTCGGCATCGTCTTGTACTCGTTCTTCATGTACGGCGACTTCTCCGGCGGCATCGACATGGTCGAGGGCGTCTCGGAGCTCTTTGGCATCGAGATGTCCGAGAACTTCCGGCAACCGTACCTCTCCGTCTCCATCGCAGACTTCTGGCGCAGGTGGCACAAGTCCCTCGGCGTCTTCATGCGCGACTACCTCTTCTACCCCATCGCGCTGACCAAGCCCATGCAGCGCTTCAGCAAGTGGGCGCAGGCGCACACCCCGCATCACATCGGTCGTACGCTGCCGGCCTGCATCGCCAACCTCATCGTCTTCTTCTTCGTGGGCCTCTGGCACGGTGCGGAGTGGCACTTCATCGCGTGGGGCATGTACAACGGCATCGTCGTGGCCCTGGCCGACCTCTTCGAGCCCGTCTTCCACAGCATGAAGGCCCGTCTCCACGTGCGCGATGACAGCAAGCCCTACTACGTCTTCACCGTCGTCCGTACGTTCGTCATGGTTAACATAGGACGCTACTTCGACTGCATCGCGAGCGTCAGCGTCTCCCTGCTCGCCCTGCACAACACGTTCCTCAAGTTCGCACCTGCCCAGCCGCTCACGACCGTCCTCGCCGACATGGGTGTCACCGACGCCGCGACGCTGGGCATCTCCTGGGTCGCCTTCGCGGCGATGCTGGTCGTCGCCGTCGTCGACGTGGCGGAGGAGAGGGGCGTCGACGTGCGCGACAAGATCCTCTCGTGGAAGTTCTACCAGCGAGTCATCCTCTACGTGGTGGTCGGCCTTATCTTCGCGGCCTCCCTGCCCACGACCGTGACCGCGGGCGTCACCTTCGCCTACGCGAACTTCTAAGCCCCCGCGCCGGAGGGCGCCGGGCCTGCACGTTCGACTTGCCCGCCGGCCACCGTATCCCGGTCTTTTCAGGTTTCATCGAGAGGCCGGGTGAAGTGCTATAAGTATGCGTTGAATGTGTCGTCGGCGGGAGGCCCGCGAGGGCCCTCGTCGGCCCCGTACGCCAACCGATTGGACTATTCATATGAGACCCGCCTCCTTCTTCAGGGGCGCGGCGGCTGCGCTCATCGTCTCGGCCGCCTTCGGAGCCGCCCCCGCGGCGGCGCTCGCCGCCGAGCCCGCGTCCGCTCCGTCCGTCGTCACGACCCAGCTGGCCACCGCCGCCGACGCCGCCGCAGGTGCCGACGCTGCCGCAGGTGCTAGCTCCGCTACGGGTGCCGCCACGGCGGATGCGTCCAAGGCCACCACGCCCGAGGTCACCGACACGAACGCGCCCTCGACCACCCCGGACGGCTCGGCGAGCGCCGCCAAGGGCGCGTCCTTCTCCGCCCCGGAGGCCTCCACCGCAGCCGGCGACGAGGCGGTATCCGCGGAGGAGCCTGCGGCTGCGGAGGCCACGGACGCCGAGCCCGCCCCCGCCGAGCCCGCCCCCGCCGAGCCCGCCCCCGCCGAGGAGTCCCTCGAGGGCGAGACCTTCGTCATCCAGAACGAGCACGACGGCACGCGCGGCGTGGTCGACGTGAGCGCGGGCTCGCGCGACGACGGTGCGAACGTGCAGCTCTACGAGTCCAACGGCACGGCCGCCCAGCAGTGGACCTTCGAGCGAAACGACGACGGCTCCTACACCATCAGGAACGCCAACTCAGGCAAGGCCCTCGACGTGGCGTGCGCGCAGTTCAAGGACGGCGGCAACGTCTGGCAGTACGAGCCCAACGGCACGGAGGCGCAGCGCTGGACCGTCAAGTGGGTCGACCGCGTCCAGGGCCTCGCGTACCTGCTCCTCGCCGCGCACCCCGAGCTCGCGCTCGACGCGAGCGGCGCGCAGACGTCGAATGGCACCAACCTGCAGCTCTGGCACGCGAACGGCACGGCGGCGCAGCTCTGGCGCCTGCGCAGCCTCGAGCGTGCCGCCAAGGAGGCCGCGCGCCTGGCCGCCAGCGGGCTCGACGTCGTGGACGACCTGGACGGGGTCGATTACGCCATCGTGAGCGACGCCGACGGCCGCGGCGTCTCCGTGGCCGGTGGAAGCCGGGACAGCGGCGGCGGCCTCGTCATGGAGGCGGGTAGCTCCGCCGACCGCCAGGCCTACCGTATCACGCGCGAGGGCGACTACTGGCGCATCCAGAACCTGCGCTCCGGCCTCTCCCTCGCGTCCGACGAGGACGACGTGGTCCCCGGCGCCGGCATCCGCCAGCGGGCGAACTCCACGGACGACTCCCAGCTCTGGCTCATCTACCGCAAGGACGGCGCCTACGGCTTCGTCAACAAGCAGACCGGCCTCGTCTTCTCCAATCGCTCCGGGCTCTTCTCGGGCGTGACCCTCGGCTCCGCGGGCGACAAGGACGAGCTCTTCAAGCTCGAGGCCTGGACCCCGAGCGTCGCGGACGGCGTCTACCGGATCGCGACCCGCCTCGGCAACGCGCAGGCGCTCGACGTCGCGGGCGGTTCCACCTCGGTTGGCGCCAACGTGCAGGACTACGCTTGGAACGGGACGACCGCCCAGAGGTGGTACGTCTCGCGCAAGGACGGCGGCTACGCGATCACTAACCTCGGCTCCGGCCTGCGCCTGGCCTGCGACGGCACCAACGTGGTGCAGGCTGGCAACAGCTTCCTCTGGAGGCTCGGCTACGTGCTCGGCGCCGGCCTCACGCTCGTCGACCCCACGACCGGCAGGGCGCTCGACGTGTCCGGCGCGAACGCCTCCTCGGGCACCAACGTCCAGACGTGGGTGGCTAACGGCACGCTCGCGCAGGTCTGGGACCTCGTGGGCATCAGCGCCCTCGACGACGGCTGGTACACGCTGCGCTCCGCGCTCGACACGAACAAGGCCCTCGACCTCAACGGCGGCGCCTACGAGAACGGCGCCAACGTCCAGCTCTGGGGCGCGAACGACTCCGACGCCCAGCGCTGGTACGTCTACGGGCTCGGCAACGGCTACTACACCCTCGTGAGCGGTGCGAGCAACAAGGCGCTCACCGCCGACGGCGACGCCGGACGCGCGGGCACCAACGTGGACCAGCAGACGGGTCGCGGCACGAGCGCCCAGCGCTGGCGCCTCCGGTTCACGGACGGCCAGGCCACCTTCGTGAACGAGAGCGGCAAGGTCCTGGACGTCTCGGGCGCGAGCACCGCCGACGGCGCCAACGTCCAGATCTGGGACTCCAACGGCACCGCGGCGCAGCGCTGGCTGATCAGGAGCTGCGCCGCCTCCTCGATCATGGGCAGGCTCATCGACTTCGAGAACGAGATGCTCGCGATGGCGAACGACGATAGCCACGGCTACGACCAGGATTACCGCTGGGGAGAGTACGGCGACTACGACTGCTCCTCGCTCGTCATCTCCTGCCTCAGGTGGGCGGGCTTCGGCACCGGCAGCGCGAGCTACACGGGCAACCTGAGGTCTAACCTGCAGGACAGGGGCTGGCAGTGGATCTCTGACGTCAACCCCGCGGAGGCGCAGCCCGGCGACATCATGCTGAGCGAGGTGCACCACGTCGCCGCGATGATCTCGCACACGCAGATGGTCGAGGCGCGCGGCAACGAGTGGGGCGGCGCCATCGGCGGCCGGCCCGGCGACCAGACGGCCGAGGAGGTCTGCGTGAGCCCCTGGAGAGCGCAGCGCGGCTTGCACACCAGCCAGGGCTGGGACGGTATCCTGCGCTTCACGGGCTACTGCTAGGGGGCGCCGCCGCGGCCGGGTGCGCGCTCTGGTAGACTCTTTTCAAGAAAAAGGGACGTGTGCCGGCGTGACCTGAGAGGGAGCGCCGAGGGCCGCGGGCATGGACGCCCGCGCGGGGCACGGCCCGCGTGGGCGCCCGCGCGGCGGGACCCAATAGGAGGTTGCGCCTTAGCGCATGGACATAGCACTCAGCATCATCGTCACCATCCTGCTCACCATCGTCAACGGCTATTTCTCGATGTCCGAGATGGCGATCTCGACAGCGAAGAAGGTGCTACTCGACCACGATGCCGAGGAGGGCGACCGCAGGGCGGCCGTCGCCGCCGGCATGAGCGAGAACCCCGACGCCGCGCTCGCCGCGATCCAGGTCGCCATCACGCTCGTGGGCTTCGCCTCCTCGGCCTTCGCTGCGACGAACCTCTCCGAGCCCTTCGCTGCGTGGATGGTCTCGCGGGGAATGTCGGACTCCCTGGCGGCCACCCTCGCGCCCATCGTCATCACCCTGATCGTCTCGTACTTCTCCATCGTGGTGGGCGAGCTCGTGCCCAAGCGGATGGCCATGGCCGACGCCGAGAGCGTGGCCAAGCGCGTCGCAGGCCCACTCAAGACCTTCGCGACCGTCGCCCGCCCGCTCGTGTGGCTCACCTCCGCCAGCGCGAACGGCCTCGCGAGGCTCCTGCACGTGAAGACCACCGAGGACCGCAACGAGGTCAGCGAGGACGAGATCCGCTACATGGTCAAGGACTCGGAGGACCTCTCCGACGAGGAGAAGTCCATGATCCACGAGGTCATCGACCTGGGCGACACCATCGCGCGCGAGGTCATGATCCCGCGCGTGGACATGACAGCGGTCGAGGACACGGAGAGCGCCCGCGAGGTGCTCGACAAGATGCGTCAGACGGGCTTCTCGCGCATCCCGGTCTACCACGATGACGTCGACCGGATCGTAGGCATCGCCCACATCAAGGACCTCATCACCCCGATCCTGGAGGACGGGGCCGGCGCCCTGCCGATCCGCAGGTTCGTGCGTGACGCGAGCTTCGTGCCCGACACCAAGGACATCATCCCGCTGCTGCAGGAGATGAAGACGAGCCACGACCAGATGGTCATCGTGGTGGACGAGTACGGCGGCACGGCCGGCATCATCACGATCGAGGACATCGTCGAGGAGATCGTGGGAGAGATCGAGGACGAGTTCGACCCGGACAACAAGTACCTCACCAAGATCGGCGAGCGCGAGTGGCTCGTGGACGGCCGCTACTCCATCGACGACGCCATCGAGCTGGGCTGGCCGATCGAGGACAACGAGGAGTACGAGACCATCGGCGGCTTCGTCTTCGAGCTCGCGGACAGCGTGCCGCACCCTGGCGACGTGTTCGAGAAGGACGGGTACCACTTCCGCATCCAGAGCATGCGCGGCCGGCGCATCGCGATGCTGCGCGTGACGGCGCCTGAGCCCGAGGCGGACCAGGGACAGGACGCCGCGGTCGAGAAGGACGTCGACTAGCGCGCGGTTACCTATAATGGCGGGGTACCCGGGACGCAGGGCCCGGGACGTCCGCTGCCAGGAGAGGAGCTCGCTCGATGGCACAGCTCATAGTGATACGCAAGGTGGTTGTCGGCGCGCAGTACCTCACGGCGACGGTCCAGGTCGCGCCGGACGGCCCCCTCTACACTTCCGAGGACCTCGAGGCGACGACCCGCATCTACAACCTCATGCCGAGCATCGTGGACCAGGCCTGCATGGGCGACGGCGGCACCGTCTTCCGCGACGTGATGGGCGACACGGAGGTCGCGCACCTGCTCGAGCACGTCACCATCGAGCTGCTCGCACGCACCAACCTTGCCGGCGACGTCTCCGTGGGACGCACCTGGCTGGTCGACGAGCCGAGGCGCCTCTACGACGTCCAGCTCGCCTGCCCGGACGACGCCCTGGTGGCCGGGGCGCTCTCGAGCGCCGTGTGGCTCGTGAACTGGGCCTTCGCGGGCGGCGGCGCGCCGGTGCCGGACGTCGACGCCACGGTCGCGGGCCTCGTGAGCCTGGTCTCAGGGCTCGTCGCGCCCGGCGAGCAGGAGCCCGACGGCCTCGACGCTCCGGTCGGGGGAGCCGATGGCGCCGCCGACGCGGGCGCGCCCGAGGCGTCCGACGGCTCGGGCGCCGAAGACGGCTACGCAGGCGACGGCTACGCCTACGGCGAGCCCGACTACGACGAGCCTGCGGACGAAGACCTTCCCGACCGCGGGCCCTCCATGTCGTACAAGGTGCTCTAGCGCCCCGCACCTCGCCAAAAGAATGGCGTGGGTTCTAACCTCACGGGTATACTTCTACCTATGCGGGGCGTGGCTCTGCTCGCGCCTGATGTGATTAACCTGTTGGCAGGAGGATCTCATGAGCAAGTTTTCAACTGGTGTATTCGTAGGTGGACTTGCGGGCGCGGCTGCTGGTTTCGTGGCCGGCGTCATGTTGGCCCCGCGCTCCGGTGCCGAGAGCCGTGCCATGGCGGCCGACGCCATGAACGACGCCTGGGACTCCGCGGTCGACACCTACGAGCGCGGCTCGCAGGCGGTCACCGGCAAGATCAACGACGTCAGGCCGAGCATGGACGCCACGACCGACGAGCTGCGCGCCAAGGTCGACCTCGCCCGCGAGCGCATGGACCAGCTCCGCGAGTCGCTCGCCCACGCCTCCGCGACGCAGGTGGATGCGGCCGAGCCCGCGGCCGAGCCGACCGTCGTCCCCGTCACCGAGGAGCCTGCCGAGTCCGCCGGGGACGACGCGGCGGAGAAGTAGCGGGCGGCAGCCGGATTCGCCGAAGGTGCGAGTGGGCGGCACGAGGCGCACGCGCATAAGGGAGAATGCTGGGGGTGTCGCCGGCTGGCGGCACCCCCATAGTATTCAGTGAGTTTCCGCGAGTCCCGACGAGGCGCGCTGGGGCGCCGCGGGTTACGTTCGGCCGGACGACACGACGAGGGAGAGGTACGTGCTAAGAATCAGCCAGCTCCGCAAGATGGTGGTCTTCGAGCCCAAGAAGAAGGCGACCGGCGAGCTCGAGGAGCTCGACCGCCGCTCGATGTCCAAGGTCGGCAAGATTCACCAGACGGTCTTCTCGCCCGACGGCAGCCACGTGGTGGGCTTCATGGTCCGTCGGCCCGACATCGCGGGCATGGTCAAGCGACCCGACGTCTTTCTCGCACTCGACTCCTTCGTGGTAAACGACCTGGGGCTGGTGGTCTCGCGCGCGGACGGCACGGACGACAAGGCCCGCGCGCGCCTCGGCCTTGCGTGGGAGAAGTGCCTCATCTGGGAGGGCATGGACGCCAAGACCGTCGACGGCCACGAGCTGGGCTGGGTCGGCGACGTCGAGTTCGACGCGAAGACGGGCCTGGTCTCGCTCTTCTTCGTGGGGGACGGCGGGCTCTCCGAGTCTCTCGTGGGCAACGTCGAGATTCCGCTCGGCATGCTCAGGGGCTACAGCAAGGGCTGCATGATCGTGGCCGACGAGGCCGCCCACCTCGAGCTGGACGGCGGGCTCGCGGCGAAGGCGGGCGAGGGCTACGCAAAGGCCAAGATCCAGGGCAAGGCCGCGGGCGAGAAGATCGGCAAGGTCGCGGGCACCGCGGCGGAGAAGGGCGCCTACGGGCTGGGGCGGCTGATCGGAAAGGCCCAGCAGGCCGTGAAGGAGGCGACGGCCGACGACGATCCCGAGCCGCTGCCGCAGCCACCGGTGCAGGAGGTCAAGGGCGTCGTCTGCGAGCCGGCGGACGAAGAGGCCGGCCGCCTCGAGGGGCGGTCCGAGGGACTGCGCACCTTCGTTCCCGTGAGCGAGCTCGAGGGGGTCGAGACCCCAGGCGAGGCTGCCTCCAGCACCGCCGCAGCCGACAGGCCCACCGCTGGCACGCCTGCCGGCACCGCCGCAGCCGGCAAGTCCGCCGCTGCCGACGGCAGGCCCACCGCTGGCGCAGACACCCCTGCCGCAAGGCCCAAGCCCGCGGCAGAGAAGAAGCCCGTCGACACCGACAGGATTGCGCGCGACATCGGCAAGCAGCTGGGCAAGACCCATGGCATGTTCGGCGCGTTCCTGGACGAGTACAAGAAGGCGAGCAAGTAGCCGCAGGCGGCCGGAGATGAGCTGACGCACCCCCGGACCGCGCCCCTCGCGGCAAAGCGAGCAGGCAGGAGAGGACATGCTGCACATACCAGGCCATCGCACGCGTCGCGAGAAGAAGCCGCTCGGTCCCCGTGCGCTCAAGGCGCGCAAGGCGCTGCGCGTCGGCGCCTGCGTCGCGGCTGCCGGCCTGGTCGTGGCCGCCAACGTCGCGGCCGTCCTCTTCGGCGAGACGGCGGAGTCGTTCCTCTCCAACGACAAGATCGAGGTCTCCGAGCAGGACGCGCGCGCCCAGACCGCCCGTGGCGTTCAGCTCGCCAAACGGATCGAGGACGAGGGAATCGTCCTTCTCCGCAACGAGGACCAGACCCTGCCGCTCTCGCGCTCGGTGAGCAAGGTCAACGTCTTCGGCTGGTCATCCACGCAGTGGATCGGCGGGGGATCCGGCTCCGGCGGCGTCTCCGGCGACGTGGAGGGCCTGCTCGACGCCCTGGTGGACGGCGGCGTCTCGTACAACGAGGAGCTCGCGGCGATGTACCGTGACTTCAAGCCGACGCGGCCGTACCAGTCCGAGGGCACCCTCGGCACGCACGACTACGAGTTCTGCCGCCTCTACGAGCCGGACGTCTACGACCAGAACTTCTACACCCAGAAGATCCTGGACGACGCCAAGGCCTACTCGGACACCGCGATCGTGGTCATCGGACGGCAGGCCGGCGAGAGCATCGACTGCCCGACCCGCCAGTACCGCGTGACCGACAAGACCGGCACGCCCAAGCTCTACGCTCGCAGCTACCTGGAGCTCTCGCCCGAGGAGGAGCACCTCCTCACCTACGTGGGCGCCAACTTCGAGCACGTGATCGTGGTGGTCAACTCCACCAACACCATGGCGCTCGGTCAGCTCGAGACCATCCCGGGCATCGACGCGGCGCTCCTGTGCGGTACGACCGGCCAGTACGCCGCCAGCGAGGTCCTAAGCGTGCTCTATGGCGAGACCAACCCCTCGGGACGCACGGTCGACACTTACGCCTACGACTTCTCCACTGCCGCGAGATGGGCCAACTCCGGTGCCGACGGCGAGGGCGCCTACACCAACTCCTTCGGCGTCTACCCGGCCGACGGCACGCAGAACGTGAACGTGGGGACCTCCGAGACCTACTCGACCGCGCGCTTCGTGGACTACCGCGAGGGCGTATACGTGGGCTACCGCTGGTACGAGACGGCGGACGCCGAGGGCTTCTGGGACGACGTCTCCAACGAGCACGGAGAGGGCTACGACGGCGTGGTGCAGTACCCCTTCGGCTACGGGCTGTCCTACACCACCTTCGACTGGAGGGTCGTGAGCACGAGCCCCTCGCCGGAGTTCGGCTTCGACAGGTCCACGACCTTCTCCTACACGGTGCGCGTCACCAACACCGGGCAGGTCGTCGGCCGTGACGTGGTGCAGCTCTACTACACGGCGCCCTACACCAAGGGCGGGATCGAGAAGCCCTCGACGGTGCTGGCCGCCTTCGCGAAGACCAAGGAGCTCGGCCCGGGCGAGAGCCAGGACGTGACGCTGTCCTTCTCGGCCGACGACATGGCCTCCTACGACTGCTACGACGCCAACGGCAACGGGTTCGCCGGCTACGAGCTGGAGCCCGGCCAGTACGTGCTCGAGCTCAAGCGCGACGCGCACACGCTGGCGGACTGCGACCACGCGCGGGTGACCTACACGCTCGACGACGGCATCCTGTGCGAGGAGGACGCTCGCACCGGTGCCACGGTCACCAACCGCTTCACGGGCGACGCGGCCTCCGACGGCTTCTCCATCGACGGCTCCACCACCGAGGGGCGGATACCCTACCTCTCCCGCGCGGACTTCCGGGGGACCTTCCCCGAGGCGGCCGCGAACCGCTGGATGTCCGATGCGCTCATCGAGCACAACCTCTTCGACGCCAGCGCCTACGACGGTGGTGCCGAGGTGGGCGACGCGGCCACTTCGGCCTCGGCCGTGTCGTCGCAGAGCATGCTCCTGGGCGACGCCGCGACAGGCGAGATTACCGACTTCGGCCGCGAGCTGGGGCTCAACTATGACGACCCGCGCTGGGACACGCTGCTCGACAGGATCTCGAAGTCAGACATGGAGCGAATCGTGCTCCACGGCTACTCTAACTCCGGCGCCATCTCCCAGGTGGGCAAGCCGCGTACCAAGGACCTCGACGGGTCCTCGCAGGCGGCCTCGTTCCACCAGCTCACGAGTGGCGTGGGCTATCCCAACCCAACGACGCTCGCGCAGACCTGGAACACCGACCTCGCGCGCGAGTACGGCCGGCAGGTGGGCATGGAGTGCGCCGACCTCGGCATCGACGGCTGGTACGCGCCCTCCACCAACCTGCACCGCTCGCCCCTGGGCGGGCGCAACTACGAGTACTTCTCGGAGGACCCGCTGGTCTCCGGCCTGATGGGTGGTGAGGTATCGGCTGGCTCGCGCGAGGCCGGCACCTTCTGCTACATGAAGCACCTGGTCCTGAACGAGCAGGACTCCTACCGCGACTCCCTCTACACCTGGCTCACGGAGCAGAGCCTGCGCGAGCTCTACCTCAGGCCGTTCGAGATCGCGGTCGAGCGCTACGGAGCCACGGGGATCATGAGCTCCTACAATCGCCTCGGCGCCACGTGGACTGGCGGCAACGAGGCGCTGCTCACCGACGTCCTGCGCGGCGAGTGGGGCTTCAGGGGCAGCGTGATCACGGACTACTGCGACCACCAGCAGTACATGAACGCCTACCAGATGCTCATGGCCGGAGGCGACCTCTACATGGACGGCGTCTTCCGCAACGGCTCTTTCGCGGGGTCTACCACCACGGAGAAGTTCAACGAGAACCTGAGGCGTGCCACCAAGGACGTGGTCTACGTCTGGCTCAACGCGCGCGCCACGAACCTCACCTACAATGCGCTGGCGCAGGCTGAGGGCACCGAGCGTCTCGAGCGGCCGCTCAAGGTGAGTCGCGCGTCCTACGTGCTCATCGGGATCTCGCTCATCGACGGCATCGCAGGCACCCTCGTCGCGGTGGCCATCGTGCATGCGGTGCGAAAGCGCCACCCTCGCCTGCCCGACCCCGACGACCGCGACGGCGACCCGTACGTGAACCTCGACATATCCGAGGAGCAGCGGCACTTCGGGTAGGCGCCGGCGGTAGGCGTCGGCGGTAGGCGCCGGCCGAGAAGAGCGCGGCCCTGCGATGAGGCAGGGCCGCGCTTCACGTGGCTGGATCCGGCGAGGGCCGCCTGCGGGCGGCGCGGCGCGTAAGCGTCAAAAGTTAGGCACCTAAGAATATGAAGTTGGAGACCCCCAGCCGCATGAGGGCCTCCAACTTCTCTTCTTGGCTATGACATCCCAGGCTCTACTCGTCCTCGCGCAGCCGGCCCGGGTCGACGTCGGCGATGGGCTCCTCCTGCGCCGACCGGAGGCGGTCGGTCTGCGCGTCCGTCACCCGGCAGCGGTCCGGAACCTCGTCCGACCACGGCAGGAAGCGGTCGACGACGGCGGGGTCGTCGAGGTCGCCGGCGAGCGGCAGCTCCTCGAGGAGCCACTCGACGTAGCGCAGCGGCGAGAGGCCGCTCTCGCGGGCGCTGACGACGACGGAGTAGATGCCGCAGGAGGCCTCGGCGCCCCTGGGGGTGTTGCTGAAGAGCCAGTTCTTGCGGCCGACCACGAAGGGCTTGACCGCGCGCTCGGCGCGGTTGTTGGTGAGCTCGGCGCGGCCCTCGCCGACCGCGTTGCGGACGTAGGGCATGTACGAGAGGGCGTAGCGGAGCGCCTCCTCGAGCTTCAGCCCGGGCGTGGCGTGCGGCAGCATCGCGCGGCACCACGACTCGAGCTCGCCCATCGCGCCGGCCACGTCGGCCGCGCGCAGGCGGGCGCGCTCGTCGGGGCCCACGTCGCCGATCGCGTCCTCGGCGCGGAAGATGCGGTCGACCATGCGCCTGCCGTCGAGGGCGAGCCGGGAGTCGCCGCCGGCCGCCTCGGCCGCGGCGTCGCCGCCCGCGAGCCTCGCCAGCTGCGCGAACCTCCTGCGCACGTGCGCCAGGCAGGCCACGTTGGTGACCCCGGGCCCCAGCGAGAAGTACGGCTGGTAGCCGTCGGTGACGAGCGTGCCGGACCAGCCGGAAAGGTACGCCGCCGCGACGTCGCCCGACCGGGTCGGCGCGTACACGTAGTCGTAGGCGTGGTTGTCGCAGGCGGGCGCGCAGAACACCCAGCAGTACGACTTCGACTGCGCCGACCTGCCCGGCTCCCTCAGCACCTGCACCGGCGTCTCGTCGGCGTGGATGACGGCGCCGGCAAGTATGGACGCGCGTATGCGGTCCCGGACGCGCGCGAGCCACCGCTCCCACGCCAGCATCACCCAGTTGGAGAGGTCCGCGCGGCTGACGCCGCAGCCCAGCTGCGCCAGCGAGAGCTCGATGCGGTAGAGCGGCAGCGACAGCGCGTACTTCTGCTCGATCGCCCAGGCCACCAGCGACGGCGTCGCCAGCGAGCGCGGGAACGCCTCCGCGGGCCTGGGGGCCCGCGCGATGGAGGCCGGGACGTCCTCGCCGGCGGCGTTGGCGTCGCAGCACGCCGGGCAGGCGTAGACGTGGGTGCGGTGCTCCTCGCACACGAGGTGCGCGGGCACCATGCGGAGCTTGCGGGTGACCTCGACCCTGACCTCCCGCATCCCGGCCCCGCACGCCGGGCAGGCGCGCCCTCCCTCGGCCAGCTCGTGCTCGACGACGACGGTCTCCAGCTTGGACATGTCGACCCTGCGCGGGCCGCCGCGCCTCCTCCTCGCCGGGGCCGGCGCCCCCTCTTCCGGCACGGGCTCGGGCGAGCCGTCGGAGGCCGCCTCGCAGTCGTTGAAGAGCGAGAGCTGGGAGGGGTCGACGCGCTCGGAGCGCGACCCGAAGTAGCCCTGCTGCAGCAGCTTGAACTGCTCGACGAGCCTGGCGTTCTCCCCGGCCTGGGAGTCTATGGCGGCCTGCATCTCCGCGCGCACGGCGGCGACGGCCTCGGCGACGGCGGCCTCGGTGCGGGCCGCGGACTCCGCGCGCTCCCGCTCGAGCTCGCGCGCGAGCGCCGCGTTGTCGGCGGCGAGCTGCTCGTTGTCGGCGGCCAGCGCCGCGAGGGCGCGCTCGAGGCCCCCGAGCCTGTCGGCGAGGGCCTCGTACTGTTCGCGGGATATGTCGGCGGGTCTTCTGCTCATGCCCATATTATCCCACATAACCGCAGGTAGACATATGTATTTAGGTCATCGGCGCATGCGCGCGGCGACCGGCGCGCCCGCCAGCAGGCACACGAGCTGGCCCCGGTCGATGGCAAGCGTGGGCTGGCCCGCGCCGTCGTGCGACCACCGCAGCGACCCCCTCGCCAGCCTCACGTACCACAGGCACCACGCGTCGCCGTCGTAGCGCAGCATCTTGGCCTTGCGCCTGTCGCGGCTGACGAAGCACCAGAGCGTGCCGTCGTCGGGGTCGCAGCCGAGCTCCGCCTCCACGATGGTGGCCAGCCGCTGTATGCCGGCCCTCATGTCCTGCGGCCTCGACTGGACCATTATGCGCGGCGGGTTGGCGAAGGGGTTCACAGCGACGCCGCCGCGCGCATCGCCGCGGCCGCGTCGGCCTCGCCGAAGCCCGGCGGCAGCAGTATCTCCACGCCGCCGACGCGCGCCACGATGGGCGCGGCCGCCGCCGCGGCACGGCCGGCGCCCACGGCGGCGACCTCCACGAAGGAGGGCGCCAGCGCCGCCCCTTCGTCCTCGCGCAGCCTCCTGCGCCACCAGTGCATCGTGGCCTCCGGGACCCCGTTCGCCACGCACCACTCGCGCACCGTCAGGCCGCTGGCCTCGCACTCCGCGACCTGCCTCGCACGCTCCTCCCTCGAGACCCTCTTCACGGCAATCCTCCCATCGACGAACCGTCAATGGGAGGATTGTCACTCATCAGTTGAGGGACTTGAAGATGCCTAACTTTTGACGCTTACGCTACGACTCGTTCACGAGCTTCCCCGTCATGTGCTCGACCACGAGCTCGAAGCATTGGACGACCTTGCCTGAGTGGGAGATCTCCGCGTCCGCGTACTCCGCATCGCCGGGGAAGAGCTCCTCGCAGAGCGCCCGACAGACGCGCTCCGTGGTGACGGGGTCGTCCACCAGGCGCACCCGGCCGAAGACGACGACGGAGCGGACGTCGAGCCCGCGCTTCTTCTCGTTGGGCACCCCCTGCTCGAACACGCAGTAGGAGGCCTTGTCGCAGGATCTGATGGCGTCCACCTTGTGGCCCTCGCGGGCGCCGTGGAAGTAGAGGTGGCCGTCCTCCTCGCAGTACCAGTGGTCGAGTGGCACGCCGTAGGGATAGCCGTCGTCGCCCAGGACGGAGAGCACGCCACGGTGCTCGCCCTTGAGGACCTCGACGCACTGCTCGTCGGAAAGCTGCTGCTTGAACCTGCGCATCTTGCGGAACACCGCTGTGCCTCCTCTGGTCGCGCCTGCCGCTGCGTCCGCCGAGCGCCGCCTGCGGCTGCGGCTGCGCCGTGGGCGCAGGTGGCGCCCCGTAGGCGCCCGAGGGCGCCCTGGACTCCTCTAGAACTTGACGGTGGGCGCCTGCCTTGCGGCGCTGTCTGCGACCTCGAAGCCCTGACGCGGGTTGAACTTGGAGCCGGCGATGATGTTGCCAGGGAAGGTCTGGATCGCGTTGTTGTACTCGAGGACGCAGTCGTTGAAGCTCATGCGCGCGTAGCTGATCTTGTCCTCGGTGTCGGAGAGCTCGCTCTGGAGCTGCTGGAAGTTGGTGTTTGCCTTGAGCTCGGGATAGGCCTCGGCCACAGCGAACAGGTGGGTCAGCGCGCCGGAGAGGGCGTCGTTGGCCTGCATGCGCGCCTCGGGGGTGGAGGCGTTGGTCACGGCGGTGCGCGCGGCGGTCACGGCCTCGAGGGTCTTGGACTCGTGCGAGGCGTAGCCCTTCACGGTCTCGACCAGGTTGGGGATGAGGTCGCTCCTGCGCTGGAGCTGGGCATCGATGGTCTGCCAGGCGTTGTCGCAGCGGTTGTTCTTGGAGACGATGGAGTTGTAGATGGTGACGTAGGCGACTACCACGATCACGAGAACGACGATGATGGCAATGAGAACTCCCATGAGGCTCCCTCCTCGGGTGGTCTGCAGTGCGATAAGTATACCCTGCGGGCGCCTCCGGCCGTCGGCGCCCCGTCGCCACGCGCGCCAGCTCCGCGCCTGGCCTGGTGCGCGCCCGGGCCGCCGGGCGCTCGCCCGGCGGGCATCCGGGCCGTCGGGCGCTCGCCCGGCGGCAGGGCTGGTGGCGCAGGGGTTTCCGCGCGGCTTCACGAACGGCTTGTGCATTTGGGCGGGTTGGGGACGGATATCGAGCGGCCATGCGAGGGCA
>OMVS01000019.1 GCA_900314575.1 uncultured Olsenella sp. | reverse complement strand
CGCCGCCGGGGTAGCCGCCCGGGCCCATCTGGAAGAGGTTCTGGGCGTTCATGCCACCCATGCCGCCCGCCATCTGGGCCATGTTCATGCCGGCGAAGCCCACGAAGGCGCCGGCGTCGTTGCCCGCCGCCGTGCGCATCGCGTCGCCCTGGGCCGAGGCAAGGTTCGCGGCCGCCATGCGCGGGTCGCGCATGACCGCGGTGCGCTGCAGCTCCTTGATGGCCTTCTCGTCCTCGGGGTCTGCCGCAATGGCGTTGACGCCAAACGCCACGATCTGGATGCCGCGGGCCTCGCGCCACTTCTTGGAGAGGATGTCGGAGAGCGCCTGGGAGACCTCCTCGGTGTGGGCGGGCACGGCCGAGTACCGCACGCCCATCTCGGAGATGCGCGCGAACGCCGGCTGCAGTGCCGTGAGCAGCTCGCTTCTCAGCTGAGAGGCGATCTGGTCGCGCGTAAACTCGTCCTCGACGTTTCCGCATACGTTCTGGTAGAACAGCAGCGGGTCGGCAAGCTTGAACGAGAACTCGCCGTTGCACCGCACGGCAATGTCCATGTCCAGACCGATGTTGTTGTCGACCACGCGGAAGGGCACCGGCGTTGGAGTGCCATAGCGGTTGCCCATGATCTCTTTGGTATTGAAGTAGTACACGCGCTGGTCGAGGCCAGTGTCGCCACCAAAGGTGAAGCGCTTGCCGATGTTCTTGAACGTATCGACGATGCCAGAGCCGAGACTGCCCGCAAAGACGGAGGGGGCAGCCTTGGAGTCGTAGGTGAACTCGCCCGGCTCGGCACAGAAGTCCACGACCTTGCCCTGCTCGACGATGACCATGCACTGGCCGTCGTTGACTACGACGATCGAGCCGTTCGAGATGATGTTGTCATCACCCTTGGTGTTGGAGCTGCGGGACCCCACGCGCTTCTGCCCCTTGGCGCACAGGACGTCCGCGTCTAGCGACTCGCAGTAGATCATTTCTTTCCACTGGTCGGCGAGGTTGCCCGTGAGGGCACCAAGGGCCGCCTTGATGAGTGCCATGGGAAAGCCTCCTTACTTGTGGCGCCCCGCGCTACTCCTGCAGGTCGCGCATCACGCGGGCCATGATCTTGGCCTCGTCGCTGGACATGATGAAGGGGTGGCCGCCAATGATGAGCTTGCCTCCGTCGCGCTCGATCCTGCACTCGTCGTAGTCGTCCCAGTCGACGAACGCCGAGTCCCCGTCCTCGTCGACCAGGTAGACGCCAGAGACGGTCACGGCGAAGCCCACCTTGCAGCTGCCGAAGATCGTGGTGTCGACGACGCAGTAGACCTCGTCGGCGTCGTCGTCGTCGATGCCGAAGTGCTCGACGGCAGCCCTGACCTTGGAGCGGTTGTCCTCGAGGCGCTCGGCGAAGTACGCGTCGGACAGGTCGGACTCGTCCTCGACGTGCTCGTCGTAGGCGTCCTGGAAGAACTGCTCGAAGTCGAAGACCTCCTCCTCGTCGTCGTCGCCGTCGTCATAGTCCTCGGAGCCGGCGGCGGGGCCTGCCTCGCCGTCCTTGAGCTTGAAGACGCTGTCGCAGCTGGTGCAGCGACCATAGACGCCGTTGCCAAACGGAACGACGTCACCCATGCAGTTCGGGCACTTCATCGAGATTGCTTCCATGACCAATCCTCTCAGGTCGAAGGCGGGTGTTCCGTGCGTCGCCGTGATTCTAGGAAGGCCGGAAGCGTCGCACCTCATACCAAAGTATGAGGGCCAGACGCCGCAGGTCGATCGCGCGCTGCGGGCGGCACCTCATACTTTGGTATGAGGACATGCGCCGTCCCTCGCGGCAAACTGCGCTCAACCGGGCGGGGCAGGACGCCGCCTTCGCGACCACAGTGGACAGGAGGTCCTCATGGCATTCGGATTCAAGCTCAAGACCGTCAAGACCAACGAGAGCTTCGAGAACTACCAGCAGCTCTTCGACCGCATCAAGAACGTCGACTTCACCGCAGGCAAGCCGGAGCTCGTGAAGAACGGCTTCGCCGACGTGATCGTGTTCCCGCCCCTCGACCGCCAGAACCAGATCTGGGTCATGCTCCAGGGCAAGAACAAGATCATCATCCAGAAGAACCAGGTCGTGGGCGTAGGCGACCAGGCCATCAACGCCGCGTTCGACGCCGTGAGCGGTGGGCTCTTCTCCGTTGGCTCGATCATGGGCAAGAACGCCAAGAAGATCGAGAAGCTCGTCGAGGCCACGGCCTCAGAGCTCGAGGCGCTCGACCTCTAACACCGGGCCTCCGGCAGCTGCCGAAGACTAAGAATCGATATCCTTCGCTCCGTACCCGACCGACGTGGTCTATCTTTGATAGACGGCGGTCGGGTACTTGCCGTCTCGGGGAGAGGGCAGGGCGCGCGTCTCACAAGACCAGTGGCGAGTAAGTCTGCGCCACAGACTCTATAGGTGGTGTTTTACCGTGGTGAGGATGGTTGGCCTCGAGCTTGACGAGTACCTTTGGGCGCAGTGGAGCTGCACGCGCCTGGCGTTCCTCTGCGCGCCTTTGGGCTTCGGCAAGACGGAGTTCGCCCGCCGCATGCTCCGCGGCCAGGACACCCTCGAGGTCGACGCCGAGAAGGACGACGTCACCGAGCGCGTGACCACCCGAGACGCCAGCAGGTACGACGCCGTCCTGCTGGACAACATCCACGACGGCCTCTCGACCGAGGCGGGGTCGAGGCTCGCGTCGGTCATCGCGCAGTGCGACGGCACGCGCTTCGTCTTCACGTCCCGCGCGCCCATGCCCGGATGGCTCACCCCGTTCTTCGCAAAGGGCGAGGTTCTCGTGGTGACCTCCGAGGACCTGTACTTCTCGGACACCGACATCGCGCACCTCCTCGCTGCGAACAACCTCGCGGCCGCGCCCGAGCTCATCGACAGGGTCGCCGCCGCGACGTCGCGCTACCCCATGGCGATAGCGCTCGCCGTCGCCCACATGCTGCGCGGCGACGGCGACGCCTGGGAGAGCAGCCTCTTCGACGAGGTGATGCGCTACTTCGACGCGGAGTTCAAGCGGCGCTTCAGCCCCAGGGTGCAAGACCTCCTGATGCTCGTCCCCTTCTTCGACCGCATCGACAAGGACGTGGTCATGGGGGTGCTCGGTGAGGAGGACGGCAAGGAGCTCCTCGACGTGCTCCGGCACACCACCTGCTTCGTCACCCCCGACGGCGACGCCTGGGTGGTGAACCCGGGCGTGAGGGCGTTCTTCGAGTGGGAGCGCGCGCACAGTCACGACGACGCCTCGTACCACTCCGTCATCGACCACGCCGTCGACTACTACGTGACGCACGGGAGCTACATCAGGGCCCTGGAGCTGTGCTCGCGCACTAAGAACAACAAGCGCATGCTCGCCATCCTGGAGGAACACGCGAAGCTCAACCCCGGAAACGGCAGCTACTGCGAGCTCGAGCACTACTACCACGCCCTGCCCGAGGACATCGTGCGCACGTCCCCCAGGCTCATGCGCATCATGAGCCTCCTGGACTCCATGCTCATGGACACCATCGGCTCCGAGCGCTGGTACTCGGAGCTCGAGGACTACGCGAAGGCGCCCCAGCGCACGCGCGAGGAGCGCAAGATCGCCAACGCCAACCTCGCATACCTCGACATCGCGCTGCCCCACCGGCGGCTGACCAGCCTCACCGACGCCGTGGCCGCGCTCGCGAAGGTCAACGCCAGCAACGACCCCGAGCTCACGCCGTCCATGACGAGCGCGATGCCCAGCATCATCAACGGCGGGCGCGACCTCAGCCCCTGGGTCCCCGCGGACGAGAGGACCTGCATCCTCGTCGGCAAGCTCGCCGGGCGGGCGCTCGGCAGGCTCGCCGTAGGCTGCACCGAGGTGGCCCTGTGCGAGAGCAGGTTCGAGAAGGGCGAGGACGTCACGCCGTACATCTCCAAGGTCAACGCCGTCCTCCCCAAGATCAGGCGCGACGGCGACCCCTCGATCGAGTTCGCGGCCACGGGCATCGAGTGCAGGAACCTCGTCGACAAGGGCGACGCGCGCCAGGCGCTCTCCCTTCTCGGCCTCCAGCGCAGGCACCTTTCGCAGACAAGCCCGCGCGAGTGCAGGCGCATCATCGCGAACCTCGATGCCATGTGCTGCCGCATCTGGCTGCGCTTGGACCAGACGGAACGCGCGCACGCATGGCTCGAGGATAACGAGCCCGACCTCTCGAAGCCCCTCGACTTCCTGAACCGCTACATCTACAAGACCGTGAGCCAGGTGCTCATCTCGGAGTGCCGCTACGACGAGGCCCTGCGCCTCATGTCCACGCTCAGCGAGTACGTGCAGTCCCGCGACATCTTCATCGACTTCATCAACTACTGCGTCCTGGCCGCCATCGCCACCTGGCGAAGCAACAAGGGCGACTGGAAGGTGTGGATGGTCCGGGCACTCAACATGGCCAAGCGCTTTGGCTACGTACGCACCATCTCGACCTACGGGGCCGCCGTGCTGCCGCTCCTCATGGAGACCCAGAGGCAGGCCGAGGAGATGGGCGCAGACCCCGGGCAGGTGTCGCGCCTCATCAAGGCCGCGCGCGTGCAGGCGACGTTCTACCCCAACTTCATGGCGGGGCCCTCGGGCCCGACCGAGCCCCTCACCGACACGGAGCTCCAGGTGCTGCGCCTCATCTGCCGCGACAAGAGCAACGCGGAGATCGGCGAGATCTTGAGCATCAAGCTCCCCACGGTGAAGACGCACGTGAGCCACATCCTCGCGAAGCTCGACGTGAGCCGTCGCTCGCAGGCCGCCAGCGAAGCCCGCCGCCTTCACCTCGTGTGAGACGCGAGGCGTGGGGCCTCCCCGCGCCTCGCGTCCCCCTGCCTCTCCACCGATCTTCCACGTGGCCCACGCGTCTCATACTTTGGAATGATGTGGCCGCTGCCGCCGTTCCGTAGGATTCCTTTCAGAAGTTCGGGCACGCCAAAGGCAAGCCCAGCCGATCAGATCCCCTGAGAGAAAGGAACCACAATGCTCAACAGGAACCGCATCGTCACCGTCGGCCTCGCCCTCGCACTGGCCGTCTCCCCCGTCGCCCTCACGGCTTGCGGTGGCTCCAGCTCCTCTGACTCCGAGGGCACCGCGACCGAGGCCGCCGCGGACAACACCACGTCGAGCACATCCACGACCACCGACGGCTCCTCCGGCAGCTCCACGAGCAGCTCCACGAGCAGCGCCTCCAGCACCCAGAGCTACTCCATCTCCACGAGCGAGATCACCGAGGCCTACATGGGCGCCTCCGAGGCCGGCGAGACCATCTACTACGTGGGCAACGACGACGGCTCCAAGACCGGCATCTTCTTCCTCGACGCCGACAACATGGCGAACGTGAGCTTCATGGGCCCCGCCACCGTGACGCAGCAGAACGGCGAGAACCTCGTCACCATCACCGACGAGCTCTCCGGCAACACCCTCACCTTCGGCGTCGCCAAGAACGACGACGGCACCATCACCATCGACATGGGCGACGAGCTCGGCAAGGCCATCCTCGCCCAGGCCGACATCGCAGAGACCGTCAACGCCATCAGCACCATCCAGGCCAACACCACGTCGGTCCAATAGGCCCACGCCCCAAGCCCTTCCCCATCCCCCGGGCCTTCCCAGCCCTTGCCCCCCGGACGAGCGCGGCTCGGCCGGGGGGCACCCTTTTGGGATGAGGGCGGGGCCCCGGACGAGCAGGCCGGGGCCACCCTAGTGCCGGTGCAGTCTCACGCGCAGACAAGGACGGGCGCCGCCGGAGCCTGCCGGCGGCGCCCGCGCGTCGTGAGCCCGTTGGCCGGCAGGCTACACCCTCGCGACGGCCTTGATCTCCACCCTGCCGCCGCCGGGGAGGGCGGCCACCTGGAAGGCGGCGCGCGCGGGGTACGGGGCCTCGAAGAACTCGGCGTACACCTCGTTCATGGCACCGAACTCGCTGATGTCGGCGAGAAGGACGGTGGTCTCGACCACGTCGCCCATGGAGGCGCCCGCGGCCTCGAGGATGTTCCTCAGGTTGGTCAGGCTCTGGCGGGTCTGGCTCTGGATGTCCTCGCCGGCGAGCTTGCCGGTGGCGGGGTCGATGCCCAGCTGGCCCGAGACGTTGATCGAGCCGTTGGAGACGACGCCCGCGGAGTAGGGGCCGAGCGCCTTGGGAGCCTTGTCGGTGACGATGGCGGTCTTGCTCATGTGACACTCCTTCTCTTCGTGCCCGCTCTCGCGGGCGACCTATGGACGAGAGGATACCCCGCTTGGGAAGCGCAGTGCGAGAGGCGTCGTGCGAGAGGCGCCGTGCGGGAGCCATGCCCTTCGAGCACGAGAAACCCCCATCGCCAGCGATGCCGGCGATGGGGGCACACAAGTGGCCTGGCGTCGGAGGCTACAGGAGCGCCTTGCCTGCGTCCCAAGCGCCGCCGACCTCATCGCCGACCACGCGGTAGACGCGCCGCGTGCTGTCGTAGATGATGGGGCGCATCTTGCCAAAGTCGACGCGGCCCTTCTCGTCGAGCACCGCCTCGTCCACGCGGGTGTTCACCACGCGTCCCACTATGCGGGCGCCGTGCTCGTCGCCCTCGATGGCCGTGACCTCGCACTCCATGGTCAGCGGGAACTCCTCGATCACCGGCGCGTCCACGAACTCGGACTTGGTGAACGTCATGCCGGAGGCCGCCGCCTTGTCCACCTTGTTGCCGGTGGCGATGCCGAAGTAGTCGGCCTCCACCACGTGCGCCGCGTCTGCCGGCGACACGGTGAACGCGCCCCGCTTCACGATGTTGGCCGTGGTCTTGTGGTCGCCGATGTTGAAGCAGATCTCGTGCCTGCTACACTCGCCGGCCCACGCGGCGTTCATAGCGTTGGGCGTTCCATCCTCGCCGTAGCTCGCGATGATGAACACCGACTGCGGGAACAGCTCGCCCTCGCCCCCGAGGTTCTTGTATGCCATGCCAACCGTCCTTTCAGGCCGCCATCAGTTAAGGTTCGTGCAGGTAGGAGCATAATCCGATTCTAGACTGGTTGCCAGTACTGTCTTCGGGGACGGCGCATGGAGTTGGTCATGGAAGGCACGAGGGGCACATGAAAAAGGCCAGGGGCCTCTGGACCCCTGGCCTTCGAATTGATGGTGGGCGTTAGAAGATTTGAGCTTCTGACCTCTTCCCCGTCAGGCTCGAGGCGGCTCGCTGCGCCTAGCCCTCTCGCGCATGTCCTCTATCTTATCCGCGTCGATCATTCCTCTCTGGCCCTCCCAACGTCGCAGACCGAAGCAACGACATTGTCGAGCCGACCGCGGGTGGTCGACGCGCCCATGCTCGCACCCGAAAGTTTTCGTGCTCAGACCCGAAATCTTTCGGCGCTAAAACCCGCAGCTCCGAGGCTATCAAACACAAGATAATAGAGGGGCACTGGCGCGATGCGCCGGCGCCAAGGTCGATTCGCCTGCGAAAAACAGGCTGGCGTCACCTTTGCTAGAAGCCGGTTGGGGCTAAGCGGCCTTCTTCTCGCCTGGCCTGCCCTCAGGGAAGATGATCTTGAACGCAAAGAAGTAGATGACCATGGAGACGCCACCGGTGATGAACGTCACCAGGATGTTGTAGATTGCCGGGTCAACGTAGATCTGTGCCAGCGGAATCCACAGCCCGTTGACGGCATTGCAGAAAAACGAGATCAGAATCCATGCGATGAGGTACCAGAACGCCTGGCGGGGAATGGAGCCATGGCTTCTGAAGGTTATGTTCCTCTGCAGCGGGAAGTTGATGCATTGCGCGAGGAAGGTTCCCAGCTCATAGGCAAGGAAGTAGCCCAAACCTCCTCCTATGATCACATGTCCTGCAGCATCACGCGCGATTTCATATCCCAGGATGTTCCAGCGAAAGGACACCCCAAACAACGTCATGGGGATCTGCGGCCACATGAACTCGACCCCTGCGAGCTCGAGCCCAAAGGCATAGGGAAGGATGGTAAACGCGAGATACTGAAAAAGAGTGGTGATCACGCTGAAGATGTAGTAGAACACGAGCTCATGGGCAAGCGTGGCGTGCTTCTTGTCGCTCCCCGTGGAGGGAAGCTTTGCCTGCAAGCCCTTGAAGAGCCCGTCTTTCGAGCGTTTGCCTTTCAATCTATGCCCCCCTCTCGCTTTCGGTTCTGTCGCTCGCGCGTACCGCAATCTGGGCCTCGGCAGCACCATGGGGGCTCGTTGCGCTCAGCGTCACGAGCCCCGCACCAGAGGGCCGTACGACGGCCAGCGCCTCGCCAAAGTAGGTGTCCGTGACATGGGAGAGATAGCTCCGCTCGTTGTACGGTGCGGCGCTTCCCAGGGCAACAAGCTCTCCGCCATCGACGGAAACGCATATCTCGCCTGATGCAAGCGGCTTGGTGATGCCCTGCCCGTCCGCATACCGCAGCCTTACGAACCCAAGCCCGTCAGGGGCTATCTGCCCCTGTTCCGCCTCGACGAATAGCTGGGTCTTCTTTCCCGCACTCCTTAGGGACGCGGTGGAGGTCACCGTCCCCGTGGAGTCAAGCGCCTCGGCAACGAGCTTTCCGGCGTGATAGGGCACGTCGAAGCTGACGCGAAAGTCCGCACCTACGGGTTTCTCGCCCTGCGGGGTCCCGTTGAGCGAGAGGCGCACGCGGGCGGCGCGGGCGTAGACCTCCACGTGCGCCTTTCTGTCCTCGCAGCCGTCCCACGCCCAGCTCTCCCGTGCGTTGGACATGCGCCACGCGGAGGGGGAATGGGTGTCCGTGGTGTGGTTGACCGGCACCACCCCCAGCGCGACGGTCCTCTGGCCGTATGCGACCTGAAGATAGGCCATCTCGGCCAGGGGCTTTCCCGTCAGGTCGATCCTTCCCGCCCCAGCTGCCACCCAGCCCAGGGATTTCTGCAGGTTGGGTGCCACGTCACGGTACTCCCAGGCGCCAATGCCGACCTCGCCCAGATAGTCTTGGGCGGACCAGACGAAGTCGCCGATGAGTCGTGGGTTGTTGGCGGCAGTGTTCATGAAGCGCCCCGCGTCGGAGCAGAAGGTCTCTGTGCCCAGGATCATGCGCCCAGGGTACTTCTGCAAGTCGTGTCTATAGCGGCGTATGCCGTAGTTGTAACCTGCCACGTCCATGGCAGCGAAGGCATCGCGCGTGAGCCTGTCACACGCTGGAAGCATGGCGCCTGCCTTCATGAAGCCGGCGCCCATGAGGCCGGCAAGTCGGTTGAAGAAGGCCGAGCCGGATTCACCTCCCTTGCCCTTTGCAGCGCGCTCCGCCTTCTTGTCCGAGTAGACGCCAAGGCCAATGGAGCTCAGGAAGTTGAAGAAGATGTTGACGCCGCAGGTCACTGGGCGAGTGGGGTCCTGGGAGTGCAGCGTCTCGGTCATCCTGCGGGTAAGCTCGATGCCTCGCCCCTGTGCGGTTTCCGAGACCTCGTTGCCGATGGAGTACATGATCACGGATGGATGGTTGTAATCCTTGCCCACCATTTCTGCGAGGTCACGAACGTAGTTCTGCTCGACTTTGTCCGCGTAGTCGAAGCGGGTCTTGTGGATGTACCACATGTCCGCATACTCATCCAGGACGAGGAGTCCCAGCTCATCGCAGGCGTCCAAGAACGCGGCAGAGCAGGGATTGTGCGCGCAGCGAACCGCGGTGAAGCCAGCCTCGCGCAATATGCGTGCCTTGCGCCGCTCTGCAGTGGGGTGTCCGGCGGCGCCGAGGATGCCGTTGTCGTGATGCACACAGCCACCCTTGAGGATGGTCCGCTCGCCATTGACGAGAAGCCCCTCCTCCTTGCTCAGCGACACCGTGCGAATGCCAAAGCGCACGTCACGGACGTCATCACCAGCCTGCACATGGCAGGTGTAGAGCTTGGGGCTGGCGGGGGACCACGTACGGGCGGCAGGGAGGGAGAATGCGGCCACGCCACCCCTGGTCGTGCTTCTGGCCAGAATCGTCGAGCCGTCAAGCAGCTCGATTGCCGCCTCTCCGCCGTCGCTCGTGCGCACCTCAACGGAAATAGCCGGCGGGTTGATGCTGGTGGTTGTCACGCGGATGCCGTGTGGCAGCACGTGGCGTGCGGGCAGGACCCACAGCCAGACGGGACGGTAGATGCCCGTGCCGGTGTACCAGCGGCTGTTGGGCTGATCGGCGTTCAGCGCCTCAACCTCCAGGAGGTTCCTCTCTCCCACGCGGACCGCATCGGAGACGTCCAGCGTGAAGCCCGTGTAACCGTAGTCATGCGTGCCCACGACCTTGCCGTTGATGCGAACGGTTGCATTGTGGTAGACGCCCTCGAACTCGAGGAGGACGCGGCCGCCCTCGTCCAGGTGGTCGACCTCGAGCGTGCGCTCGTAGAGGTAGTCTCTTGCTCGGATCCACCCCAGGTTCTCCCCGGAGGGAGCCCCCGCCTCGCGGGGGTCCCAAAGCATGGCATCGTGGGGAACGTGGACCGCTTGTGCCTCTGTGGCAAGCGCCCCTTTCGGGCGACAGGTCCAGCCATCGCTAAGCTGCGTACGCACGGTTTGCCCCCTCCTTGCGCCCACGGACGCCAAGGGCGCTCGTCAGGTTGAGAAGGACTGCGGGGACAAGCAGCACGAAGGCCAATATCATGCCCATGTCGATGCCCTCCTGAGAGATGCCGAGCAAGCCGGTCATGAAGTAGATGCAGCGACGGTTCATGATCATTCCCTGCGTGAAGCCCGTGAGCAGGGCGCTGGCAACGGGGCCAAGGCCGCTGGAATCCTTGAAGAGCGCGATCGCGCTCGTCGCTATCGTGGCGGCGTAGAGCAGGATCAGCACTGCGTCGTAACCGTAGGAATCGTTGGCAGAGAGCAGGTAGGAGCCAAAGCTCACGCAGGTGAGGGCCAAGGCCACGACGCCAAGGACGAAGCCCGCCCCATGGCGCGCGCGAGCGGAGGACACCTGGGCAGTCGGGGCATATCCCGCCTTCTCCACCAGGCCCTTGAACTTATTACGAGAGCGCAGGTAGAGTATGGAGAAGAGTGCAGTGAGCCCAAGCAGGGCGCAGTCGACCGTGAGGATGGCGCGCTGCCAGCCCGGCATGACGTCCGCTATGGTGGAGGACTCCGAGACGCCGTTCATGGCGAGGCTGTTCACGTTCACGTAGAGAATGCGGTGGCAGGCCTCACGGACCGAGCGCAGGAGCTTGCCATCTGACGTAAGGCGCTCCGCCGAGAGCTGCTTCTCGTATCGCCCGGGGATGAAGACCGCGAACTTGTCCGTGCCACAGGTGATGCTGTCCCCGTACATGTAGGGCATGATTGCGTTGTCGCTCACCACGTAGCCGTCGAAGCCCCACTCTCCGCGCAGGATGTTGTTCTGCAGCTCGGGCGTGAGACCCATCCAGGTGCAGCCAACGCGCGCAAGCGTGGTCATCACATTGTGGGCGTGACCAACGGCGATGCTTCCCTCGTAGGCGCGCAGGCCATTCTCCCGGGCGGTCTGCTCGTTCATGAAGGTCGAGAGGCCAAAGCGATTGGTCTCGTAATCGTTGAAGCAGAAGTGCTTGGGGCAGGCAACCATGCCGTTGGACTGCATGCCTGCAACCTGCTGGGCTCCCAGAATGTACGTGGCCTGGGAGTCCTCCGAGAAGTACTCGAAGTTGCGGCCGGAGTAGGGGCTGCGGTGCAGGTTGATGCCCGGCGCCCACATGCTGGACTGGTCCGTATAGAAGGCGTCTTCGCCCATCATGACGCCCAGGTCATACACAAGGCGCTGGTTGAAGGCACAGGCCACGAGGCTCTCGGACGGATACATGCGCGGGTTAACGCTCGAGTAGGAGCTGACGCCCTCGAAGATCGTATCGCCGTCATCGTAGCGCGAGGCGTAGTTGGTGACCGCGCCTGAGGGACCGTCGTTTTCGATGGTGCCCGCATAGCCCAGGGACTTTACCGGCTCTGTTCCACTGAAGTCCTTGCCGACCAAGCTGGTCATCTCGTCCAGGGTCATCTGGTTGAGCAACTTGTCCCATGCTGGGTCATCATAGGCCTTGCCGCGCATGGAGATCAGCTTGAGGTCTCCCTTTGCGCCGGTGATGATGGAGTCGTCCGCCTCGCCCGCCTTGTACTCCTGGTGGAGGAGCAGCTTCTTCATGGCGTCGTTGGCAGAGACGTTCTTCACGGGCGTGGGCCAGCTGCCCTCCCAGTCGCTACGCGTAAGGTACTTGACGGTGCCGGGCTCGTAGGTGTTTAGGTCCGCCTTGCCCATCTGGTTGGTGATCGTCCCGCCGTTCGTGTGGTGCGTTCCGGCGTATGTGGTGAAGCCCTTGTCGCTAAAGGTGGGGTTCGAGAAGGTCCTGAGCCTGTCAAGCTTCCACGCAGCCGTCTTGGATGCATCCCCCTTCGCGTCCATGCCGTCTGCGGTGGTGTATCCCTGCGCAGCAAGCACGTTGTTGAGGGCGTCGTGTGCGTTCTCGCCTATGGCAAACCAATAGTCTCCCGCGTCCAGAATCCAGCTCTTCGCGGCGTTCGAGTCATAGCTGCAGATGCTGTAGAGGTCCATGGAGAGCTTTATGTCCTGGGACTCGCCCGGCTTCAGCAGCTTGGTCTTGCCAAAGTCGACCAGCTGGATGCCTGCCTTCTCCACGCCGTTTGCGCGGTCGTAGTCCGTATAGGGGGTCTGGACGTAGAGTTGGACGGCGTCCTTGCCGCTCGCGTCCCCGGTGTTGGTCACCCGGACGGTTGCGTGTATCACGTCATCCGTAACGTCAAAGCTGGTGAGTTCCTGGCCGAATTTGGTATACGAGAGGCCGTAGCCAAAGGGGTAAGAAACCTCTTGCGAATAGTTCCAACCGTTGGTCGAGGCGTAGGTACCTGCCTTACCCGAGGCGTTACCCTGTCCCATGACGCAGTCCACGTAGCGGGTCTCGTAATACTTGTAACCCGTGTAGATGCCCTCGGCCTGCACGAGGTACTTGGTGTTGTGCTCCGCCGTGCCGTTCGAGGACGCCTTCAACAGCTCGTCTGCGTTGGCGTAGGTGAAGTCACCATGGTTCTGGAGTGCGGGGCTCGAGAGCGAGCTGACTGCGTAGGTATCCGACGTATGGCCGGAGGGATTAACCTTCCCCGCCAGGATCTTGCCCACGGAGTTGGCTCCACGTGCACCCAGGCCGCCTGCCTGGATGATCGCATCCACCCCGTCGTCCCTTTCGAGCTCATCGATGGAGAGCGCGGACGGAGAGTTGACGAGGACGATAACCGTGTCAAAGTTGCCCTCGGCCTCCTTGATCACGTCCTTCTCGGCATCAGTGAGCTGGTAGTAGCTGGTACCATCCTCAAAGTCGCCGATGGGTGCCTCGTTGCTCTCGCCAGAGTTTCTGGTGAGTACGACCAGGCACGCGTCATGGTACTTGGCATAGTCGCGGTCCTTTGGGTACTCGGAGACGGGAACCTCGCCCAGACGATACGTCTCCCTGCCACGAGCGCCGCCGGAATTGCGGCTGTAGTCGCTCTTTGAGTAGAAGTCCCACATGGTGGGGTTGACGGAGTACCCCGCCGACTCGAGACCCTCCTTGAGCGTCTTGTTGATGCTCGTTCCGACGTTGCCGATGATCCCCGCGCCAGAGGCGCCCCCATAGACGAGGTCCGTCGAGCCGCGTCCCAGGCAGGTGATGTTCTTCACCCCTCTGAGTGGAAGTGCGCCATCGTTCTTGAGCATTACGATGCCCTCGTCCGTGGCATCCTCACAGAGCTTGAGCTTGGCACTGAGCATGTCATCAATCGAACTGTAGGAGCTCTTGTAGTACGTGGTGTCAGTCGTGTCGCTCTTAGGCGTCTCCACCTCCGTCGACTGCTCACCCAAGAAGCTGTTGATCTCGCGGACGTATGAGCCTGCCAGCATGTACAGCGCTAGCACGAGCGCGCCCATGGCACCCAGTATTGACGCAAGGCCACGCCAGGCTCGTGCCCTTCTCCCTTGCTTGCGCCGCCGCGCCTCTGGGGAAGCTTTCTTCACCCTGTCCCTGCTCATTCGATCACCTTTCCTGAAAAAACGCCGACCGATGCCGCAATTTTCCAAATGAGGGGGAGGAGAGATAATGTCCTCAGACCCTCGGTCTGATGGGCGACTTACCCTATCCGACTCGTGCGTCAGGAATCACGCAGGAAGGTTGAGGGATGCTGACTGACTACCTCCACGAGCTCATGAAGCAGGAGGCTGTCGCCGGGGGCGACAAGCCCAAGCAGCATGGGGTCGGCCCGGAGGCTGGTCACTACGTGAGGGATATCACGAGTCCGATCTCCCTGTACTGCTGGTGCCTCGAGAGGGGCAGCTCGCTCACGGTCTTGCGCGAGACGCTCAATGAGCGGGGAATGTGCTTTACCACGGATGTATCGGGTGTCGATAGGACGGCGACTCACCAGCACGGTTACATCGAGGCTATGTTCGTGTTAGGTGGTACCCTCCACCAGGTCATCTTGGGGAAGGACTATTACTTTTGCGGGGGAGACGTGGTCTTCATCAGCCCCGAATCCCCCCACTTCGAGTGCTTTGAGGACTCTTGCACCGTTGCCTTTCTCAATGTGAGGGAGGCCCTTCTTCGCAACATTGCCACCCAGTACCGGGATTCCCATTACGCCAGCGTGGTGACTAAGCTCATCCTGGACGATTCCTCCTACGGTCACGTGCGCTTCTCACCCAAGGCGGGCATTGGGAAGGCACGGAAAGGCGGCATCCCCCTAGAGTCTGTTGAGTCTGTGCTTGAAGAAATAGCGCACGAGATAGTGGCTGATGAGGCTGGGTCGGAGCTGGTGGTGTCTGGACTCGTCCTTCGTCTGACCGAGCGGTTGGGCCGCAACTATAACGCGAATATCGCTCCGCAGGACCGAGGGCTCCTTGACGCGGCGCGCCTTGAGGACATCGCGCGCTACATTCGTAGCAGACCTGCGGACGCCTCCGTAGAATCCCTTCAGCGCCGCTACCACTACAACGCGGATTACTTCAACCGGTTGGTAAAAAGGCAGACGGGCGAGACGCTCTCCCAGTTCCGGCAAGACCTGCGGCTGACGGAGGCGGCACGTCTGCTGTCGCAGACGGATTTGCACGTTGATGCCATTGCCTCCTACGTTGGATATCACAACCAGGGGTTCTTCTACCGCATCTTCTCCGCGCGCTACGGAATGACTCCAGCGAAGTATCGCGCGGCGGCGCGCCATCAGTGAGATGAGGGGAGTGAGCAGCGATCGGCTCTGCCTTGGTTGAAACTTTTTTGGGGTACGCGCCTCAGTATTCGATAACATGCGTACCAAACGTGGACCAAACCCATGCGCCCCAGTCGTGAGCACTTAATGGGAGAAAAAAGCAGCCCAGAGAAATGGCCTCTGAGCTGCGAATTTATGGTGGGCGTTAGAAGATTTGAACTTCTGACCTCTTCCGTGTCAGGGAAGCGCTCTCCCCCTGAGCTAAACGCCCGATTATGTGCGTCGCCTGCGCAACGCCTGAACCACTATACGGGAGCTGGCCGACAAAAGCAACGAGAAACCTGGCTGAATGCCACCCTCCCAGCTTCTCCACATTCGGCGCGACGGATTCGGGGCCTCGGGCAGGCTTGGCACCGCGGCCGGGCAGGCCCCTAGCAGCCTCCGTGGTGGCCGCAGCAGCCGCCCTCGGCGTGCCCGTGGCCTCCGCAGCCGCAGGTCGCGGAGGCCGACTCGGTCAGGGTGCCGGAGAGCAGGGCCTCCACCACGGCGTCCGTGTCGCCGGCGGCGCCTGCATACACCCTTATGCCGGCGTTCGAGAGCGCACCGAGCGCACCGCCGCCCACGCCGCCGCAGACGAGCACGTCCACGCCAGCGCCCGCGAGCAGGCCGGCGAGCGCACCGTGCCCGACGCCGTTCGAGTCCACCACCTGGGAGGAGACGACCTTTCCGTCCTCCACGTCGTATAGCTTGAAGTGCTCCGTGCGGCCGAAGTGGGGAAACACCTGGCCCCCCTCGTAGGTAACCGCGATCCTCACGTCTTCCTCCTTTTCCTTCCCTGGCCACGTGGCCGATGGGCGCGTGCGGCCCGGCGCGTACCTGACGGAGCCTCCGGACACCACGAGGAGCTTGCCGTTCACGAGCGCATCGGCGACCTTCCGACGCGCCGCGCGGCAGATTCCCGCCACCGTCGCCCGTCCGACTCCCATGCGCTGGGCGGCGGCAGCCTGGTCGAGGCCCTCGAGGTCGATCAGGCGGATCGCCTCGAGCTCGTCCCTCGTCA
This sequence comes from uncultured Olsenella sp., assembly GCA_900314575.1. Lineage (GTDB taxonomy): Bacteria > Actinomycetota > Coriobacteriia > Coriobacteriales > Atopobiaceae > Olsenella_K > Olsenella_K absiana. The sequence goes on along the minus strand of OMVS01000019.1, from coordinate 9,805 downwards.
GGGTGGCCCTCTCGACCGCCGTGCCGCCGACGAGCCCCGGGGAGAACTCCACGAACTCCGGCTGGAGCCCCACGCGCCTGACCTTCTCCGGCCTGCCCGCCATCACCCTCCGACCCGTCCTTGTCGTGCGCCGCCGGCAGAGACGCCGGCCGCGCCGCACCAATTACTGACATATGTCAACAATCAGCATAGCGGGATAAGGACGTCTGGCAAGAGATTGTTGGCATATGTCAGAAAAAGGCCGCGGGCGGAGTGCGCACGGCACCCTGCCCGCGGCGGCCCCGGAACGCCTCCCCAGGACGCAATCAGTAGACGACGATCTCAGAGATCGAGGTGTCCTCGTACCTGTCGCCCACGGCGGCCTTCTTGATCACGAAGGTGATCGACGTCCCCGCCGTCGGCTTGGGGAGGCTGTACTCGTCGATCCTGTTGAAGCTGTTTGAGGTAGGCGTCACGGTCATGACCTTCTTGCCGTCCACCTGCACCTCGAGCTCCGTTGCCCGTGCGTTGTTGTTGTAGACCGCCTCGGACTTCTGGTAGCCGTTCCTGATCCTGAAGCCGGAGAACAGCTGCTCGCCGTCGCCCGAGAGGGTGATGCTCTCGCCCACGCCGACGCTGTTGACGCCCTCCGCCCAGCAGGTGCTCGGGTTGCCGTCGAGGACGTTCTCGGGGTCGTAGGTGTTGACGCCGTCCGTCCCGAGCGTGCTCGAGGCCGTGGCGGTCGTGATGCCCTTGAAGCTCGTGGGGGCAGGAGCCTCGGCCTTCGCCGAGTCGTCCGCCTTAGCCGAGTCGTCCGCCTTCGCGGCGTCGTTCTTCTCGGTGTCCGCCTTGGCGCCGTCTGCCGCCGCGCCCGGCTGCGCACCCGCGTCGTTCGGGTCCGCGCCTTGCGCGGTCGCCTCGTTGGCTGTGCCTCCCGCGGGAGCCGCGAGCGGGTTGGGGAGGACGCCTGCGAAGACGAGGGCCGCGCCGGCGACCGCGAGCGCCGCGATGGTCGCCACCATCGTGAGGACGATGGTGCGCCCCGTGTGCCCGCGCCCCTCGTCGTCCTTGGCGCCCCGGTCTCCCTGCCGTCCCCGGTCCGCCGGAGCCGCGCTCGGCTGCGGGTAGTTGGCCCTCGGCTGCGCGTAGGAGATGGGGGCGGTCACGCCAGGAGAGGGTTGTGCGGGGCGGGCGGCCTTCGCCGCCGCGTCGTGCGCGACGGGCGCACCGCAGGAGTTGCAGTACTGCGCATCCGGTTCCAGCTGGGCACCACAGTTCGGGCAAAACATCGTTCCTCCTGCCGATCAGGACGAGAAGGGCTGCCGCCCGCGCAAAGGCACCGCTGCCCAACAGGAGCGCAGCTACCGCGGAGGCGTCGCCGTAGAGGTCGCTTCGGATGCAATGGTATATGCAGGGAGTCAGCACAATGTTGCGCAACATCCCCTCCCCGCCGCCACGGCGGCACCCGAGCGGCAGTTGCGGTACAAATAGGACAACTGTTTTATTGGCCCGCACCGACACTTGGGAGTTGATCATGGCAAGGAACACTTCTCAGTCATCCAACAGGCGGTCAACAGCGAAGTCCCGCTCCAAGAGGACGACGTCGGCCAGGGCGAAGTCCTCCGGCGCCTCGACGCGCACGTCCGCAAGGAAGAAGCCGGCGGCCACCAAGGCCACCGTCAAGCCGGAGCCCGAGAAGGACGTCGAGAAGGTCGTCGCCCCCAAGCCCAAGGCCGCGCCGACGGCGGAGGCGAAGCCCGCACCCAAGACCGCACCTGAGCCGGAGCCCAAGGCCGCGCCGAAGGCGGAGAAGCCCGTCTCCCCCGAGCCAGCCGCAGCGCCGAAAGCGGAGACGAAGCCCGCACCTGAGCCCAAGCCCGCGGCCAAGTCCAAGCCCGAGGTCGAAGCGAAGCCCGCGGCAGAGCCGAAGCCCGCGGCCGAGCCCAAGCCTGCACCCAAACCGGAGCCCGTACCCGAACCTGAGCCGGAGCCCGCATCCGAGCCGGAGCTCGAGGCCGAAGCGAAGCCCGCGCCCAAGACCGCACCTGAGCCCAAGCCCGCACCCGAACCCGAACCGGAGCTCCCCCAGCCGAGGCGCAGCGTGGCGTTCATCGGCTCCGAGTGCTTCCCGTTCGTGAAGACCGGCGGCCTCGGCGACGTCATGTACGCGCTGCCCAAGGCTCTCATCAGGCAGAACTGTGACGTGAAGGTCATCCTGCCGCGCTACGCCTGCATCAAGCAGGAGTGGCAGGAGAAGATGGTCTACCGCGGCTCCTTCGACATGGACCTGTGCTCGGACGGCCGCAGCTTCTACGTGGGCATCATGGAGTACGTCGCGGAGAGTGGCGTGGTCTACGACTTCATCGACAACCAGGACTTCTTCTCCTACGGCAACCCCTACACCAACCTCGTGGACGACATCCCGCGCTACTGCTACTTCTCCAAGGCGGCGCTCGCGGCCCTGAACTTCCTGGGCTGGACGCCCGACGTGATCCACTGCCACGACTGGCAGGCAGCCCTCGTGCCCGTCTTCCTGCGCACCATGTTCCAGGGGACGCCGCTCGGCCGCTCCAAGTGCGTGCTCACGATCCACAACCTGCGCTTCCAGGGCAAGTACGACATCCCCACCATCAAGTACTGGACCAACCTGCCCGACAGCGTCTTCAACATGGGCGCCCTGCAGGAGAACTGGACCGAGGCCAACGCCCTCAAGGGCGGCATCGCCTACGCCGACAAGGTCACGACCGTCTCGGGCACCTACGCCCAGGAGATCCAGACGCCCGAGTACGGCGAGCACCTCGAGGACCATCTGAGGTACTACTCCTGGAAGCTGCGCGGCATCGTGAACGGCATCGACTACGAGATGTGGGACCCGTCGACCGACGAGCTGATTGCAGCGCCCTACGGCCCGGAGGACTTCCTCGAGCAGAAGCCTCGCAACAAGCGGGCCCTCCAGGAGGAGCTCGGCCTCGAGCAGGACGAGCGCAAGATGGTCATCGGCCTCGTCTCGCGCCTCACCAGCCAGAAGGGCCTCGACCTCGTCCGCGACGTCCTGCCCGGCCTGGTCGACGGCAACACGCAGGTGGTCATCCTCGGCACGGGCGACGCCCAGTACGAGGACTCCTTCCGCTACTTCGAGAACGCCTACAAGGGCCAGGTCTGCTCCAGCATCATGTACGACGAGGGCCGCGCGCACCAGATCTACGCCGGCGCGGACGCACTGCTCGTCCCGTCCCGCTTCGAGCCGTGCGGGCTCACGCAGCTCATCGCCATGCACTACGGCACCGTGCCCGTCGTGCGCGAGACCGGCGGCCTCAAGGACACGGTCGAGCCGTACAACAAGTTCTCCAACCAGGGCAACGGCTTCACGTTCGACCGCTACGAGTCCGGCCTGCTCTACGACGCCGTGAACCGCGCCAAGACGCTCTACTTCACCAACCGCTGGTGCTGGGACCAGATGGTGCTTCGCGACATGGAGAAGGACGTCTCGTGGGAGAGGTCCGCTCAGCAGTACCGCTGGCTCTACCTCGAGCTCACGCAGTAGCTCAGGGCGAGAAGGACGCGGGGCCGGCGGCACTCGCCGGCCCCGTTTTTTGTCCCGTCACGTCCCCGGCTACGCCTTGGGGCAGCGCACCCGCACGTTGGCGCACTCGAGCGAGCGCATCTCCTCCGTCGCGGCGAGCGGGCACAGGACGACCTCCGTCCCCGCGGGCATCCGCGGCCCCAGCTCCTCGATGAGGGGCGTGGTGAAGAGCGCGGCGACATCCGCCGCCACGCGGGGCCCCACGATGGAGACGGCCGCGGGAGGGTCGGCTACCTCCACGCTCGCAGCGCCTGCGCATGCGGCGGCCAGCGCGTAGGGCGCCACCTGCTCGCGGAGATGGGCGAGCGCCTCGCGCACGAGCTCGGGCTCGCGGCGCCACTCTCTGAAGACGGCGCTCAGGTCCATGAGGCACGAGAGGATCGAGAGCGGCCCGCTCACGGAGTACATGACCTTCTCGCCCGACTGCGCGAGCTCGGAGGTCGCCTGGAGCATCCTGGGGAGGCGCTCCGTGCGGTCGAGCGAGAGCTCCATGCCCAGGACGTCGCGCAGGGAGGAGCAGGCGGGCTCGCCGGCGCGGGCGACCGAGACCTCGTCGCCCAGGTTGACGCGGGCGCCCATGGCTTCGGCCTCCACGGTGTGGCAGAACGGCAGCAGGCAGAAGGCCTGGCCGCGCGCGTCGCGCACGGCGCGGGCGAGCGCGCAGATCCCCTCCGGGCTCGCGTAGACCTCCTCCCAGCCCATGCCGAGGGCGGCACGGACCTCCGCGACCCTGTCGGAGTCCGGGTTCTGGCAGCTCTTGAGCAAGAACTTGGGCATCCTCTCCCCCTCCTTCGCGTCCGGCGCCCTAGCAGAACGCCATCGCGTCCACGAACAGCCTGTCGTAGCCCTCGAGCGTCGAGAGCTCGAGGTAGTGCGCGTGGCTCCCCACCCGCTCGCTCCTCGCGCGCATCTCCTCCGAGACGAGGCAGAGCACCGCGCCGGACTGCGACGTGTTGCCCGTGTAGGTGATGCGCCCCTCCCACGCGCGCGGGAAGAAGCCCGCGTCCACCAGGCTCTCCGCGCTCAGGTGCCGGCCGAACTGCCCGCTCACGGCCACGCGAGCGACGTCTCCGGCCGCGAGGCCCCTGTCGTGGAGAAGGGCCTCGATCGCCGCGAGGATGGCGCCCTTGGAGAGCTGCACCTGGCGGACGTCGCCCTGGGTGAGGTAGAGCCCCCGCGCCTCGTCGAGGACGAGCGCTAGGCGGCCGTCCCTCCTCACCACGAGGGGCGACGCCTTGGAGAGGCGCCCGGAGCGCCCGATCACCCCGGAGGCGACCCCCTGGCCCACGGCGGCCACGATCCCGCTGCCACAGATGCCGCGTGGCTCGCCCCCGCCTATCGTACGGTACGAGAGGGAGTCGCCTTCGATCCTCACGTCCTCGATGGCGCCGGCGGAGGCGCGCATGCCGCAGCTGATGTTCATGCCCTCGAGGGCGGGGCCGGCGGCGCAGGAGCAGGTGACGAGCTCGCCCGCGTCGGCGAGCACGATCTCGCCGTTGGTGCCGATGTCGATGAAGAGCGTGCGCCCAGAGGCGGGCGCGAGCAGGTCGCAGGCGACGACGCCCGACACGATGTCGCCGCCCACGTAGGCGGCGACGCAGGGGACGCAGAACACCTCGGCCTCCGCGAGCGAGGCGAGGCCGAAGTCCGCTCCCGTGCCGCGCACGGCGCCCGTGAGGCGCGGCGTGAAGGGGGCCTGGGCGATCGAGGAGGGGTCGACGCCGGCGAAGAGGTGGACCATCGTGGTGTTGCCGCTGACGACGACCCTCCTCACCTGCGACGGGTCGACGCCCTCCTCCGCGCAGACCGCCGCGGCGAGCCGCTCGAGGTCCGCGCGCACGAGCCCTGCGAGCACCGCGAGGCCTCCCGGCTCGTCCATCGTGAAGTGGATGCGGGTGATCACGTCCTGGCCGTAGGCCTTCTGTGAGTTGAGGCAGGAGGCCGAGCGCAGCTCCGCGCCCGACCGGAGCTCCACCAGGGTGACGACGACGGTCGTGGTCCCGACGTCGACCGCGAGGCCGAGGGCGCCCTCATCGGCCGGGTCGGGCTCCACCTCGACGTGGTAGCCGGAGACCTCGATGTCGGCGATGTCGTCCTTGGGCGCGGTGACCACGTCCACGTCCTTCTCGACCGCGTACTTGCACGCCAGGACGCGCCTGCCGTCGACGCCGACCGCGCACTTGCCGCAGACGCCCTTGCCGCCGCAGGGCCCGTCCACCAGGTCCCGCGCGGCGAGGAGGGCGTAGAGGTTCGCCCCCCGCTCGCACTCGACCTCCTCGTTCTCCCGCAGGAGACGCACCTTGGGCATCTATCGCTCCCCCCTGCTCGTCGTCTGCGACGCGCTCGCCCGGCCGAGCGCTCCCTGCCTGCCGGGAGCCCACCGCCTCACCGCGTCCGTCATCGCCCTGAGGTTCTCCGTCGGCGTCGACATCGAGATGCCGCAGGCCGGCGCCACCACGTCGACGCCGGAGCGCAGCGTGACCCCGGTCATCGTCCGGACCTTCTCCGGCGTCGCCTCCTCCAGGGCGAAGGTGGAGACGTTGCCCATGAGCACCCTTCCCGGCAGGCGCTCGCGCATCGCGCGCACGGAGATCGTCGCGTCGAAGCTGAAGGCGTCGCAGTCGATCCGCGCGACCTCGTCGAGCACGCGGTCGAGCCTGCCGCAGATGTGCACGATGGTCGCGGGCGCGCCGATGCCGGCGATGACCTCGTTCAGGTAGCGCACCGTGTAGGCGCCGAAGAGCCTGGGGCCCAGGATCTCGCCCGTGCCGGAGGGCTCGGCGATGCAGACGACGTCCGCGCCCGCCTCGACCATCGCCCGCCCGTAGGCGACGAGCCCCTGCGCCACGAGCTCGCACAGGGCGTGCGCCTGCTCGCGCCTGCGCACCATCTCGCGGAGAAGGACCTCCATGTCGAGGACCGTGCCCGCGACGCTTACCGCGCCGACGAGGTTGCCCACGACCGGCACGCCGTCGTCGAGCCCGTGCAGGGCCCTGATGGCCTCGAGGGTCGTGGCGGCGCGGCCGCGGGTGGGGTCGAGCGGGCGCAGCTCGCCCAGGTCGGCGGCGCTCGGGATGGCGCCGCTCACCACGTGGGGCTCGCACGTCGCGCCGCCGAGGTCGACCTCGGCGCCCATGCCCTCGGCCTCCACGGTCATGCAGAAGGGCACGCCGTAGTTCTCGATGCCCGCGAGGTCGTGCGCCGCGCGGGCGAGGCGCACCATCTCGGCGGGGTCGGTATGCGCCTGGGGCAGGCCCACGCCGGCGGCGCGCGCCACCTCCGTCGTCGTCATGTTCATCATGCCGCCGGGGATGACGCAGGCCGGACGGTCGGCGCCGGCGCCGGCGAGGATGGAGAGCAGCCGCTCGCGCTCGCTCGGGACCGCCTGCCCGGGCGCGAGCGGGCGCCCGGGGGCCGGCCGGCCTGCCGGGCTAGGCACGGGAGGCCTCGAGCGACTCGGCGCCGGCGTCGGCGTAGCCCAGGAGCCGGTCGAGCAGCTTCACGGCGTCGGTCGCCGTGCGTGAGTAGCCATCCGCGCCGATCTTGTCGGAGAAGGCCTGCGAGATCGGGCCGCCGCCGACGATGACCTTGACGCGCCCCCTCAGGCCCGCCGCCTCGAGCGCCTCGACGACCTTGCCCATGTTCGCCATCGAGGTGCTCATCAGGGTCGACATCGCGACCACGTCGGCGTCGTTGTCGCGCACGGCCTCGACGAAGCGCTCGGGCGCGATGTCGCGGCCGAGGTCGACCACGCGGTAGCCCGAGGACTCGAGCATGATCTTGACGAGGTTCTTGCCGATGTCGTGCGTGTCGCCCTGGACCACGCCGATCACTACCGTTCCCTTCTGGGGGGCGTCCGAGCCCTCGAGCATGGGCTTCATCACGTCGAGGCCGTTGTACATCGCGTCCGAGCAGATCAGCAGCTCGGGGATGAAGTACTCCTCCTCCTCGTAGAGCTCGGCGACCCGGTTCATGCCGGCGACGAGCCCGTCGAAGATGCCGTCGCGCACGTCGTAGCCAGCGTCGACGTACTCGCGCGCGACGTCCGCGACCCGCTCGTCCTCCATGTCGACGACGCAGTCCCTGAGCTCGCCGATGAGCTCCTCCTTGCTCCTGGCAGCCATCTGGCGCCTTCCTCTCTCTCGGCCGGCGCACCGCCGGACGTACGTACGCAGTTGCCGTCCCCGGGCCTGCTCGCCCCTCGGCCCGCGGCCGATGCCCCCGAGCCGGCCCTACGGCTCGGGCTCCGCCCCGACGATGCGCGCTAGCTCGTCGCCGTCGAGGCCGCGGCCGATCACGACGAGCTTCGGGTCGCCCCGATAGGCGGAGCGCTCGTGCCCGGCCCCGCCGGCGGCGAGCTCCACGTGCTCGAGGCCGCACCCGTCCTTGCGGGCGAGGAAGCCCTTGGCCCTCAGCACGCGCCCCGACCGGACGCGGCGCAGCCCCTCCAGCAGCAGGTCGACGTCCTCCTCGGAGAACGTCCGCCCCGGTAGGAACGAGAAGGACCCGAAGCCGCCCGGCGCGTGCAGGTGGCCGTGGGCGTCGTGGCCGTGGGCGTCGTGGCCGCAGCGCTCGTCGTGGCCGCGCGAGTCACGGGGCTCGCCGTCCTTCTCGCCCAGGCCATCGCCGGGGAGCGGCCCTCCCCAGGCACCGGGGGACGCCGCCTCCGCGAGCGCCGCCTCCGAGGCCGCGAGGACCTCGAGGCCCCCGGCCGCGTCGACGTCCATGACGGGGCAGGACGTGAGGGAGCGCACCGCGCGCAGGGCCTCCTCGAGCTCGGGGGCGCCGAGGCCGGCGGTGTGCGTGAGGGCGACGAGGGTGGCGTCGCGGACCTGCGACGCGTAGAAGTCGCCGGCGAACTCGAGCATCTCGGCCACGCAGGAGGCGTCGACGACCGAGGTCACGGAGTTGAGGCAGCACGGCAGCCGCGAGGAGGCGTCGCGCACGATGGCGAGGAGGTCGGGCAGGTTCGCGAGGCCCGTGGGCTCGATCACGATGCGGGAAGGGGCAAGCGTGCCCACCACCTCGTCGAGGCAGTCGAGAAAGCTGCCGCGCAGCGTGCAGCAGATGCAGCCGGAGGCCAGGGTGCGCACCTGGGCCTCCCCCTCGGGGATGAGGTCGCCGTCCACCGCGACGTCGCCGAACTCGTTCTCCACTATGACGGGGCGCTCCCCTGCGAGGCCGTCGGCGAGCATTCGGTTGACGAGCGTGGTCTTGCCGGCCCCCAGGAAGCCGACGACCAGGTCGACCTTGGTCACGCCCGCCCGCGAAGGCGAGCCCCCTCCCCGTGCGTCACCCTCGAAGAGCACCGAAGACCATCCTCCCTGCCTGGTCGCGGCTGGGGCGCCGCGTCCTTCTCGCCCATGGGACCATAACAGACCGACGATAGCCGACCTTCAGAGACTCCAGAACGGAGGGGGCGATGATAAAACGACTGCGTGGGGCAAGGGTGACCCCGGGGACGCGAGGGCGGGCGGCGTGCGGCGCAACGGGATGTCAGGTTTGCCGCCGTGGTTCGTGTTGTAGGCAAAGGCAGGAGACCGATGGAGAGGAGGTCGGAGATGGCAAGGGACGCAAGGCGCGCAGGCGGGGCGCCCCCGGCGGAGGAGGCGCAGCGGGAGGCGCGTCGGCTCGTCGACGAGTACGGCGACCTGGCGCTGCGGCTCGCCTACACCTACCTGGGCTCGCTCGAGGACGCCCAGGACGTGAGCCAGGACGTGCTCTGCAAGCTCGTCTGCCGGCGCGAGCCGTTCCGGGGGCCGGAGCACGAGAGGGCCTGGGTCATCCGGTGTACGGCCAACGCCTGCAAGGACGTCCTCCGGAGCGCCTCCAGGAGGCGCGAGGTCGCGCTCGACGTGGTGGGCGAGCTGGCCTGCGCGACGGGCCAGGACGAGGTGGCCGGCTCGCTCGAGGAGGACGAGCTGCCCGGGCGGGTCACGAGGGCGGTGATGGGGCTTCCGCCCCTGTACCGCGAGGCCGTGTACCTGCACTACTACGAGGGCATGAGCATCGCGCAGATCGCCAGGGCCACGGAGGCGTCGCAGTCGGCCGTGGCCAAGAGGCTCTCCCGTGCAAGGGAGGAGCTGCGAGAGAGGCTGGAGGGGAAGGGACATGGAGAAGGACATGGTGCAGGAGTACCGCAGGGAGATGGGCCGGATCTCGCTGACGCCGGAGCAGCGCGAGAGGATGGCGCAGGCGGTCGCCTCGGCGGCGTCGGGGCGCGCTGACGGCGCGCGGGACGAC
>OMVS01000086.1 GCA_900314575.1 uncultured Olsenella sp. | reverse complement strand
TGGGCCTCGACTTCCACGTCGTCTACGCGAAGAACCGCCGCTCCGTTCCCCACCGCTACGTCGGGCGGAAGGTGGACCTGCGCGTGGGCGAGTCGACGCCGTCGATCTACCACGCCGGCGGGCGCATCGCCACGCACCCGCTCTTCCCCTCCTACGTGAGGAACGCCTACTCGACCGACGAGTCCCACATGCCGGAGGCGTTCGTCAGGCCCGAGAGGTCGTCGAGCGCATCTTCGCGCGCGTCAAGGTCAGGGAGCAGGCGCACGACCCCGCCCTATCGGTGCCGGGGCTCTCCAAGAAGTACGGCGACGAGAGGCTCGAGGCCGCCTGCGCGCACGCGCTGCCTAGGCTGACCTCGCCGCGCTACCGGCACATCGAGGCGATTCTCGACTCCGACCTGGAGGAGGGGCCGTCGCACGGAGTCGCCGTGCGCGACGGCTCCGGGCCATCGGGACACGTGCGCGGGGCAGACTACTACAGGGAGCTAGGGTGATCGCGGTGATCGACGAGGAGACCAGGCGGAAGCTCCGCGAGACGAGCATGGGCGAGATGGTGGAGGCGCTTGACATGCAGGAGGCCGACCGCACCTGCATGGGCATGCCCTTCAACGAGCGCGTGCGGATGATGGTGGACCATGCGCACGAGGCCAAACGGGCCTCAAGCGTCAGGCGGCTCACCCAGCGCGCCAGGCTGCGGTTCCCCGACGCGGAGCTCGGCGAGATGATCTACGACGGGCGCGGCATCGACGGCGTCCTGATCAGGGAGGCGCTGACCTGCCAGTTCATGGACAGGGCCGCCAACGTGGTGATCGAGGGCTGCGCGGGCACGGGCAAGAGCTACCTCGCGTGCTGCATGGCCAAGGCATGCAGGATGCGCAGGAGCGCGCGCTACATAAGGCTGCCCGACCTGCTGATGGAGCGCGACGAGCTAGCGGCGACCGAGCGCTCCGACGCCAAGATTCTGAGAAAGTACGCCCGCTACAATCTGCTCGTGATCGACGAGTGGCTCACCGAGGATGTCGACGACGTGGCCATACGGTTCCTGCTCGAGCTCGTGGAGCGGCGCTACATGGACCACTCCACCGTCCTCTGCACGCAGTATTCGCCTGCTGACTGGCACGGCTGGCTCGGCGGCGGCGTGCAGGCCGACGCGATGATCGACTGGCTGGTGCACGGCGCGCTCCGGATTGACCTAGGCGACGTCAACGTGAGGAAGCTGCTCGCCGGAAAGAAGTAGCGATGCGCGCCCGCGAAACGGGCGATACGGAAACGGCGTGGACACCGGTACGGAAACCGCGAAACGTGCGGTGCTCACGTCGCGAAATACTCACGAGGGCGAGCCCGTCGGCTGGAGGGACCTCGAGGAGGGCGACGAGAGGACGCCGACCGTCGTCTCCGAGAAGGTGGTGCGCGCCATCATGGCCGAGGAGGGCCTCGTGGCCCGCAAGACGGCCCGGAGGCGGAGGAGGCCCGAGTCCGGCAGCAACCGCGGCGGGCGCGGCCACGGGCCCGCCAACCTGACCCTCCGCGAGGACGGGACCCACGACTTCCGCGCCGGCGAGCCAGGCCTCCTGTGCGCCGCCGACGTCACCGAGTTCGCTCGCGGTCGGCACGCTCGAGGGCCTGGCGGCCACAGTGCGGCCGACCGAGTCGCGCCCGCTCGTCGTCCACACGGACGGGGGCGCCGCCTGCATGAGCGACGACTGGGCGGCTTCGCCCGACGCTAACACCACTCTCCATTTGAGGAAGAAACTGTACGCCACCATATTCGCAGGCGCCAGGCTGGCGGTTGCGATCGGTGACCGCGTTGTCCACCACGGAAGGCTCGGGGAGTCGCTCATGCTGGGCAGCCAAGCGCGCTAGCAGGGGTGGGTGCGGGCATATCGAAACTGGAGTAATCTTCGAGCTGAGAACCGAAAGAAGACTTGCTCACTTCCTAAAGCTAGACTTAACAAAATACAGGCGTGGGCTCAGCCCTTGGAAACCTGGAGGGCCTTAGGAACACGGGAAGGAGCGGTGTCCCTTGCGTGAGGCTGCTTCGAACAGGAGAAACAGTCCACGGTGAGCTTGGTGTGCAGCACGCCCAACATGAATAAAGGCCTCCGCGGGAGGTGCTTCCGCACCGTGCATCAGCCTTTCGGCTGTCTTTATACCCTAGGACCCTAGCTCAAGTCAATGACCTTGCGCTCCTTATTGACCAGGATAAGCCGCCTGACCACCTTGACGAGAGGCTTTAGCCTCCTGAGCTCCCGCTCTACTGCCTGGTCGCTCACTCCCTTCATGCGAGAGGAGTCGATGATAACGTTGCCGGACTGCGCGGATGCCCTCCTGAGCACGCGCTGCAGGGACTTCACCTGTCCGGTCTCCGGACACTTCATCTCCCAGAGGACCCCGTCCATCTCGATGTCAGGAGTCTTGACTCTGTCGCCACCCATACGTCGGACGAAAGTCACGTTGTGGCCTGAGGTAGCGAGCGCCTTGGCGGTCCTCAGCTCATGCGGCCAGACGTCACAGTCTGCGGGTATGGTTATGTTGCCGGCGGTATTTTTCATGATGTGATTCCGTTCGCGCCTGTCGTTGTAACGTAGTCCGCCATGAGCCTCTCGAGCTGCTCTGGTCCCATACTCTTGCCGCAATGGACACTCGCTCGCTAGCGTACTGAGCCACCTCCCAATCAGTGCGCTGTCCATCCGGTACGCCCTTCTGCCTGTACGCAGGACCTTCCCTCGTGGCGCTCCGACGGCATCGTCGGAGGTCACCTGGTCCAGAATGGTTCTTCTGCGCATGGGTTCTTGGCCTCGCGATGGTCGGCGATAGGTAGAGAAGCTCCTGCAGGGCGAGGCGGACACCGTATCCACCATACGACTCGCCTCGACAAGCGTCGTGCCGGCATTTGGAGACCTCGGTATGGTTGTCGAGCGCCCCGGTCATGGGGTTGGTGCCCCGCCGTGCGAGGCCCTGGCGGACCAGGCTATTCGCGAGAGACCCGCAGACTGCACCCACGGGGGAGGTACCCTCCTGGCGGTGGGTTCCGGTCTCGCGATTGTCGACCGGATTCACAGGTACGCACGAGAGGGGCCACATGACCGCCAAACCGAAGGACGTCCCTCCGGCCGCATCATGTCGGTGTTCCAGACCTGGTTTGGGAACTCTCGAAGGCGCCGGGCGCCTCAATATATAAAGGAGGGCCCGACGTATCGGGCCCTCCCAGGTGTCGGCCGAAGCCTTCCACCGCTATTGGCTTAACGATACCACCAGGGTCGTGCGTCTGTGCGGCCCTCCGCCCCGCGCTTACATATCTCCGGGTGGGAATGATCTTACCCCGTCTAACCTCACTGGCTTCGATTAGAGTGACGGTGGCCGGGATCCGGAAGGGCACGACAGCCACCGTGATAATTTCGCGAGGTGAGCGTCACGCGTTCCGCGCCTCCCGTACCGGTGCCCACGCCGTTCCCGTATCACCCGTTTCGCGGGTTGCGTATCGTCTCTTTCCTGACGGCAGCCCCTTCATGCTGAAGTCGCCGAGGTCGAAGTGCGCGACCTCCTAGATGAGCCGGTCATCTAGGACGTTGGCCTGGACTCCACTCCCGAGCCTACCGCGTCAGCCCGTTGGCCCGTATTGGGCGCAGTCGGCTGGCCGTTGCGCTCCTGTCCTCCGTGCAGGTGCTTCCGCGAATAGAGGTCCTCGTTTGTGGGGAGCGGGATACGATTCCGCTCGCTCCCTTGAGAGTCGTCGTCCGTGCTGGGAAGCTCGTTCTTTCTTAGCCCCATCATCCTGGCGACCAGGATGTCGGCGTCTGCGATGGGCTGTCTCAGGTCGGCGCTCTCACGGTGTTTGCGGACTTGGCTCGCATGCCGAAGGGCTATGTTCGTCCTGCCTATCAGATAGGCCCAATCTTGAGAGTGCTCCTGCTTCGAGTAATCCGGCAGGAACTTTTGAAGCTCGTCAATGACGGCCTTGGCACTCTCGTAGCAGCGGGTCGTGTATTTGAAGTGGAGGAGGAACCAGTACTCTATGCTCGGCGAGTCGAGCACGAGGTAAACATGGTCTCCCGCACGGTTGATGGCGTGCGCTATGTTCTCAGGGCTTCCGTTCCCATGCTCGCTCTCGGTGTCGGAGACTACCCATACCTCGTCGGGAACGCCGTTCTCGCTCGCCCTTCTCTCGCCTCTGGCGGGACGCAGAAGCTCCCTTGCCTCCTTCACGAGCCCATCGGCGTCGGAGTGGATGGCGCTCGAGATCGCCATCAGGGTGCGCGGGATGCCCAAGGTATCCCGCAGCGCGCTCAGATACTCGACTTCGGTGACCGCGCCCTCCACGAGCACGACAATCGAGGGCCGGGGGTCCTTGGTCGGACGCTTGCGGTCATACCTGTGTCGCCTACCCAATCGAATCGCCATCCCCATGGGTTGCGGACGGGACCCCGAAGTCCTCGGGAAGGACCGGCACACCAGCATACCTGCCAAGGAGGTATCCCTGCGCGATGGGCTCGCCCTTGCGGGGCGAGTAGTCGGACAGCGGGTAAAGCACCGTTCCTCCGTCGGAGCCCTTGTCGGTCAGCCAGACCTGGTCTCGCTCCAAGGTGCTGCCTGACATCAGGTAGGGCTGATGAGCGGTGAAGACGAGCTGCGCGGAACGGTCCCTCAGGTCGGGGCGCTCGAACATCTCCACGATTTGCCGCGCGAGGATCGGGTGCATCGAGGCGTCTAACTCGTCGACGACGAGCGTCGCATCGTGCTCCAGCGCTTCCCCGATGAAGGAGCTCAACGAGAACACCTGCATGGTTCCAAGAGACTCGTTAGCGAGGTTTATTTCGCCCCCTCCCTCGGTACCCTCGTGGTCCAGCATGACGGTCTTCGTTATGACCTCACTGGCATCTACGTCGTTCTCAACTGCGTCATCACGGGAGATTTGACCCTCCTTCTTTCTCCGTACAATCCTTGCGGAACGGATGCCGACGTCCGAGTCTCTTATCATCTCTTGGATGAGCGCCCTCTGGTAGTCGCTTCCGATCGTGCCGTCGAGCACCTCGCCGGAGACCGGGAACTCCCTCCAGCGGTCTCGGACGTGATCAAGGATGATGAGGCCGTTCTGGAAGAACTCTCCTGCCTTCGAGATTTCCTCGTACCCTCGGAGCCCTGGGTGGGCATAGAGGAAGGAGAGTAGCAGCACGTTGGGGTTTAGCATGCTGACAACCGTGTCGCTGACGGGCAGGTACGTCGATCCGCTCACCTTGGTCTGATTCTCGGGACCGGCCGAGCGCCTGTACAAGATGCGCCTCTGGCCTTTGGGGAAGGAACTGAGCTGCTCGAAGACGATTTTCCGGTCATCGTGGGAGAACTCGTATTCGTAACGTGTCCCGCCCCAGAGGAAGGCGACGAAGTACTCGGTAGGGGATTGTTTGGATTCGGCGTCCAGGGCGAACGGGTCGTACGGTATGCGGTCAGCCGGTAGATAGGACGCAGAACCCTGGACGATTCGCTGCATCGATGCCATGGCATGCACGACATTTGACTTTCCGGAGCCATTGGCGCCGTAGATTGCGACGGCGCGAAGGTACTTCTTCTTCGAGAGGCCGGGCAGGGACTTGCCTATCGTCTGTCGGTCGCGATTCTTTTGGTCGTTCCCGCTCGCGTTCCTCCCGCCATAGTATGGGGACGCGACAAGGCTGAGCTCCTGCTCGGCTCGGATGGACCTGTAGTTCTTCACCGAAAATAGGATGAGCATCCTGTCTCCTTCTAATGACTCATAGCAGGTCATCGGAACTTATCATAGGAGATGTCTGTAAAGAAACACACCGAGTTTCGCTCATCTTCGACGAAAAACGCATTAATTTATAGTGATTAGCAATGGCCCGACTCCGCTTGCAATGCCTCCGCAGTGGGGTCGGTCACGTCTCCAAGGAAACGGGCGCAGCACCTCGACCGAGGTGCGCCGTGGTCACCCAAGCAGGTGGAGGACGGGCTCCGCGCGGGCGCCGACGTCGCGGACATGCGGCGCGCCCGAGGCATCAGAGAGGGGGTGCCGGGCGCAGCGGCCCGGCACCCCTCGTGGCGACCCTCTCAGCGCTCGCCTCCCGGCGCGCCCCTACGCGACGACGTTCTGCGCGAAGCGGTGTCCGTCAGGGATCTCGCGCGGCGCGTAGCCCTCCTCGGTCTGCCCGAGGACGATCGAGCCCAGGGGCGTGAAGCCCTCGGGCAGACCGAGCTCGGAGAGGAGCGCGGGGTCCTGCGCGAGCGCGCGGATGGCGCCGTAGATGTAGCAGCTGCCGAGGCCCTGGTCGACCGCGGCGAGCGACATGTTCTGGATGATGGCGGCGACGTTGGCGCTGGCCACGTTGCCCTCGTTGCTGCTCGAGACCACGACGAGCGTCGGCGCGCCGTAGAGCGGGTGCAGCTCGGGGTTGCCGAAGTAGCGTGCGGCCGCGGCGTCGATCGCGTCGAGGAGGCTCCTCCTGGTCACGACGGTGAGGTGGATGCTGTCGTACTTGCCCATGCCGATGGGCGCCTCGTACGCGGCCGTGAGGACCGCCTCGAGCTGCTCGGGGGTCGCGGGCTCCCCGGTGTAGCTGCGGACCGACTTTCGCTGGTTGAGCGCGTCTTCGAGCTCCATGGCTCCTCCTTCTCGGCCGCGACGCTACCGCCACGTCCTTCTCGTCATCGTCGTCCCTCTCGCCCGATTATGCGCGTTCGCGGCGGGTCCGTGGCGACTTTTTGGGGAGGGCTGCGGTGTTGAGGCGGCGGTCGATGCGCGGCCGCCGGCGGCACGTCCTTCTCGCCCGCTGGCGCAAGCCTCGCGCTATACTGGCCCGGACAGAGGGGAGCTGGCGCACGCCGGCTGAGAGGGGGCCCACCGCGGCCCCGACCCGGGAACCTGACCTGGACAATGCCAGCGTAGGGAGAGTCTCCTCCGAGGAGCGCGCACGCAGCCAGGTCGCGTCTGGAGGAGGCAGCATGCTAGGCTCGTGCCTGGACCGCGTGCGCGAGGCGTCGCCGCTGGTCCACTGCATCACCAACTACGTCACCGTGAACGACGTCGCCAACGCGATCCTCGCCGTGGGGGCGAGCCCCATCATGTCGGACGAGCCCGAAGAGGTGGCCGACATCACCGCCATCTGCGACGCGCTCGACCTCAACATCGGCACGCTCAACCGGCTCACGATAGAGGGCATGCGCCGCGCTGGCGCCCGCGCGCGCGAGCTCGGGCACGTGGTCCTTCTCGACCCGGTCGGCGCAGGCGCGAGTCCGCTGCGCACCAGGACCGCCCTCGAGCTGCTCGAGCTGTCGCGCCCCGACGTCGTGCGCGGCAATGCGTCCGAGGTCCGCGCGCTCGCGCTCGGCACCACCTCGACCCACGGGGTCGATGCGGCGGCGGCCGACGCCGTGAGCGAGCAGAACATCGACGCCATGGTCGAGTTCGCGAAGGGCTTCGCCGCGGACGTCCACGCGACCGTCGCGATAACGGGCGCGATCGACCTGGTCGCCGACGCCGGGCGCTGCTTCGTGATCCGCAACGGGCGGCCGGAGATGAGCCGCATCACCGGGACGGGCTGCCAGCTCTCCGGCGTGATCTGCGCCTTCGTCGCCGCCGCACGCGCGGCCGCCCCGGCGGCGGGCGACGTGCCTGCTGCGACCCCGGCCGCGGCC
>OMVS01000005.1 GCA_900314575.1 uncultured Olsenella sp. | reverse complement strand
CTGAAGGGATCCTATGACATCACGATCAGGAAGGCATAGCATGAAGATACTCGTCCTGCAGGGAAGTGCCCGCAAGAATGGGCATACGACCGCGTTGGCCCAGGCGTTCGCCGAGGGAGCGCGCGAAGCGGGCCATGAAGTGACCGTGTTCGACGTTGCCTCCATGGACATTCATGGGTGCATCGGGTGCGAGTGGTGCCACACCCAAGGGAACGGCGAATGCATCCAAAAGGATGACATGCAGCAGATCTACCCCCATTACGCCAGCGCTGACATGATCGTGCTGGCAAGCCCGATCTACTACGGCTCGTTCACGGGGCAGCTGCACTGCGCCATCCATAGGACCTATGCCCTTGGGATCCCGAAGGCATGCAAGAAGATGGCAATGATCCTGGATTCCGGATCTTCGGGCGTGTATGCCGCGGCCGAGCGCATCTACCATGGGTTCCTGCAAGGCTGGTACGGCGCGGAGGACTGCGGCATCTTCGAATATCCCGGCGCAGCCGCGTCCTCTCCCCAGAACCTGGAAGAGGTTCGCCAGTTCGGCCGGAGCTTGTGAGGAGGAAGGCACCCCCGTGAAGAAAATCCTGCTGACTGCTGCCTTAGCGTCCGCGCTCTGTGTCTCCTTCCTTGGAGGATGCGCTCAGGAGCAATCCAGCGATATGAATGGCGTGAATGCATCCAGTGCGAATGCGATAGCACCTCAAGAGATCGATCCTGCGAACCAGGATGCAACGGCATCGGCTACCAACCAAGGGGAGGAGTCCTCTATGAACCCGTCCATTTCAACGGTCATGCTCTCGGTTGAGGGACACCAGTTCGCCATCGACCTTGCTGATAATGAGACGGCAGCAGCCTTCGCGGCGATCCTCCCGCTGCAGACGGAGATGAGCGAGCTCAACGGGAACGAGAAGTACGTCTATCTGGACAGCTCGCTCCCGAGCAACGCGTCCAACCCCGGTACCATCGAGGTAGGGGATGTGATGCTCTATGGGAACAACTGCCTGGTGGTCTTCTACGAATGCCACGCCACCTCCTATGCCTATACGCGCATCGGCAAGATAGCGGATGCTTCGGATTTGGCGGCCGTGGTGGGAAGCGGCTCCATCAGCGCAAGCTTCGCTGCCGCGTAAGTGTACATTCGTAATGTCGAGGGGAAGGGGAGAAGGACGGGCTTCGATGGGAAGGGGAGGGGTTCCGGCGTGGTGGCGTCCGGCGTTGGACGACCGCGCTCGATAGGGGAAGTCCTCTCCACCGAGGGCGTCTTCGCGGACGCCGCACGCGGGACGAGCATGCTGCCCCTCATCCGCGAGGGGCTCGACACCATCGTCGTGTCGCCCTGCTCGGCTGGCGACCTCGTGCCGATGGACGTGGTCCTCTACGAGCGAGAGGGCGCCGAGGGGGACGGCACGTACGTGCTGCATCGGGTCGTGGCGGGCGAGGCCCACGGCGTCTTAGCGCTCGGCGACAACTGCACGTGGCTCGAGGAGGTCTCGTCCTCGCAGGTGCGTGGCGTGCTCGTGGGCCTTTATCGACCAAACGGCCGGGCGAACGTCCTCGGGACCTGCCGATACCGCGCTTACGTCGCCCTTTGGTGCCGTCCCTGGAGAGCGCGCGTCGCCCTTTTAGGGTCCTGCCGCCGACTGCGACGCCGTGTGGGCCTGGCCCTAGCGGGCCTGAGGCCTCGATAGCGCGCCAAGCTGGTCGAGTCCAGCCTTAAGGCGCTCCACGCCACACGTAGAATGAGCATGTGCGGACGAGATCCACGGGGAAGGGGGACCCATGGCGCAGACCCTGGTGCTGAACGCGAGCCCTCGCAAGGCCTGGAACACGGCAAAGCTCTTGAAGTCGGCGGCCGAGGGCGCCAGGAGCGCCGGATCCGAGGTCGAGTACATAGACCTCTACGACCTCGACTTCACTGGCTGCAGGAGCTGCATGCTCTGTAAGAGGAAGGGTGCCGAGAGGTGCCACTGCTACTGGAAGGACGACCTGTCCCCGATCATTGACAGGATCTTCCAGGCGGACGTCCTTCTCATCGGCACGGCAATCTACCTGGGAAGGCCGACGAGCCGCTACTTCGAGGTGATGGAGCGGCTGCACTTCTGCGCGCTGTCATACGACGACTACAGCAACTACTTCACCGGGAAGGTGAACGTGGGGCTCTTCGTCAGCATGAACGCGTCGAAGGAGTTCTACGACAGGCTCTACAAGGACGCGTTCGAGGGCTACGCGCAGGAGCTGCAGATGCTCAACGGCGAGGTCTGCCTGTACCCGTGCTTCGACACGCTGCAGGTGGCGGATTACTCCAAGTACTCCATGGCGGGCTTCGACGCCGAGAGGAAGCAGCTCTCGCGCGAGAAGAGCTTCCCCAAGGACCTGGAGAGCGCCTACGCGATTGGGCAGAGGCTGGTGCGCGAGTGCAGCAAGTGAGCTTGACGTAGAGAGCCATCTGCCCCTCGACGTGTACCGCGCGGTCGAGGAGACGGATGACGTCCACGTGTTCGACATCCACCACAACCCCAGCGACTCGTGCATCGTGGGCAGGAACATCCGCCCCGTGCTCGGGGGGATGTTCCGCCACGCGGAGCAGGTGGTGGAGGCGGAGCTCGCGGGCGCGACGCTCGCGGACTGCATGGCGCGCATGCGCGAACGGATCGAGAGGGACGAGAAGAGCTCGCACCAGCAGGAAGGCGGCATGCGATGAAGGCAGCGATTCTGGACGGCTACGACAAGAGCGGCGCGACCCTCGCGGTGCGCGACATCCCCGTCCCCGAGCCCGCGGCGCACGAGGTTCTCGTGCGCGTCCACACGGCGGCGGTGAACCCGCTGGACAACATGATCGTCCGCGGTGAGGTGCGTCTCATCGTGCCGTACCGCACGCCTCTCGTGATGGGCAACGAGTTCTCGGGCACCGTCGTAAAGGCGGGCTCTGCGGCAGGAAGGTTCAAGGCCGGCGACCGTGTGTACGGACGCATGCCGCTCGCGAAGATCGGCGCGTTCGCCGAGTACGCTGCCGTGGACGAGTCGGCCTTGGCCATCGTGCCGGACTACCTCTCGATGGAGGAGGCCGCATGCGTGCCCCTCACGGCGCTCACCGCCATGCAGGCGCTCGAGCTCATGCAGGCGAAGGCGGGCCAGTCGCTCTTCATCTCGGGCGGGACGGGGAGTCTCGGCGCAATGTCCATCCCCATCGCCGCGCGCATGGGCCTCGTGGTGGCGACCAACGGCAGCGCCCGCAACGAGGAGCGCGTCCGCGAGCTCGGCGCCAGCACCTTCGTCGACTACAAGGCGGAGCGCTACGTCGACGTGCTCCACGACGTCGACTGCGTGCTCGACACCCTGGGCGAGCGCGAGCTGCCGGACGAGTTCCGCGTGCTCAGGCGCGGCGGGCACCTCGTGTCGCTGCGCGGGCTGCCCAACGGCCGCTTCGCCAGGCGGGCGGGCCTCTCGCCCGTGAAGCGCGCGCTCTTCGGCATCGCCGGCCGCAAGTTCGACAAGATGGCGGCGCAGAGGGGCCAGACGTACGACTTCGTCTTCGTCCACGAGGACGGCGCGCAGCTCGAGCGCGTGGGGGAGCTCTTCCCTGCGGAGCGCCCGCTGCAGGCCTCCATCGACGGCACCTACGGGCTCGACCAGGTCAACGACGCGCTCGAGCGCGTGAGGTCGGGCCACTCCCAGGGCAAGACCCTCCTGCGCATTTCGCAGGACTAGGGTCACTCAGGCAAGACGCAGCACGCAGTAGCGAGAAGAGCAGGGGAACACCATATGGATTCCAGCACCATCAAGGCACGCAAGAGCGTGCGCACCTTCAACGACAGGCCCATCCCGGACGAGGTGCTGGCGAAGCTCGAGGACTTCACCAAGCACGACACCAACCCCTTCGGGGTGCCCGTGACGTTCAAGTTCCTCGACCGCAAGCGCGACGGCGTATCCAGCCCCGTGATCGTCGGTGCCGATACGTACGTCGCCGCAAAGTACAGGCGGCAGGAGGACGCGGAGCTGGGCTTTGGCTACTCCTTCGAGAGGTTCGTCCTTCTCGCCACGTCGTTGGGGCTGGGGACGGTGTGGCTCGCCGCGACGATCGACCGCAAGGCCTTCGAGCGCGCCTTGGGCGTGGGGGCCGACGAGGTCATGCCTGCCGTGACCCCCCTCGGCTACGCCGCCGACAAGAGGTCCTTGCGTGAGACCCTCATGCGGAAGAACATGAGGGCGGACGATCGCGCCCCGTTCGAGTCCCTCTTCTTCAGGGGCGACTTCGACCATCCCCTCGCCGAGGGCGAGGCGGGCGGCCTCCTGGAGCCGCTCCAGATGGTGCGCTGGTCCCCCTCGGCGACCAACAAGCAGCCGTGGCGGCTCGTCATCGAGGGCGACAAGGTCCACTTCTTCGAGCACAGGACCAAGGGGTACGCACGGGAGTCGACCGGCGACATCCAGAAGGTCGACATGGGCATCGCGGCGTGCCACTTCCAGATCGCCGCAGAGGAGGCGGGCCTGCCCGGCGAGTTCCTCAAGGAGGACCCCGGCCTCAGGACACCCGAGGACACCAGCTACGTGACCACGTTCGTGACCTCCACCGAGGCCCGCGCGCCTGACGGCTCGGCCCGCCCTTCCGCCAAAGCTAGCGAACCGTGCCGCTGCCGTACAATGCGGAGCGGCAGTCAAAGCAAGGGGGTCGCAACATGTCTAGCGCCAGCTCCGCCCCGCGCGCCATCGAGGTCCGCGGCGCGCGCGTGCACAACCTCAGGAACGTCGACGTCTCCGTACCGCTCGGAGAGCTCGTAGGAGTCGCGGGCGTCTCGGGTTCGGGCAAGTCGAGCCTCGCGCTGGGCGTGCTCTACGCCGAGGGCAGCCGCCGCTACCTCGAGGCGCTCTCGACCTACACGCGCCGCCGCCTCACGCAGTCCACCCGGGCCGACGTCGACCTCGTCGAGCACGTGCCCGCTGCCCTCGCGCTCAGGCAGCGCCCGGGCGTCCCGGGGGTGCGCTCGACCTTCGGCACCTCGACCGAGCTCTTGAACGGACTGCGCCTGCTCTTCTCGCGCGCAGGCTCCTACACCTGCCCCAACGGCCACCGCTGCCCGCCCACCACGAGCGTGGCGCTCGAGCGTCCCATCACCTGCCCCACCTGCGGCGCCACCTTCTACGGCCAGGGGGCCGAGGAGCTGGCCTTCAACTCGACGGGCGCCTGCCCGACCTGCCAGGGCACGGGCGTCTCGCGCGTGGTGGACGAGGCCTCGCTCGTGCCCGACGACTCGCTCACCATCGACGAGGGCGCGGTCAAGCCCTGGGGCAGCCTCATGTGGAGCCTCATGGCCGACATCGCGCGCGACTGCGGCGTCCGCACGGACGTCCCCTTCCGCGACCTCACCCCTCGCGAGCGAGAGTTCGTCCTCCACGGCCCCGCGGAGAAGCACCACCTGCTCTATCACAACGAGAAGACCAACACCGCCGGCGAGATGGACTTCACCTACTACAACGCCGTCTACTCGGTCGAGAACGCGCTCGCGCGCGTGAAGGACGAGAAGGGCATGAAGCGCGTGGCCAGGTTCCTGCGGGAGGGGCCCTGCCCCGACTGCCACGGGACCCGCCTCTCCGCGCGGGCGCGCGACCCACAGGTGCTCGGAATCAACCTGGCGGAGGCCACGGCCATGACGCTGGACGAGCTCGCGGCCTGGCTGCCCCGCGTGGCGCCGTCGCTTCCTCCCGAGGTCGCCGCCATGGCCGAGCAGATCGTTGCGACCATGGCGGAGCCCGTCGCGCGCCTGCAGCAGCTGGGCCTCGGATACCTGGCGCTCGACCGCGCGAGCTCCACGCTCTCCAACGGCGAGCGCCAGCGGGTGCAGCTCGCACGAGCCGTGCGCAACCGCACGACGGGTGTCCTCTACGTGCTCGACGAGCCGTCCATCGGCCTGCACCCCTCTAACGTCGAGGGGCTTCTCGGCGTGGTGGACGACCTCCTCTCGGACGGCAACTCCGTCGTGGTGGTCGACCACGACGTGCGGGTGCTGCGCCATGCGGACCACCTGATAGAGGTGGGGCCCGGCTCGGGCAAGGACGGCGGCACCGTCATCTGCCAGGGGAGCGTACGTGAGGTCGAGAAGGACCCCGCCTCCCGCATCGCCCCCTTCCTGTCGGGCGAGCGCGTGATCCGCACGCGCGGCCGCGCCACGAGCGATGCCCTGTTCGACCTGGGGCGCATCCACCTCGAGACCGGCCAGGTCCACACCGTGCGCCCGCTCTCCGTGGACGTGCCGCAGGGGCGGCTGGTAGCCGTGACCGGAGTCTCGGGGTCGGGGAAGACCACGCTCGTGCTCGAGTGCCTCGTGCCCGCCCTCCAGGCGAGCATCGCGGGGGAGGCGCTACCCGCGCACGTCCGCGCCTGTGACGCGCCGGGCATCGGCCGCGTGTGCCTCATCGACTCCACGCCCATCGGCGCGAACGTGCGCTCCACGGTGGCCACGTACTCCGGCGTCATGGACGACCTCAGGCGCGCCTTCGCGCAGACCGCGGCGGCCAAGGCGCTCGGCCTGAAGGCGGGGGACTTCTCGTACAACACGGGGTCGCTCAGGTGTCCCACCTGCGACGGCACCGGCACGATCTCCCTCGACGTGCAGTTCCTCCCGGACGTCGAGATCGACTGCCCCGACTGCCGCGGGTCGCGCTTCTCACGGGAGGCCTGGGACGTCCGCCGGCACACGAAGCGCGGCGCGGGCGACAAGGACGGCGGCGTGAGCCTGCCCCAGCTCATGGAGATGACCGTAGACGAGGCGCTCGGCCAGCTAGGTGGGCTGCGCCGAGCGTCTGAGAGGCTCCGGACGCTCTCCGACATCGGCCTCGGCTACCTCACGCTGGGCGAGGCCACGCCGGCGCTCTCCGGCGGCGAGGCACAGCGGCTCAAGCTCTCGAGCGAGATGGGCCGCAGCCAGGAGGGCACGCTCTTCGTCTTCGACGAGCCCACGATCGGCCTGCACCCGCTCGACGTCGAGGTCCTGCTCCGCGTGCTGCAGGGGCTGGTGGAGCACGGCGCGACCGTGGTGGTCATCGAGCACGACCTGGACATGATCGCCAACGCGGACTACGTGATCGACCTCGGACCGGGCGGCGGCGAGGCCGGTGGGCGCGTCGTGTGCGCGGGGACCCCCGAGGACGTGGCGGGGTGCGCGGAGTCGCTGACCGGGCGCTACCTCGCCGAGGAGCTGGCCTCGGGGTAGGCGCCGGGGCCACGCTGCCCGGCCGGGCGGAAAGGTTGTTTACTGGGTACCAAATAGTGGGTCTGCCAAGGGCCTCCCGTGCGTGTCGCCGGAGGGTCGTGAGGGGCGCGAAGAAGCGATGACGGAAGAACCGGAGCATAACGAGCGCCTGAGGGCGCAGTGCCAGGAGCTCTACGACCTGATCGAGGCGGGCGTCCTCATCGTCCGCGCCGACGGGTCAGGGAGGATCGTCTTCGCCAACGGGAGGGCGGCCTCGCTGTACGGGTGCGAGGACGAGAGGGACCTCATGCGGCTCTGCTCGTCCAGCTTCCGCGGCCTGATGGAGGGCGAGGACTACAGGGCCCTGTTGGAGTCTTCGGGCAGTCATCCGGAGCGCTTCGCATTCTCATACTGCTACCAGACGAAGCAAGGGCACTTCCGGAAGGCGGAGGGCGTGGGGTCACTGAAGGACACCCCCTTCGGAAGCGCCTACGTGATCTTGCTCTTCTCGGCCGAGCAGCTCTCCAGCGACCTGAAGGGTCAGGACAAGACGGGCGTGCTCGGCATGCACGACTTCTACAAGGAGGCGCTCGAGCAGACGGAGAGGCGAAGGGGTCGCCCCGCGGTGCGCGACTACTGCCCGGTCAGCTTCAACCTGACCGACTTCAAGGAGTACAACCGGCTGTATGGGCTGCACCGGGGGGACGCGTGCCTTGAGAAGGTCGTCGAGACCATCACCAGCGGCTTTCCAGGTGCCCTCGTCGGTCACCTCGCGGCGGACCGCTTTGTCGCCCTGCTTCCGTCGCAGGAGCTGAAGGAGCGGCTGGAAAAGGTCTGCAGAGAGGTGAACCGCTACATCGACGATGACGGGATTCACCTCAAGGCGGGCATCTACGCGCCCTCGGAGGGGGACTCCCTCGACGTCCTTAGGCATGGGTTCGACGCCGCGAAGCTTGCCTGCGACAGCATCAAGGCGGACGGCAACCGGAGCGTCGCCGTCTACGAGCCCTCGATGGGGAAGACCGAGGCGAACAAGACCTACGTGCTGCGCCACTTCAGCGAGGCGTTGGAGAAGCACTATATCAAGGTGTACTACCAGCCGATCGTGAGGACCCTCACGGGAAGGCTGAGCGGCTTCGAGGCGCTGGCACGCTGGGAGGACCCCGCGCTCGGCATGATCCTCCCGCACGTGTTCGTGCCGGTGCTCGAGGAGGCCCAGCTGATCAACCGCCTCGACCGCTACGTCCTGGAGCAGGTGGCCCGTCTCATCCGCGACCGCATGGACAACGGGCTGCCGCTGGTGCCCGTCTCCTTGAACCTCTCCGCCTGCGACTTCGACGTGGCGGATCCGATCGACACCATCGAGGGCGTGGTGAGGCGCTACCGGATCCCGAGGGCGGTCCTCTGCCTCGAGGTCACCGAGCGTGTCATGACCCGCAACCACCCGAGGATGGCGAAGACCGTCCACCAGTTCCAGCAGGCCGGCTACCAGG
Organism: uncultured Olsenella sp.; assembly: GCA_900314575.1. GTDB lineage: Bacteria > Actinomycetota > Coriobacteriia > Coriobacteriales > Atopobiaceae > Olsenella_K > Olsenella_K absiana. The sequence continues at coordinate 41,915 of OMVS01000005.1, read as the reverse complement.
TGTGGATGGATGACTTCGGGAGCGAGTACTCGTCGCTGAGCTTGCTGCACAACTACCACTTCGACGTGATCAAGATCGACATGGGCTTCTTCAGCCACTTCGACGACCGTAGCCGCCAGATCATCACCTCCGTCGTGACGATGGCCCGGACGCTCGGCGTGCGCACGCTTGCCGAGGGCGTGGAGACCAAAGAGCAGGTCTCCTTCCTCAAGAAGATCGGGTGCGGCCAGATCCAGGGATACTTCTACGGGCGCCCGATGATGTACGAGGACACGCTCTCCTACATGCACGACAAGGGCCTCCAGCTTGAGAATCCCAAGGAAGCCCACCTCATGAGCTCCGTGGAATGCGTCAACGTGAACTCCGAGTCCCCGACGGCGATCTTCAGCTTCGACGGGGCGAACATCGCCCTCCTGCAGGAGAACGACGCCTACCTGAGGGAGCTCAGGAGCACCGGCACGCAGGACATGGCCGAGGCGAACGCCAACCTCGGGGATGCGAGGTACCCGCTGCGCGGAAGGTTCCGGCAGCTCCTGACCGACGCCCTGCTCACGAGGGCAGACTTCAACATGTACCTGGACAAGGGACACAGCTTCCACAGGAGGCGGAGCGACCGGCGCTAGACGGCGTACTACGGGCGGCGCTTCCGCTAGGGGCGTGGGGCAGGCGCGTGACCAACTCGTCCCGCGCCGGGTTTGCTTTTTCGCCCTCGCAGGAATAAGACGAACACGTTGCCGAAACTGCCCGGGGCCTGCTGACAAAGAACGCGACGCCCTTGGCCATGGCTTCGCTCTGTGAGGGGAAGGTCATGTCACCGCAGATAGATGCGAACAGGTATACCAACGAGATGCTCTTCGAGCTGCTCGAAGTCCTGCCCGTCCCCATGTACGCCTACGCGCCGGATGGGGACAGGTACGTCCCCATCTACATGAACCAGCGCTGCCTCGACATGCTGGGCGCCGCCTCGCTCGACGACGCAATCGCCTTCTACGAGGGCAGCATGCGGAATTTCTTCCTTTCGTCGGACCTCGGCCTGGTGCGCGACAGCAGCCTCCGTGCGCTCGAGTCGGAGGGCGATCGGGTGACCTACGAGTGCCACATCGCGACGATGGACCATCGCATCCGCCTCGCCCGCGTCCTGTCCGAGGGCCGGACCACCGCAGACGGCCACCGCGTCGTCGTCAACCTCGTGGTCGCCCTCGGCGCGAGGCCTACTACGAAGCCGCCGCGGGCGTCGACTTCCTCACGGACGCACCCCTCGTCCTCTACGACTTCCACCGGAGCCACTTCCGCATCCTCCAGACGAACGCCGCCGCCCGCCAGATGTTCAGCCACTACGGGCTAGAGGACGCCCAGCAGTTCGAGGACGCGGTCAACGATTGGAACAAGTCGTCCAACAACGCGCTCGACTACGCCATGAGCTACGCCGACCGCACGGGGAAGGCGGGGGAGCAGGCCATCACCTTCTCCGGCAAGGAGATGCTCTTCCGCTTCCGCTCCCTCGCCCACATGGAGGGCCACAGCCTCATCGTAGCGAAGTACTTCGACGTCACCGAGCGCCTGTCGGAGATTACGAGCATGGCCAAGGCGACGACAAGGATCCTCGAGTTCTACCGCAACGTCTTCTTTCTCGACCTCAGGCGCCAGGCCATCCGCAGCCTCAGGTACGGCAACAACCTGACGGGCGGGCTCGACAAGGACTTCGTGCCTCTGCGGGGAGCGGACGGCAGCTACAACGACCTGCTGCCGAAGGTCCTGGACGTGGACGAGGCCCGCTACCGCACCTTCCTCGACCCCGACACGCTCGAGGGCAGGCTCGCTGACGAGCGGGACGGGGTGCTGCGCAGCATCTTCCGCACAATGGAAAGGGACGGCGGCTTTAGGTGGATGGAGCACATGCTGGTCCTGCTCCAGGGCTCCGACGGGACCCAGGCCCTCTACGGCATCCGCCCGCTCGACATCCAGGACCTCGAGCGCGAGCTCTCGAGCGCCAACGACAACGCCGTCGCCGCGCAGTTCAGCAGGGACGAGGGCACGGGGGGCATCCTCTGGGACAGCCTCATGGCGCACTCGCCCCTGAAGGTCTTCTGGAAGGACAAGGACCGCAGGTTCCTTGGGGCGAGCAGGTCCTTCCTCGACTACTATGGTCTCGACTCCGTCCACGATCTGCTCGGCAAGACGGACGACGACCTCAGGTGGCACCCGATCGAGCAGAGCTACCGGGACGCGGAGCTCGAGGTCCTCAGGCATGGGCGCATGTCCCGCGACGTGCCCGGCAAGTGCATCGCAAAGGGCGCCAGCCACGCGATCCTGGCGACGAAGTGGCCCATCTACCGCGACGGGCGGATCGCCGGCCTCATGGGCTACTTCCGCGAGGACCCCGCCGCCGGGCGGCGTCCGGACCCTCGCGGGACGGATGCCGGCGGCATCTGCGAGACGGGCAGGTTCATGGACGACTTCCTATCCTACGAGGTCGACTACGAGCTCAACCGCAGCCCCTTCGGCATGGTGAGGGTGAAGCTGCCCGAGTTTCCCCGCATCGCCAAGGAGTGCGGGCCGGAAGCGGCCTCGCTCCTGGACTCGGCCTGTAGCTCCGCCATCCTGGAGCTCGTCGGCAACCGCGGCAGCGTAGCCCGCCTCTCCACGGGGTGCTTCGCCATCCTCGGCAAGTACCGCTCGCGTGAAGAGATCCTCGAGCTCGGGGAGCAGGTCCGCAGGGCCGTGGAGTCGATCCACAGGGTCGGGGCCTACGACCTCACCATCTTCGCCGACGTGCGCGTCATCTACGCGGAGGCCCTGGACGACTTCGTGAAGAAGCTCAACCGCTCGCTGGTGGCCGGCGAACTGTCGGGCGACACCGACGCGGGGGCGATGTCCCTGGGGACAGAGCGGGGCTTCCGCGCCCTTCTCGACTCGGCGCCCTTGGGTTGCTCGGTCCTTGGACCGGACCATACCGTCCTGTACTGGAGCCACGAGGCCGAGCGGCTCCTTGGGGTCCCCTCCGAGGAGCTCCTCGGGAGCAGGTGCGCGGACCTGCCCCTCGGCTGCGTCGACGCCGACGGCGACGAGGTCCCGGAGAGCCGCACGCCGACCGCCATAGCGCTGGCGACCGGTAGGCCCTCGAACGCGCAGCTGCGCGCCCACACCAAGACCGGCGAAGACGTCCTTCTCCGCGAGGTTGTGCTACCCATGAAGGACAACACGGGGAGGATCCGAGAGCTCGTCTCCCTCTTCGCGCCCGTCGGGGAGTGCAGCGACGCAGCGGAGCGCAAGGCGACTGGGCCGGGCGCACGGGACACGCGGGGCGAGAAGGACCGGCGGTAGGGACCTAGACGACGTCGCGCCCCGTCCGCGGAAGCGCACGGCCGACAAGCGGCCGCCGCGCGAGTCGGAGGGACGTGCGGGAAGGGGGTTATCCAGGACATGGCTTCCGCAAGGAGCGGCCGGTACGAGGCATGGAGTAAGACGTCCGACGAGCAGTGGTGCCGGATTCTTCCGTCGGTGACGAAGGCGAACCGCCGGAGCGTCAGGGTGGTCTCCGTCGCCTTCTCGCTGATGATGCTCATCTGCATCCTCATCTCGAACTTCAGCAGCAAGATGAGCAACGCCCTGCCCCTCTACGTCGTCTCGCTGGGGTGCTCCATCGCGATGTACGCAATCGCCTCCAAGGTCGACGATGGGGACGAGCGGGCAGTCAGCGTCCTGACCTACGTAACGATCAGCGGCCTCCTCGTCTACTCCACGATACTGGGGACGCTCTTCAACTCCGACCAGATAGCCGCCTCCTTCCCCGCCTTCGTCCTCGCCTCGCCCCTCCTCTTCATGGACAGGCGGAGGCGGCTCGTCGCCTGCATCGGCATCCACACCCTGTTCTTCGTCTGCATGGCGCTCGCGTTCGACAGCCCTCGCTTCGTCGTGGACGACGTCACCAACTCCTGCCTCTTCTCCGCGGTGAGCGTAGGCATCAACTCCTATCTGCTCAACGTGAAGCTCAAGCACGAGTACGCCCAGGTCAGGCTCTCCGAGCTCAGCTGGATCGACCTTCTGACGGGGGTCAGGAACCGAAACCCCTACGAGAGGGCGCTCGCCGGCCTGGCATCGAGCTGCAAGCTCTCCCTGACCTGCGTGTTCGCCGACCTGAATGGCCTCCACGAGCTCAACGAGGAGAGCGGGCACTCCGTGGGAGACGAGCGCCTGAAGTGCGTCGCAGCCATGCTGAGCTCTGCGTTCGGCGGCGACGACACCTACCGAATCGGAGGGGACGAGTTCGTGTCGTTCTGCCGGGACCTCGACGCGGCCGCCGTGACGGCGAAGGTGGCCGCGGTGCGAGCCGAGACCGGGGCGGCTATCCCAGCTCCCGGACGAGGTACTCCGAGAAGCGCCGTGCCGCGAGCGGCAGCGTCGCGGAGTCGCGCCATCCCAGCGTTATCGTCCGGCGGGGCTCCTCCAGGATGGGGCGCACCTCCACGCCGGCCTCGAAGCCCACGAGCATCATCTCGTACAGGATCGTGACGCCCAGGCCCTGGCGCACCATCGCCAGGATCGAGTAGTCGTCCGTGACCTCGTAGCACACGTGCGGAGAGAGGCCCGCCTGTGCGAAGGCGTGCAGGGTGACCGACTCGCGACCCTCGTCCAGAAGGATGAACGGCTGCTCGGCGAGGTCCGCGAGGGAGAGCACGTCCTTCTCTGCCAGCGGGTTTGCGTGCGGCACCACGGCCATCATGCGGTCGGTGCCGAGGGGGCGGTACTCGAGGCCGGCCGACTCCGCGTCCGTGAGGTTGGTGAAGCCCAGGTCGCACGCGCCGGTGCGCACCCACTCCGCGATGGAGGTGTACTCGCTCTGCCTGAGGTTGAAGCGCACCGAGGGGTAGAGCCTGCGGAACTCGCGCATGGGGCGTGGCAGGAGGTTCCTGCTCACGCTGGTGAAGGTGCCGATGGTGATCGTCGCGCTGCCAAGGCCCAAGACCTCGCGGCGCTTCTCGGCCAGGGCGCGCTCGTCGCGCGCGACGGCCTGCAGGTAGGGCATGAACTGCCGGCCGTCCTTGGTGAGCGAGACGCCGTCGCGGCCGCGCTCGACGAGCGTGCAGCCCAGCTCCCTCTCGAGCGCCTTGACGGTCTGCGAGACGGCGCTCTGCGTGTAGCCGATCCTCTCGGCGACCTTGGTGAAGCTGCCCTCCTCGACCACCTCGACGAAGATCGCGTAGCGAGAGAGGCGAGCGGGGGAGGCGGCAGGGCTCACCGCAGCCGTGATGGGCGATCCGGGCGCCGCCGCCTCGAGCTCCCCCGGGGCGCCGGGCTCCCGCGTCACCGCCCGCCCCCTGTCACGGCCGGTCGTCCTTCTCGCCATTGGTCTTCTCCCTCCGTCGCGGACGCACCGGCTCTCGTGCACCCGATCCTACGCCCGCGTCCCTGCTTTGCATAAGTATATCTACACAACCGATAAGAATCATTCGTTTTACTTATGCTCGCATCTGTTGCTTAATGGGCACGACGGGAAAGACGCGCACGGAGACGGACGGTGGTCGAGATGGGGACCTCTGAGGGCGGGACGCTTTCTGCAGGCACGCTCGCGGGCGGAGAGGGGTGCGCCCACCGCCGTGGGACCCTCGCTCGGCTCCACGGGATCGCCGCCCGACACGGCGGCAGCCTGCGCGAGGGGCTGCGCGACGGCGTACCCATCGCCCTCGGCTACCTCGCCGTGTCCTTCTCGCTCGGCATCGCCGCCCGCAAGGTGGGGCTCGACGCCGTCCAATGCTTCTTCGCGAGCCTGCTCAACAACGCGTCGGCGGGCGAGTTCGCCGGCTTCGCCGTGATCGGGGCCGGTGGATCGTTGCTCGAGATGGCCGTGGTCATGCTCGTCGCAAACGCCCGCTACCTCCTCATGGGCTGCTCCATGGCGCAGCGCTTCGCGCCGGGGACGCCGCTTCTCCACCGCGTCCTCGTCGGCTTCGACCTCACCGACGAGCTCTTCGGCATCGCTATCGGACGCCCGGGGCAGGTCGACCCGTACTACAGCTACGGCGCCATGTCGGTGGCGCTGCCTGGCTGGGCGTTCGGCGGCGCCCTCGGGGTCATCGCCGGCAGCGTCCTTCCGGAGCGGGTGGTGAGCGCCCTCTCCGTCGCGCTCTTCGGCATGTTCCTCGCGATCATCGTGCCGCCCGCGCGCAAGGACCGCGCCGTGGCCGCGGTGGTGCTCGGCGGGTTCGCGGCCAGCGCGCTTGTCGCCTGGGCGCCGCAGCTCTCGGGCGTCTCGGAGGGCACGCGCACGATCGTCCTCACGGTGGCGCTCTCCGCGCTCGCAGCCGCGCTCGCGCCGGTGGGCGAGGGGGAGGACGCTGGCGTCGCAGGCGCGGCCGCAACGGACATGGGTGCAGCCGCAGCCGACGCATGCGGCCCCGGCGCCCCGACCGAGGCCCACGCGGCTGCCCCCACGCCCCCGAGGCGGGAGGTTCGCCGTGCGGCCTAGCATCCTCGCCTACCTCGCGGTAATGTCGGCGATCACCCTCGGCACCAGGATCTTGCCGCTCACGCTCATCCGCCGCCCAATCACCAACCGCTTCCTGAGGTCGTTCCTCTTCTACGTGCCGTACGTCACGCTCGCCGTGATGACCTTCCCGGCCATCCTCACCGCGACGGACTCGCCCCTGGCCGGCGCCGCCGCGCTCGCCGTGGGGATTGCCGCCGCCTGGATGGGCGCGAGCCTTCCGCAGGTCGCCGCAGGCTGCTGCGGAGTGGTCTTCGTGCTGGAGCTACTGCTGGCGTAGGGCAAGCCGGATTGGGGTCCCAAGCGCTAGCCTTCCCTGCGACGTGACGCGCGAGACGCGGCTCGCGAACCCGCCATTACGAGCCGTCGGCACGAGCCCGTCGTCCTGATCGAGCGCGAGTTACGCACGGCTGAATTGGCATTTGCCAAAACCCCAGGATTGAGGGATCCATAAGGGGTCCGGAACTCAGTCGTGCGTAGTTTTTGGGAGCGACTCCGTCGCGAAACCTCCGCGAGACGCCGAGTCTGGGCGAATGGCTAGAATCATCAGTGCTTAGACAACACCCGCCAGCCCAAGGGGGCGCGCGGGAGGGCACGGCGCGACGGGGCCCATGTTAGCCCGTCGCCTCGGCCTGCGCGAGGAGCTTCCTCAAGAAAGCCTTCCATTCTCGCACGAGCTTCTCCGGCCCCACGATGGAGACCATCGTCCCCATGCCCGCGACCCAGCCGAAGAACTGATCGGACTTGTAGACCTTCACCTGCGCGAGGACGGTGCCGTCTTCGCGGGTCGAGAAGCGCGCGGCGGAGCCGAAGCGGTCGGTGATGATCTCCGTCTTGTCCGGCCTGACCGCCAGGGTCGCCACGAACTTCTCGCCCTTGAAGCGGCCGAAGGACTCGTAGGTGCTCTCCTCGTAGCGGTAGGCGCGGATCGTGTCGTTGGAGTCCGCCGGCACGTCGGTGACCCGCACGCGCCCGATGCGGTCGACCCTGAACTCGGCGATGCGCCGGCGCTGGCCGTCCCAGGCGGTCAGGTAGTAGAACCCGCCGTCGTAGACCACGTCGAGCGGCGTCACGTGGTACGGGCGCCCCTCGTGGGTGGGCTCGAGGCTCCCGTCCGGGCGGCGCCTGAAGTAGGGGAACGCGACCTGGCGGCGCAGCCTCATGGCCTCGTGGATCGCGTCGATGCTCCCGAAGACGCTCTCGTTGCGAGACTTGATCCGGCCCACGACGTGGATGCGCCTGTCGAGCTTCTCCTGCTCGAAGTTGTTGGCGAGGGTCTTGACGTTGCAGACCAGGAGCTGGGCCTGGCGGTCCGTGATGGCCCGGCACGACTCGATGGCGTCGACCATCAGCATGAGCTCGCCGAGCGAGAAGTCGGGGCGGGCGAGCGCGTACTCGACCGGGTGGCGCTCGTAGGTCCTTATGTCCACGTCGAACTCCCTGAGCGCCGCGATGTCCGAGTAGACGCTCTTGCGCTCCGCAGAGATGCCGTAGTCCGCAAGGCGGCCGATGAGCTGCGGCATCGTGAGGCCGTGCTCCGCGTCGGTCTCCTCCTGGAAGATCTTGAGCAGGTAGAGGATCTTGAGCTTCGACCTCGATCCGTTGCCGGGCATGGAGCCTCCTCGCCTCGTGCGCGCCGCGCCGGGCGCGCCTCGGGGCGCGCGTCCGCGCCATCTCGTGCGACCCCGTCGGGCTCGACCGTTCGCGCCGTACTTCGGACCACCATAGGCCAATTCAAGCTCCCTGAAAGACCTGACCCATAAACGGTACTGTACGCGCCGCAGGACAGGCAAGCCGCCTTCTCTCCCTACGATGTGCGACAAGGACCGCGGCGAGGCCGCGGCGGGAGCAGGGGAGGCAGACCATGGATAAGGACGTCATGCTTTCAGTGTCACCGATGGCAGGGGCGACCACCGAAGTAGCGCAAGGAGCCCGGAGCGGCAGGCACGAGAGGTCACGCAGGAGGCGTCGCGGCCCCCTCGCCCTCGCGACCGTCCCCGTGGCGGCCGCCATCGTCGTCATCGCCTCGCTCGCGGGCTGCTCCAAGGAGGAGGAGAAGAAGCCCTTCGACCCGGCGAACTACGAGGAGGCCGACTACGCGGCGGTCGCCCGTAGCCCGGAGGACTACAAGGACAAGATGCTCCACTTCGAGGGCAAGGTCTTGCAGGTGGTCGAGAATAGCGACCACGAGACGGTGCTCAGGGTCGCCACGAGCGTCGACGGGTACCAGGACGTCTACTACGTGACCTTCGACCCCGCGGTGATACAAGGCAACCACGTCGTCGAGGGACAGTACGTCGGCGTCTACGGGCGCTGCACGGGACAGGTCTCCTACCAGTCGGCGCTCGGCGGCCAGGTGTCGATCCCCGGCGTCAAGGCGGACTCCATCGACGAGTCGGTCAAGAGTCCGCAGCAGACGCAGGTCGAGGCGATGCAGTCCCTCTTCTCGGACGTCACGTGGGAGAAGGTCGACGTCTCGGGATACGGCAACTACGAGTACGAGGCGACCGTGAGCAACACGACCGAGAACGACTACAGCAACGTCTCCCTCGTCCTCGGCGTCTACGACGCAGGCGGCACGCGCATCGGGGAGACCTACGCCAGCACCAACTCCTGGGGTGCGGGGGAGTCCGTCAAGTTCGACGCCTACCTTGACTCCAACATCTCCGAGGCGGCGGACTCGGTGAAGGTCGAGGTGCAGGGCTTCAGCATCGGGTCCGACTACTACTCGCCGAACGCACAGTAGGCCACGGACGCGCCCCGTCGCGAGAGGGTTCGCAGGCCCGCCCGCGACGGGGGCCGCCGGGAGGCCGCGCCCGTACTGCGCTCAGCAGGCCTCGCGCTCACCCTCCGCGAGGCCGCCCTTGCCGGCGGCGGCCTCGTGCTCGCCCCTTGCGAGGTCGCGCAGGGCCGAGGCGGCCATGGGGAGCGCCACCAGGAAGGTGATGACGTCGGTCACCGGCTGGGCGAGCTGGACGCCGAGGAGCCCGAGCAGGGGCGGCAGCACGAGCACGACGGGACCGAGGACGAGGCCGAGCCGGCAGGCGCCGAGGACGGTCGCACGCCACATGCGCCCCATCGTCTGGAGCAGGAAGTTGGTGATCATCGCGGTGCCCGTGATGGGGAGTGTGACGCTCTCGACGCGCAGGGCGAGGGTGCCGATCCCTATGACCTCCGGGTCGCTGGAGAAGAGGCCGACGAGCTGCGGCGCGAACGCGAACGAGAAGACGCCCATGAGGGCCACGGCGACGAACGCCGTCCCCACGGAGAAGCGGTAGCCCTCGCGGATGCGCCCGTATATCCTGGCGCCGAAGTTGTACCCGATCACCGGCTGGAAGCCCTGGCCGATGCCGATCTGTACGTAGTTGCCGATGCCCGCGATCCGCTGCACCACGGCGAGGGCGGCTATCGCGGCGTCGCCGAACGGGCGAGCGGCACCGTTCAGGAGGGTCGTGGCCACGCCGAGCATGCACTGGCGGACGAAGGAGGGGAGGCCGCCGTTCACTATCGTCCTCAGCGCGGAGCGCGTCGGCCTTCTCAGCCACTTGGGCGAGAGCGGCGTTATCCCCACGTGCTGAATCTGCCACACGAGGATGGAGAAGCTCACGAACTGGCAGACGACCGTCGCGATGGCGCTGCCCGCGATCCCGAGGCCGGCGCCATAGATGAGCAGCGGCTCGAGCGCGATGTTGAGCAGGGCGCCCGTGACTATGGCGATCATGGAGTGGAGCGCCTCCCCCTCGAAGCGCAGCTGCATGTTGAGCATCAGCGAGCTGCACATGAAGGGGGCGCCGAGCAGGATGATGCCCACGAAGGTCTTGGCGTAGGGGAGGATGGTCTCGGTGGAGCCAGCCAGGCGGCAGATGGGCTCGATGAGGACGTTGCCCACCAGCGCGATGAGTGCGCCGATTGCGAGCGTCCAGACGAGGCCGTTGGTCGCCATCACGCAGGCGCGCTCCCGCTGCCTGGCGCCGAGGTAGCGGGAGATGGCGTTGCCGGTGCCCTGCCCCATGCCGAAGCCCACCGCCTGGATGGCGGTCATGACCACGAAGGAGATGCCGATGGCGCCCTCCGCCGAGGTGCCCAGCGACCCCACGAAGAAGGTGTCGCACAGGTTGTAGAGGCTCGTCACGAGGTTCGATGCGATCGAGGGGGCGGCGAGCGAGAGGATCAGGGGCCTGATGGGCTCCTCGGTCATCTGCCGGAACTTCTCCGTAGCGTTGTCATGTTGGGTATCCATGCAATCGATGGTAATGCGGGGCAAACACCACGCGTTCCGCGATGCCCGCCACCTCAAAGTGGACATACGCCGGATGCGACCATAACTCAACGCCTGCGGGCGTTTCCCGACCGCTCCGCGCGCCCCGCTGAAAGCCGGCGCCACGCACTGGGTATCGTGCAGGGTGTAACAACCACGACGGGACGAGGTCCCAAGAGGAGGCAGCATGGAAATCAAGAACGTAACCGTAGCCGGTGGTGGCGTGCTGGGCAGCCAGATCGCGTTCCAGAGCGCGTACAGCGGGTACAACGTGACCATCTGGCTGCGCAGCGAGGGCTCCATCGGCCGCTGCAAGCCCAAGATCGACTACCTGCGCGAGACCTACCTCAAGACGCTCGACGCGATGAAGACCGACCCGAGGGCCTACGCCTACGGCCTCATGGCCCAGGAGGACGTCACCCCCGAGAGCTGCGAGGCGGCCAAGGCCAAGGTCGAGGCGGCCTATAAGAACCTCAAGCTCACGACCGACTGGGACGAGGCCTTCGGCGACGCGGACTTCGTGATCGAGGCCGTCGCCGAGAGCGTCGAGCAGAAGGTCGCCTTCTACGAGGAGCTCGCAAAGCACCTCCCCGAGAAGACCCTCGTCGTCACCAACTCCTCCACGCTGCTGCCTTCGCAGTTCGCGGAGGCCACGGGCCGTCCCGCCAAGTACGGCGCCCTCCACTTCGCCAACGAGATCTGGTCGCACCCGACCGCCGAGGTCATGCGCCACGCAGGCACGAGCGACGAGACCTTCGAGACCACGATCGCCTTCGCCAGCTCCATCCGCATGATTCCGCTTCGCGTCAACAAGGAGCAGCCGGGCTACCTGCTCAACTCCATGCTCGTCCCGTTCCTGAACGCAGCCGAGGCGCTGTGGGCCAACGAGGTCGGCGACCCCGTCGACATCGACCGCGCCTGGACGCTCGGCACCGGCGCCCCCGCCGGCCCGTTCCGCATCCTCGACATCGTCGGCCTCACGACCGCCTACAACATCGGCATCATGGACCCGCGCTCCAAGGACCCGTCGACCGTGCAGTACCGCATCGTCAGCAGGCTCAAGGAGAAGATCGACAAGGGTGAGCTCGGCCTCAACGCCGGCAAGGGCTTCTACGACTACGGCAAGAAGTAGGCCGTTCGCAAGTCCCGGCACCCGCGACTGGTGACCATCACTAACTGCCGGTCGTCACGGTAGACCTGTACGAGGGAGGCCCCCGTCGTCCGATCGGACGACGGGGGCCTCCCGTCCTCAACCTTTCCCGTCCTTGCCGCCGCGCCCGGCTCCGTACCGGCTAGTCCACCTCGAGCGGCTCCATCTCGAACGTCAGGCAGTTCACGTAGCCGCGGTTGGTGAGCCGCAGTACGGGGACGCACGCGAGCGACATGACGCCCATGGTCATGAACGGCGAGGGCATGGAGCAGCCCATCTCCCTCCAGGCCTCCTCCATGCGCGAGACCTTCTCCGCCACGACCTCCACGCGCTCGTCGCTCATGAGGCCGCAGACTGGCAGCTCCACCAGGGCGAGGACGCGCCCGTCGGAGACGGCCACCTCGCCGCCGCCGCACTCGGCGAGCGTGCGGGCCGCGAGCGCCATGTCCTCCTCGTTGTCGCCGACTACCAGCAGGTTGTGAGCATCGTGGCTGACCGTCTGCGCGAGGGCGCCGTGGATGCCGAAGCCGGTGACGAAGCCCTCGGAGTGGACGCCCGCCGCCCCGTGGTGGCGGTCGAAGACGCAGACCTTGCAGACGTCGTGCGCGGGGTCTGCGAGGAGCTGGCCGCCCTCCACCGGGACCTCGACGACGGCGTCCTTGGTGAGGGTCTGGCCCGACTCGATGCCGATCGCGCGCACGCGGGCACGCGACCCGTCGGGCTTCTCGGTCTCGAAGCGGAACGTCTCGGGCGTGACGTCGATGCCCAGGTTCATCGTGTGGGTCATGAAGTCCGGCCACGCGTAGGGCTCGACGTCGAAGAGGGCGCGACCGTCCTCGGCGACGAGCTCGCCGTCGATGAAGACCTTGCGCACGCGGAAGCTCTCCAGGTCCTCGACGAGGTTGATGTCGGCGCACTTGCCCGGGGCGATGCTGCCGAGGTCCGAACCCATGCCGAAGCACTCGGCGCAGTTGATCGTGCACATCTGCACCGCGGTGACGGGGTCGCAGCCGAGGCTCACCGCCAGGCGCAGGATGAGGTCCATGTGCCCGTCGCCGACGATGGTCGCGGGGTGGTCGTCGTCGGAGCAGAGCACGAGGTGGCGCGTGTCGACCCCCGAAGCGAGGACGCCGGGCAGGTAGTTCGGCAGGTTGTGCCACGCCGAGCCCTGCCTGAGCTGCACGTACATGCCGAGGCGGAGCTTGGAGACCACGTCGTCCACCGTCGTGGACTCGTGGCAGGACGAGACGCCGGAGGCGATGTAGGCGTTGAGGCCGCGGTCGGTCTCGGACACGGCGTAGTGGCCGGTCACGGACTTGCCGGCCTTGAGGGTCTCGCGGACCTCGTCGATCGCGTTGGGCTCGCAGGAGAGGATGCCGGGGAAGTTCATCATCTCGCCGAGGCCCACGACGTCGTCCCACCCCATGGTCTCGGCGATCTGGGCCGCGTCGATCGAGGAGCCGGTGTCCTCGACGCCGCGTACGGCAGGCACGCACGAGGGGGTCGTGAGCATGGCCTTGAGGGGCACGCGCCTGGCGTCCTTGAACATCTCCCGCACGCCGGCGAGGCCGCAGACGTTGGCGCACTCGTGCGGGTCGGCGTAGACGCCGACGGTGCCGTGCGGCACGACCGCGCGCGCGTACTCGGAGACGCCCACCATCGAGCTCTCCACGTGCATGTGCGAGTCCATGAAGCCGGGGGTGGCGAAGAGGCCGCCCGCGTCCACGACCACGGTCCCCTCTCCGATGCAGTGCTCGGCCGTGTGCTCGCCGACGCCCAGGTAGGCGACCCTGCCCGCGGCCACGGCGATGTCCGTGTCGGGGAGGATCTCGTGGGTGGGGACCGAGACCAGGCTCGCATGCCTGATGACGAGGTCCGCCGGCTCCTGGCCCTGCGCCACGCGCACGAGCCGGTCGTTGCACTCCCAGAGGGGCTGCCTGCAGAACGTGTTTGTCATCTTCCCTCCCGTCCGCGCGGCCTGGCCGCGCTCCCGTCAGTTCCGATCACCCTGCGCGCGCCCGCCGGGAGGGCGCCCGCCGGGGGCGAGCCCATCGGCGGGCAGGTGGTGCAAGCCTATCACGCCGCGGCGCCGCCGCCCCTCTCCGACCCGAGGTCACCAGCGGCGGCGTCCGCACCTGCGGCGCTCGCGCCGGGCTCCTCCGCGACTTCGACGCCTGCGGCGTCGTCCGCATCCGCGAGGAAGTCGAGCAGGTGCACGATGCGCATGTCCGGCACGATCCAGAGCGCATATCCCAGGGCCAGCGGCACGAGCGCGAGGTGCGAGGAGGGGAGCGCCAGCGAGAGGACGAAGGCCGCCGCCTCCGCGACCAGGGTGAGCCTCTCCTTCATGGTCGAGCGCCTCAAGACCTCCTCCGGCGCCTTGCGCGAGCAGCCGCTCGCGATGCTGTGGTGGATGTCGCTCTCCAGCGCCATGTAGGAGAGGGAGAGCAGCACGTTGAGCACGACGTAGGTGGTCGTGGGAATTGCGGAGAAGACGCTCTTCTCCATCCACTCCGTCGCGAGCGGCACGAGCGAGAGCACGAAGAGGAAGCCGAGGTTGAGCCAGAGCATGCGGCCGTCGACGCGCCTCACCAGCTTGAGCAGGTGGTGGTGGTTGTTCCAAGTAGGTGCCCACCCCGACGAAGCTCAGCGCGTAGGCGCCGAGCGCCGGGAAGACGCCGGCGAGGTCCGAGAGCCCGTCGCCCACGGGCGCCCCGATGCCGAGAACCATGACGGTTATGATGATCGCGATGACGCCGTCGCTGAACGCCTCCATGCGGCCCTTGTCCATGGACCTGCCCCCTCACTTGACACGGCGCCGGCGAGCCGTCGGCGCCTGCCCCCAATCCACCTCGTAAGGATAGCCCTCGGGCCGGCCCCGGCCCGCGCCGGCGCACATCAATTGCGGTACTGACACCACGCAAATCGCTTTTTCCGAACAATTTTCTCCAAAATTGTCCGGAAAACGTCTTTTGCTGGGTGGGCAAATCGCTTTTACCGAACAATTTTTCGACTTTTTGTCGGATAAAAGCGATTTGCTCACGCTACCGTCGCAGAGGGGAGAAGGTCCCGCAGGTCCCGCAGTCCATTGGTCTGGCGCGGGGGCCTTAGAGGGCCTCTCAGCGCCTCGGCCGTTCGGGGCATCCCGGCCCCCGCCAGCCTTAACATGTACGCAATCAGTGAGCGGTACGCCGGACGCACGGAGCGCCGCCGCAAACGCAGACGGAAGGCGAACCTGACATGAAGAAGATCATCCTCGACCTAGACACCGGAATCGACGACGCGCTGGCCATCGCCTACGTGCTCGGCAGCCCCGACGCGGAGCTCGTCGGCATCACCGGGACCTACGGCAACGTCCTACTTGACCAGGGCGTCCGCAACAGCCTCGCCCTCACCGACCTCCTCGGTCACCCGGAGGTCCCCGTCTTCCGGGGCGAGCCGCACGCCCAGGCCGCGGAAGGCTTCCGAGTGAGCGCGGCCACCGCCCTGATCCACGGTCCCGACGGCGTCGGAGGGGTCGAGTTGCCAGCGCCCCGCCGGACGGCGGAGGAGGTGCCGGCCGTGGACTTCATCGTCCGCGCGGCGCACGAGTACGGAGCAGACCTCGTCCTCGTCCCCACGGGCCCGCTGACCAACGTCGCCGCCGCCCTGCGCAAGGACCCCGAGGTCAAGGACCTCATCGGCCGCGTGGTGCTCATGGGCGGCGCGCTCACCCAGCCCGGCAACGTCAACGCCTGGACCGAGGCGAACATCGGCCAGGACCCCGAGGCCGCGAACGAGGTCTTCCGCTCGGGCGTGCGCGCGACCATGGTCGGGCTCGACGTCACCCACCAGACGCTGCTCACCTACGACGAGACGCGTCAATGGCGCCAGCTCGGCACGCGGGCGGGGGAGGCCTACGCCGACATGACGGACTTCTACATCAAGGCGTACGAGACGACCGCGCCGCACCTCGGGGGCTGCGGCCTGCACGACCCGTTGGCCGCCGCCGTCGCCTTGGACCCCACGCTCGTCGAGTGCCTGCCCATCAACATGAAGGTCGAAACCGAGGGCGCCACGCGCGGCCGCACCATCGGCGACGAGAGGCGGCTGAACGACCCGGAGAAGACCATGGAGGTCGCGGTCCGCGTGGACGTCGAGCGGTTCCTCGCGGAGTTCATGTCCCGCATCGGCAGCCTCCTCGCCAAGGCACGCTAGGCGCCCGTCCCCGCGTGTAGCAGACGGGCCGCCCCTCCTCAACCGCCCGCCCGCCCGGCGGCGACCGTCATTCTTCCTAAATTCTTCGTTTATCTGCCGCCCAGCGCGTGCTACCATGCTCGCCAAGACACATATGGGGCATCTCACCTGCAAAAACGTGAGTCCCCCCAACGAGAAGGGAGTCCGCAATGAGCCTCAACGGAAAGGTCGCCATCGTGACTGCCGCGACGAGGGGCATCGGCCTCGCCTGCGCGCAGCGCCTCGCGCGCGACGGCGCGACCGTCTACCTCGGCGCCCGCAACATGGAGCGCGCCGAGGCGCGCGCCGCGGAGCTGAACGAGGAGGGCTGCACGGTGCACCCGGTCTACAACGACGCCTCCAAGCGCGAGACCTACGAGTCCATGGTGGAGGAGGTCGTCGCCGCCGAGGGCAGGGTGGACGTCCTCGTGAACAACTTCGGCACCTCCAACCCCCAGAAGGACAAGGACATCAAGACGACCGAGTACGACGAGTTCATCCGCACGGTGGACATGAACCTCGCGAGCGTCTTCCTCGCCTCCCAGGCGGTCATCCCCCACATGGCGGCGGCCGGCGGCGGCAGCATCGTTAACATCTCCTCGGTCGGCGGCATCCGCCCGGACATCTCGCAGATCGCCTACGGCACGAGCAAGGCCGCGATCAACTACCTGACCAAGCTCATCGCCACGCAGTGCGCGCGCGACAACATCCGCTGCAACGCCGTGCTCCCGGGCATGACGGCGACGGAGGCGGTCTCCGGCAACCTCTCGCCGGAGTTCCGCGAGTTCTTCCTCAAGCACATCCCCATCAAGCGCATGGGCAAGCCCGAGGAGATCGCGGCCGCAGTCGCCTACTTCGCAAGCGACGACGCGGCCTACACCACGGGCCAGATCATGGACGTCTCCGGCGGCTTCGGCATGCCGACCCCGATCTTCGGCGACATGGCCGAGATGGACGCCAAGCGTTAGGGGCCGTCACTCCTCGAACATGACCTCGTACACCTTCACGGGCCGGCCCTTGGCCTTGGTGCCCGGGCCGGTCGAGACCTGCCGAGCGTAGCCGCCCGTCTCGAGGTTGAAGAGGATGCGGCTCGCGTTGCGCACCGTGCTCCCGAGGTGGCCCGCCAGCTCCTGGGCGGTGATCTTGTTCGTGTTCTCGAGGCGCGTGACGGCGACGACCTTGTTGACCGTCGCGGGGTTGAGGTGGCAGGCGCGCGCGATCCGCCCCGCGGCGCCGGAGGGGAGGTTCTCCACGACCATGCGGCGCTCGCAGCCGAGCGGCCCGGTCATGTCGCCGTTCTCGTTCACGATGAAGGAGCCGCCGGCCCGGGCGGCCTCGCGCAGCGCGGCGTCGGAGTTGGCCACGGCGTATTCGTAGCGGACGCCCACGCCGTACCCGACGAGGAAGGGGAAGTCGACCTTGTCGGCCAGCTCGGTCGCAATCTTGCAGACCGTCCCCTTCTCGGTCAGGAACTGCAGGACGCGGACGTCGGTGCTGACCCTGCAGAACGCCCCGTCCGCCTCCGGCTCGCAGTCCAGCAGGTTGTCGCGGAAGAACTCGCCGACAGCGCGCGCGAGCTCCCGCGACCTGCGGCCCGCCTCCTCCTCGTCGAACTCGCCGCGGCGGTAGCCCTTGGGCACGAGGCCGATGCAGACGGGCAGGCTCGCGCGGATGCGCTCGAGCTCGATGAGGGAGAAGAGGTGCTCCATGAGGCCGCTCAAGTAGGAGCGGCGGGGGACGGGGTACACGTAGGGAACGCCCGCCCGCTCGAGGTCGGGGATGATGTTGCTGTACTGGCAGACCACCACATCTAGCTCGCCGCGCTCGCGCATCTCCCTGAGCCTCCCCACGATCGTGGGCTCGAGCTCGCGGATGGCGTCGGAGGTGAGCGAGCGGCTCCAGCGCTGGTAGGCGCGCTGGTTCTCCGCGCTGTCCATCGTATTGAGGAAGTAGTCCGCCGTGCAGCCGTCGAACACCGGGATGAGGTAGTCGTAGACGACGCGCGAGAGGTCGAGGTCCCGGTCCTTGAGGAGAAGGTCCAGGAGGGTTCGGTAGAGGCTCGAGAGGTCGGTCTCGAAGGCGAGCATCGGCCGCGCGAGCTCGTGGCTACCCTCGCGGATGGCGGCCATCGCGATGGGGCCGCTCACGAGGAAGCCGTCGACGTCGCGGGCGTACTCGTCGTAGACCTCCGAGATGGTGGAGAAGCTCTCGTAGGGGACGACCTTGACCGGCGGGTTGTAGCCCATGCCGGCGAACGTCTCCCTCATCGAGTCCTCGAGGTACTCGCTCACGATTGCGACCACTCTTGGGTTCATGGCTGTCCCTCTCCCGCCTTTCCGAGGCCTCGGACGCCCGGCGGCGACCGCGGCGCCCTTGGTGGCATCCTGTGCTAAAAATATGCCTAAAAGCTTGACGCGATTATCCGACGTTGCTATATTCTCATCGCGCCTCATATTCTAATAATATTCTTTAACTTAGAACGTGCTTCTCATTATATTCCTAAACTCACAACGCAGTTCTCGCTCTCTCCACGCTTTCTCCCCGAACGGGAAATTCAGCCTAGGTCGGCCAGGACCGGTCGCCGCACGCCCCGACGCGGGCCCTTCGCAAGGCGGCTCGTAGCGATACCGTGTGCGACCCTCCGCACGCGGGCCCCGCCGGAGCCCGATGGTAGGATGGTCCCCATGAGAGAGCTCACGGCAGACCAGCGCGCGGACTTCTCGCGCATCGTCAAACCATACCTGTCCCGCCAGGAGGTCCTCCGCATGGGGGACTTCGTACAGCACGGGACCGTCTCGACGCTGGCGCACTGCCTGCGCGTCGCGCGCACCTGCTACGCGTGGGCGAGCGCCCTCGGCGCACGCGTCGACATGGAGGACCTCGTCGTGGGGGCGCTCCTGCACGACTTCTACCTCTACGACTGGCACGACCGCTCGACCTCGCGCCCGCACCACGCCACCATGCACCCGCTCTACGCCGCCGAGAACGCCGTGGAGCTCCTCGGCGTGAGCGACCGCGTGAGGGCGATCATCGAGTCCCACATGTGGCCGCTGCCGCCTAGCCGGCCGCCGCGCAGCCGCGAGGCGCTCATCCTGTGCGCGGCGGACAAGTGGTGCAGCCTCGGCGAGACGCTGCTCATGAGGCGCGCTCCGCGGGGCGAGAAGGACACGACGGTCGCGGCCTCCGGCCTCGCGCTGGACGGCGGCCTTGCCCCCACGACGCCCGAGGGGGGCGCACGAAGATGACGATGGCCTCGACCATCTGCCTCTTCGCCGCCTGCAGCCTCGGCGGCTGGCTCTGGGAGACCCTCTTCGCCATCCTGAGGACCGGCAGGTGGGAGCGGCGCGGCTTCCTCTTCGGGCCCGTCTGCCCCATCTACGGCGTGGGCGTCGTCTCGATCATCCTCGCGCTCCAGGCAGCAGGCTCCCTCGGGTGCGAGCTCACGGACTGGTGGCAGGTCTTTCTCGTCTCGTTCGCCGGGAGCATGGCGCTCGAGTACGCGACATCCTGGGCGATGGAGCGCGCCTTCCACGCCTACTGGTGGGACTACTCCAACGTACCCCTCAACATCCGCGGCAGGACGTGCGTGCCCGCGGGCCTGCTGTTCGGCGGCGGAGGGCTCCTCGCGGTCTACGTGCTCATGCCCGCTATGGCACAGGTCTCCGCAAGCGTCCCCGAGGTCGCCCTCGAGGCCTGCTCCTACCTCGTCGTCCTGCTCATGTCCGTGGACGCCACGCTCACGGTGGCCGTGCTCACCGACTTCGAGGAGCGCGTCGCCAGCGCCGACAGGTCGTTCAACGACAGGGCGGAGGCCGTGACCGAGCGCGTCGCCACCACCGTGTCGAGCGCACCCGGCAGGATCAGGGGCGAGGTCGCCCAGACGGCCGCCGACGCCTCCGCAAGGATCGTCGGTGGAGGGGAGAGACTCGAGCGTATCGCCGCCGACGCCTTCGTGGGCTCCATGGACGCCGTGCACAGGAGCGTCGTGGGCCGGATCAGGGGCTTCCGAAGCCCGGAGCGGCCCGAGGTGGGCGAGCGGCTCTCGAGCATCCTGTCCGCGCTCAAGTCACGGCGGTAGCACGCCTCGTCGCGAAAGAGGTCGCGCGAGCGCGCGTTCTTGTCGTACCCTAGTGACGTCAGCCAAGAAACACAGCGCGACCGCGCGAAGCGCCGCCGCCCCGCCAACCCGGCGGGGCGCGCCTTCGGCGGGCCGCGAGGAAACCGGGGTAAGGGCACGTGCGCAGCCATGAGTCGAAGGGGGAGGCAGACGGGCCGCGGGGCACCGCAAGCCACCTGAGCCACACCTACCAGATGAACCTCGTCGGCGAGGGGGCGCTCGTGGGCCTTTTCGGCGGCGGGGTCGTGTCGCTCTACCGCTTCTCCCTCAGCCACGCGGAGCGCCTGCTGCGCTCGCTCACCTCCGCGGCCGCGGGCAACCCGCTCCTCGTGGCGCTCTGGGCCTGCGCGCTCGCGGCCATCTGCTTCGTCGTGTGCCGGCTGATGCTCTGGGAGCCCTACACGCAGGGCTCGGGCATCCCGCAGGTGGATGCCGAGGTCGCAGGCAAGATCGACATGCCCTGGCACCGCGTGCTCGCGGCGAAGTTCGTGGAGGGCACCCTCTGCGCGCTCGGCGGGCTCTCGCTCGGCCGCGAGGGCCCCTCGGTCCAGCTCGGCGGCATGGCGGGCAAGGCCGTCTCCAAGCTGCTCGGGCGCAAGAGGGGCGAGGAGCGCCTCCTCGTGACCTGCGGCGCCGCAGCCGGCATGTCAGCCGCCTTCCACGCCCCGCTCACCGGCGTCCTCTTCGCCATCGAGGAGATCCACAAGGAGTTCACGGCGCCCCTGATCATCTCGGTCATGGCCGCCTCGGTCGTCTCCGACTTCCTCGTCTCGCAGGTCCTCGGCGTGAAGCCGGTGCTGACCCTCTCGTTCCTGAACGACATCCCGCACCACGAGTACGCCCTCGTGCTGCTGATGGGGCTCTACTGCGGCGTTCTGGGGGCGCTCCACAACAAGGGGATGTTCCTCTGCCAGGAGCGCCTCTACGGGAGGATCCGCCGCCACCTGCCGTACGCGCGCCTCGCCGTGCCCTTCGCCGTCGCCGGCGTCGTGGCCTTCGCGTCCCCAAGCCTCATGTGCGGCGGCGACGCGATCATCGACCTCATCCTCGCGCCGGGCGTCTTGGAGCCGTCGCTCGCCGTGCTGGTGGCGCTCCTCGTGGGGAAGTACCTCTTCACCAACGTGAGCTTCGCCTCGGGGGCACCCGGCGGCACGCTCTTCCCGCTGGTCGTCATGGGCGCCCTCTCCGGCGCGATCTTCTCGTCCGTCGTGGGCCTCTTCACGGGGAACGCCACGGCGTACATGAACAGCTTCATCGTCCTCGGCGTGGCCGGGCTCTTCTCGTCGGTCGTGAGGGCGCCGGTGACGGCGGTCGTGCTCGTGTTCGAGCTCACCGGCTCGCTCGACGCGCTCCTCGCCACGTCGGTCGTCTCGATCATCTCGTATGTGACCGCGAACATGCTCAAGGTTGACCCGTTCTACGAGCACCTCTACGCCAACCTCGTCGGTGCCTCCGACGGCGGCGCGCCCGCCACCGGAACTTCGGGACGCGCGGGCGAGAAGGAGCTCCACAGCTTCGTGGTCGGTGCGGGCAGCAGCCTCGAGGGCAAGCTCATAAAGGACGTGCGGTGGCCCGACGACACGCTCGTGGTCACCATCGAGCGCGGCAGCGACGAGATCCTGCCGCGCGGCGACACGCGCCTCCAGGCGCTCGATACGCTGACCGTCATCATGGGCTCCGATATCGCCGACGAGGCCATGCCCAGGCTCCGGCGCCTCTGCCGTGGCTCTATCGAGACCGAGTGGGCGCCGCAGCGCGACTGACGCCT
The DNA here is from genome assembly GCA_900314575.1 of uncultured Olsenella sp. Classification (GTDB taxonomy): domain Bacteria; phylum Actinomycetota; class Coriobacteriia; order Coriobacteriales; family Atopobiaceae; genus Olsenella_K; species Olsenella_K absiana. The sequence continues at coordinate 19,923 of OMVS01000005.1, read as the reverse complement.
CGACGCGGTCGTCCCCAGGGGACTGCTACCAGCCACAGGGTTGGGCCTTAGACTTCTACTTTACATAAGATATATTATCCGGTTTTTAGGGGAGAAGCGAATGGACGTTAAGCAGCCGGATGGGTCCGGACGGAGGCCCCCGAATCCCAGGGCGATCCCATCCTGCGTCCTCCTCGCAGCCGTCCGTGAGCGAGGTACACATCGCACCTGACTGCGGCAGCCTGCGCAACCGCCGTCGTCGACATGCGAGAGGCGCCGTGCATGCTTGCGGGCGCGCATGGTCTGCGAGGCCGGTGCGTCCTGCGGGGCCCATGCAGCTTGTGGGGTCCGTGCGGCTTGCGGTACCTGTGCGCCCCGCGGGGCCTGCTCGGCTTGAGACGCACCCCCGGGATCGCCCTCCGAACAGCATGGCGCCGCTCGAGCCCAGGTCCTTCTCCCCTTCAGTACATTTGTTCTAGTATGTCCTACGGCGTTCAAGGAGGGCGCTTGAGATTGGCACCGACACCCCCGCAGACTGCGAAAACTCGCGCGCGGGACGTCCTTCTCGCCCGCCTAGGAAAGCGAACGGGGGCGCCGGCCTCCCGACGCCCCCGCTCTGTGGTTGCGCGCCCTCGGCGCCCCTCCCTTCGACGGAGGGCCGCTCGCCGGGACCTAGGCCCCTAGGGTGTCCCCAGAGGCCTCCGCGCCCTGCTCCTCCGCCTTCTCATGCGGGAGCAGCAGGTTGAGGATTACGCCGATGACGGCCGAGGTCGCCATGCCGGGCAGCACGTAGTCGCCCACCGGGATGGTGATTCCCGTGGTCTCCATGCCGACGCCGAGGATGATGACGACCGAGGCGATCATGAGGTTGCGGTTCTCGTCGAAGTTGACCTTGTTCGTCACCAGCATGCGCAGGCCGTTGGAGGCGATGAGGCCGAACATGAGCAGGCTGACGCCGCCCATGACGGGCGTCGGGATCGAGCTGATGAAGGCCGCTACCTTGGGGCAGAAGCCGCCCACGACGAGCGCGAAGCCGGCCGCGTACCAGAAGACCTGCGTCGCGTAGACGCGCGTCACGCTCATGACGCCGATGTTCTCCGCGTAGGTCGTGGTCGGAGGGCCGCCGAGGAAGCCGGAGATGATGGTCGAGATGCCGTCGCCCATGAGCGAGCGGGGCAGCATGTCACGGTAGTCCTTGCCGACGATCTCGCCGACGGCGAGGAGATGGCCGATGTGCTCGATCACGACGACCAGCGTCACCGGCGCGATCAGGCTGATGGCCTTGAGGCTGAAGGTCGGCGTCGTGATGGGAGGCAGGCCAACCCAGGGGGCCGCAGCCACTGGCGCGAAGTCCACGAGGCCGAAGGCGGCGGAGATGACGTAGCCGACGATGATCGCCATGAGGATGGGCATGGTGCCCAAGAGGCCGCCCATGCTGGAGAATGCGACCGCGGCCACGAGGGTGATCATCGCGACGAGCGCACCCACCGCCTGGAACCCGTCGGTCGACGAGTTGAGCGCCATCTTGACCGCCGTGGCTGACAGGCCGACGCCGATGACGACCATGACCGAAGCCACGAGCACCGGCGGAAGGAGCTTGTCGAGCCAGCCGGAGCCGACCAGCTTGACGATGCCCGCTACCACGAGATAGACGAGACCCGAGACGACCACGCCGGACAGGGCCATGCTGAGGCTTCCCGTCATCGCCGTGGCAATGAGGATCGGGCTGATGAAGGCGAAGGAGCTTCCTAGGTAGCTCGGGATCCTGTGGCGGGTGACGAGCAGGTACACGATCGTGCCGATGCCCGAGCACATGATGGCGACGTTGGGGTTGAGCCCCGTCAGGGCTGGCACCAGGACGGTCGAGCCGAACATCGACATCATGTGCTGTATGCCGAGCGGTATGGCGCGACCGACCGACACGTGGTCGTCGACGCCGATGATCTCTCTCTGCCTGTGCGGCATTGTGACCTCCAATCTTATGCGCCGGCGACGCGCCGGCACAAAAAAGGGACCCGGTGTCGCCGGGTCCCTGGTGGCTCTCAGGCTAGACGAGCAGGAAGTAGAGGACGAAGGCCGCCGTGGCCACCCACATGAGCGGCTTGACCTTCTTCACCTGTCCGGTGACGATGGCGACCAGCACGTAGCAGATGAAGCCCATGCCGATGCCGTTCGAGATGGAGTAGGTCAGGGGGATGCCAGCGACGATCATGAACGCGGGGAAGCCCTGCAGGAGGTCGGTCCAGTCGATGTCGACGACGTCGCCCATCATGAGGAAGCCGACCACGACGAGGGCGCCACAGGTGGCGGCGGAGCTGATCATGGTGATGAGGGGCGAGAAGAACGAGGCGATGATGAAGAGGGCGCCGGCCATGATCGAGGAGAGACCGGTGCGGCCGCCGTCGGCTGCGCCGGACGCGGACTCGACGAAGGTCGTGATCGAGGAGGCGCCGATGAAGCCGCCCACGGCCGCAGCCGCGGAGTCGACGGTGAGGATCTCCTTGATGTTCTCGACGGTGCCGTCCTCGTTCAGGAACTTGCCCTGCTTGCCGATGGCCATGGCGGTGCCCATGGTGTCGAAGAAGTCGGACATCATGAGGGAGAACGCGAAGACGAGCAGCGTGGGCGTGGTCACGACCTTGGCGATGCCCATGACGCCGCTGGCGTCGGCCTGGAAGGGTGCGCCGAAGGAGGAGAAGTCGAGGAACGAGACGACGCCGGTGGGGATCTGGGTGACGCCCAGCGGAATGCCAGCCACGACCGCGATCAGGATGCCCCAGAGCAGGGAGCCCTTGACGTTCATGGCGTACAGGATGATGGAGGCGACGATGGAGACGAGGCCGACGATGAACTTGGGGTCGCTCACGTTGCCGAGGGCAACCATGGTGCTCTCGTTGGCGACGATGACGCCGCCGTCAGCGAGGCCGATCATCGCGATGAAGAGGCCGAGGCCGACCGAGATGGCGTGGCGCAGCGACACGGGGATCGCGTCCATGATCGCCTCGCGCAGGCCACACAGGACCAGGACGAGGATCGCGATGCCCTCGACGAAGATGACGGCCATCGCGGCGTGCCAGTCGCCACCCGTCATCCCCACGAGCGTGTACGCGAGGATGGCGTTGATGCCCATGCCGGAGGCGCAGGCCACGGGCCTGTTGGAGAAGAGGCCCATGAGGATGGTCATGATGCCCGCGCCGAGGCAGGTCGAGGTGACGGCGGCGGCGGGAGCGATGCCGGCGTCCATGAGCAGGGCGGGGTTCACCGCGATGATGTAGGCCATCGCGAGGAACGTCGTCAGGCCGGCACGAATCTCGGTACCGACGCTCGAGCCCCTCTCGCTCATCTTGAAGAACTTTTCCATCAGCTTCTTTCCTTCCTTCTTGCCAAGACCGCGCGGCGACCTGACCCCCTCCGGGCCCTGCCGAGCCTTCCGCGCATATTCGAGGGCGCCGCTAGTCGACGCCGCTTGAACCGAAGCCGCCCGTCCCGCGGTCCGTCTCGTCGAGCGAGGAGACCTCGACGAGCTCGACGCGGGGGACTTTGATGATTACGAGCTGCGCGACCCGCTCGCCGCGCTCGATGCGGATGGGCCGCGAGGGGTCCAGGTTGATCGCGCAGATCTTGAGCTCGCCGCGGTAGTGCGCGTCGATGAGCCCGGGGGTGTTGGCCATCGAGAGGCCCTCCCGAAGGGCGAGGCCGCTCCGCGGCATCACGAATCCCGCATAGCCGTCCGGGATCGCGACGGCGAGGCCCGTCGAGACGAGCCTGCGCTCGCCAGGCTCGAGCGTGACGTCCTCTGCCGACCTCAGGTCGAGACCGGCGTCGCCAGCGTAGGCGTACGCAGGAAGCTCGACTCCTCCGTCGAGCCTCCTGACCCTGAGCTTGACCTCAGCGTCATTCATTGGAAAGGCTCCTCAGCTCGGCGCTGAACTCGTCGATGTCCTTGAAGTCTCGGTAGACCGAGGCGAACCGCACGTAGGCGACCTTGTCGACGTCGAGGAGCTTCTTCAGCACCATGCTTCCGATCTCCTGGGAGCTCACCTCGCCGACGCCCTCGTCCCTGAGCTCGGACTCGATGGAGTCGATGAGCTGGTCGAGCCTCTTTATTGGTATGTTGCGCTTCACGGTCGCGCGCACGAGGCCGCGCATGATCTTCTGTCGGTCGAACGTCTCCTTGGTGCCGTCCCGCTTGACCACGAGGAGCGGCATCTCCTCCTTGCGCTCGTACGTCGTGAAGCGGAACCCGCACCGCGAGCACTCGCGTCTACGACGTATGGCGTCGTTGCCCTCCGATGGACGTGAATCCACGACCTTCGACTCTTCGCAACCGCAGTTGGGACAGCGCATCTAACCTCCTAGGAAAAACCACCTAGGCACAGTAACACATTTCGTCCACAAATTTAGCGGTATTATGCGACAAAAGTTCATTCGAGTTCAATATTTAATCTGTCAGACGACCCAATCCTCTATCCGAGCACATCGCGGCTCCGCTGCAACGCTATCCGAGAACGGGAACCTCGAGGATCTGCCCCGGAACGAGGTCGGCGTCCTCGAGGCCGTTCCTCTCGCGGATCCAGTCCACGACGGCGTAGGTGTCGACCTCCCCGCCCGACTGGCGCTCCGCTATCGAGGTGAGCGTGTCCCCGGGGGCCACGGAGACCGCCTGCTCGGGGGCCGCTCCGAGCAGGCTCGCGGAGCGCGCGTCCCTGGCCGCGGACTGCCCGAGGCTGACGGCGACGGCGACGAGGGCGCCTGCCGCGAGCAGGGCGATTGCGCCGAGCCATGCCGACCTGCCCTGCATGGCATGGCCCCGAGGTGCGCCCTGGAGGCACGACTGGGGCCTCCCGGACCTCCTCGCGCCCGCGTTGCGGCCGCTCACCGGGACGCCCGCAAGCCCGCCCTCGACGACGTTGAACCTCGGGCCCGCCTCGTGCTCGATCGCCGCGGAACCGTCGAACTCGTATGCCTGTGTGCTCATCTTCTATCCCCTCTCCTTTGCTTCGTGACTGTTATACGGAAGGGACGGGACAAGAAAAGAAGTCCGAACTTCTGTACCCAACTTCTGCTACCATTATTTACGTACAGAGGTTCGTGTCAAGAGAACCTAGAACATTCGTTTGGAGACCCAAACAGGAGGCTCGGATGGCCAAGGGCAAACTCAGCGCACGTCAGCAGAGCATCTACGACTTCATCTGCGCTTACACGCGAGACCACGGCTACCCGCCCTCGGTGCGCGAGATCGGCACCGCGGTTGGGCTCGCCTCGCCCTCCACGGTCCACATGCACCTCAAGTCGCTCGAGGGGATGGGCTACATCCACCGCGACTCCAAGAAGCCCCGCACCATCGAGGTCGTCGAGGGCGAGCAGGAGCAGCGCCCCGACCGCCTCGTGGACGTCTCTGAGGACGTGGACGCAAACACGATCAGGCTCCCGCTCGTGGGCCGCGTCGCGGCCGGCCTCCCTATCCTCGCGGAGCAGAACGTGGAGGAGGTGCTGACGCTCCCCACGAGCATCGTGGGGGACTCGAGCTCCTTCATCCTCAAGGTCCGCGGACAGTCGATGATCAACGCAGGCATCTTCGACGGTGACTACATCGTGGTCAAGGAGCAGCACGAGGCCCACAACGGGGAGATCGTCGTCGCCCTCATCGACGACTCGGCGACGGTCAAGACCTTCTACAAGGAGAAGGACCGCGTGAGGCTCCAGCCGGAGAACGACGCCATGGAGCCCATCTACGCCGACAACCCGCAGATCCTCGGCAGGGTGACCGCCCTCATCCGCTCGATCTCCTAGGGGCTCGGATGGGGCGCGTGCGCGTCTTCGACGCGGTGAGGGGCTTCTCGGTCCTCTCTATGATGGCCTTCCACCTCTGCTACGACCTGAGGTACCTCTACGGGCTGCCGATGGCGTGGTTTGCCTCGCCCTTCCTAGACGTGTGGAGGGCGAGCATCTCCTGGACCTTCCTCTTCGTCGCCGGCTGCATGTGCGTCCTCTCGCGCAGCAACCTGCGACGTGGCCTCGTCTACGGCGCCTTCGCCCTTCTCATCTTCGTCGCGACGAGCGTCGCCGCGGCAGACGTCCCGATCAGCTTCGGAATCATCTTCTGCATGTCGGCATGCACCCTCGCCTACGCCCTGCTCGAGCGGCTTCGCCTCGCTCCGAGGGGCCCTGTGGCCGGCCTGGTCCTCCTCGCCCTCTTCGTGGTCTCCCTCGGCGTGACGAGGGGCTTCGTCGGCGTGGGTCCCCTCACGGTCGACCTCCCCGCCTCCCTCTACGCCACGGACCGTCTCTCCTGGCTGGGCTTCCCGGGTCCGACCTTCGAGTCGGGCGACTACTACCCCGTCCTCCCCTACCTGCTCATGTACCTGAGCGGCGCCTCCTTCAACGCCTGGTGGAAGGGGCGCGGTTACCCCGAGCGCCTGCGCGGGCCCGTCTGCCGTCCGCTCGAGTTCGTGGGCAGGCACGCCCTCGCGTTCTACGTGGCGCACCAGCCGCTGATCCTCGCGGCCCTCTGGCTGGCGCTCAGGGCCTAGCCGTCTCCGCCAGCCAGCCAGGCCCGGCGCGAGGCCGGGGCTCCAGGGTGGCGGGCCGCCGCGCGGGCCGCGTGGCATCACGGGACCAAGGGGGCTTTCCTCCCCCTACCCCTCGTCCGCGAGCTCGTAGGGGGCGAGGGCCGAAGCCATGCGCCTCGGCGCCATGACCGTGGCGACGAGCCCCGCCTGCTCGTAGCGCTCCCTCACCACGCGGCAGCGCTCGTGCGCCATCTTGATGAGGAACCCCCTGTCGTAGGGCAGCTGCACGGTCATGGTCACGTCGTCCGCGGAGGCCTCCTTGGCCACCCGGTAGAGCAGGGAGCGCACGCCGAACCCCGTGCTGGCCGAGATGAGCTCGGCCTGAGGGTGGGACGTGGCGAGGGAGGACCTCTCCCCCTCGTCCAGGAGGTCGCACTTGTTGTAGACCTCCACGCACCGGATGCCCGACGCACCTATCTCGCCGAGGATGCCCCTCACCGCGCTTGCCTCCTTCGCCGCGTTCGGGTCTGCGGCGTCGACCACGAGCAGGATGAGGTCGGCGGCGGTCACCTCGGCCAGGGTGGACTTGAAGGCCTCCACGAGCATCGTCGGCAGCTTCTGGATGAAGCCGACCGTGTCCGTGACGGTGACCTTGCGCCCCTCCTCGAGGTCGAGTGACCTCGTCGTCGGGTCGAGGGTGGCGAAGAGCTCGTCCCTCGCGTAGACGTCGGAGCCGGTCAGCCGGTTCAGCAGCGTCGACTTTCCCGCGTTGGTGTAGCCCACGAGAGCGACGCGGAAGACCCCCGAGTCCCAGCGCGCCTTGCTCTGGACGCCACGCCTGAGGTCGAGGGCGGCGAGCTCCCGCCTCAGCGTGGAGATGCGGTCGCGCACGAGGCGCCGGTCCACCTCGAGCTGGCTCTCGCCCTGGCCGAACCTGCTCCCGATGCCGCCGCGCGTCTGCTCGCGCACGAGGTGGCCCCACATGCCGCGTAGGCGGGGCAGGAGGTACTGGTTCTGGGCGAGCTCGACCTGCAGGCGCCCCTCGCGCGTCTTTGCGTGGGCGCCGAAGATGTCAAGGATGAGGGCGGTGCGGTCGATGACCTTGCACCTCTTGCCGATGACTCCCTCGAGGTTGGACTGTTGGGAGGGCGTGAGCTCGTCGTCGAAGATGACCACGTCTGCGTCGAGGCTGCGCGCCAGCCGCGCGATCTCCTCCGCCTTGCCGCTCCCCACGAAGGTCTTGGGCACGGGCTTGTCGAGGCGTTGCGTCACCTCCGCCACGACCTCGGCGCCGTCCGTCTCCGCAAGGCGCGCGAGCTCCGCGAGGGACTCCTCCACCGGCCACTCCGAGGCGCCCATGTCGACGCCCACGATGATGGCCCTCTCCGGCACGGGTGCCGTGGACTGTGGCTCGAAGCGACCCAAGCCTATGCCTCCCTCGGACGCGAGAGGTCGTCCACTATGGCCGCCACGGCCGCGTCCGTGCCGATGGCCTCCACGTCCAGCCAGCGCGCCCGGCCGTCCCTGCGCAGCCACGAGAGCTGCCGCTTGGCGTAGCGCCTGGTGCGCACCTTGATCTTGTCGCGCGCCTCATCGAGCGTGCACTCGCCCGCGAGGGCCGCGAGGACCTCCTTGTAGCCGATGGCCTGGCCCGCCGTGGAGTCGCGGACGAGCCCTGCAGCCGCAAGCGAGGCCACCTCCTCGACCAGTCCTCGGTCGAACATCTCGTCCACGCGCTCCTCGATCCTGCGGTAGAGCTCGCCCCTTGCGACCTCTATCGCCCAGATGCGCGCGTCGTAGTGCGGGCGGTGCGCCCTGAGCCCCGCGTGCTGGTCGGCGTAGCTCCTCCCCTCGTCGAGCATCTCGAGGGCGCGCTCGACCCTGCGCACGTTGTTGGGGTGGATGAGCTCCGCGCTCCTGGGGTCGCGCCGGGCGAGAAGGTCGTGGAGGCCCTGGGGGCCGAGCCGCTCCGCCAGCCCCTCGTAGCGAAGGCGGCTCTCCGTCGTGGTGCCGCCGTCCGGGAAGGTCATCTCGTCTATGACGGCGTCGAGGTAGAGCCCGGTGCCGCCGCAGAGGACGGGCACGAGCCCCGCCGCGAGCGCCCCGTCCACGACCCGTCGCGCCGCGCGCTGGAAGAGCGCCGCCGAGTACTCCTCGTCGACGTCCGCGACGTCCACCATCTCGAGCGGGACGCGGCGCTCGGCCACGGGCGTCTTCGCGGTGCCGACGTCCATGCCGCGGTAGACCTGCATGGCGTCGACCGAGACGACCATCGTGCCCAGGCGCAGCGCGAGCTGCTCGGCAAGGTCGCTCTTGCCCGAGGCGGTCGGGCCCACGACGCAGGGGACGGGGCCCGCCGGGGCGCCCTCTGGCGCCCCGGCGTCGCGGTCCAGGGTCGCGGGATCGTGCGGGCGCTGCGTCATCTGGCCTCGCCGCACACGGTGCCCCTGAGGTACCAGGTCCTGGCCTCGTCGACGTGCACAGGCACGATCTTGCCCACGAGCGAGTCGAGCGAGGTCCCATCGGGCGCGGGGAAGTGGACCGTCACGTTCTTCTCGCTGTGGCCCACGAGGACCGCGTCGTCCCTCTTCGAGGTCCCCTCCACGAGCACCCCGACCTCGCGGCCGAGCTCGCCCTGGTTGGCGTCGTGCGCGAGGCGCTCGACGAGGGCGACCAGGCGGTCGAAGCGGTCCTGGATGACCTCATGGGGCGTGTCGTCCTGCATGCGAGCCGCCGGCGTCCCGGGGCGCTTGGAGTAGATGAAGGTGTAGGCGGCCGAGAAGCCCACCTCCTCCACGAGGGAGAGCGTCTGCTGGAAGTCCTCCTCGGTCTCCCCGGGGAAGCCGACGATGATGTCGGTCGTGAGCGCGATGTCGGGGATGGCTCGGCGCAGGGACTCCGCGAGCCTGAGGTAGCCGTCTCGCGTGTAGCTGCGGTTCATGGCCCTGAGGACGCGCGTCGAGCCGCTCTGCACGGCGAGGTGCAGGTGGGGCATCACGTCTTGCGTCTCCGCCATCGCGCGGATGGTCTCCTCGGAGAGGTCCTTGGGGTTCGACGAGGTGAAGCGGATCCTGTCGACCCCAGTCTCCCCCACCTTGCGCAGCAGCTCGGCGAAGCGCGGCTCCCCGTAGCGGTCGCGCCCGTAGGAGTTGACGTTCTGTCCGAGCAGCGTGATCTCGCGGACGCCGTCCGCGACGAGGCGCCCGCACTCCGAGACGACGCTCTCCATCGAGCGGCTCCGCTCGCGGCCGCGCACGTAGGGCACGATGCAGTAGGTGCAGAAGTTGTTGCAGCCCGTCATGATCGGGACCCACGCGTGGAAGCTCTGGGCCCTGTGGCTCGGCAGGTCGGTGGAGAAGCCGCGCCCCTCCTCGACTGTGTCGACCTCGATCGCGCCGGGCTCGGACTCGAACGCCTCGGCGATGAGCCTCGGCACCGAGGCGAGTGCGCTCGTCCCGAAGACCACGTCCACGTTGGGGACGTGCTCGCGGAGCCTCTCGCCGTCGCGCTGCGCGATGCAGCCACCAACGGCGACGACGCGCCTGCCCGAGGGGGGCACGGGTGCGCTCACCATGGCGGACGCCTGGCCGTACAGGCGGGTGTCGGCGTTCTCGCGCACGCAGCAGGTCATGAAGATGACGACGTCGGCCTCCTCGGGAGTCGCCACCTCGAGGAGGCCGCAGTCGTCAAGCAGGCCGGAGACGCGCTCCGAGTCGTGCATGTTCATCTGGCAGCCGAAGGTCCTGATGAAGTAGGTCTTTCCCCTCAGCACTGGGTAGGTGTTGCTCATCCGCTAAACCGTCCTCGCCCCGTCCTGTCCGAGCATCTGGGAGGCCTGGGGGACGAGCTTGTGCACGTACACTGCGATGCGTATCGCGGTCCTGCTCTCCCCGCCTATCTCGATGTCCGAGAAGGTCGGCGCGCAGGAGACGTCGACGCCCGTGGGGATGAGGAAGCCCCTCGCGATCGCGACCGCCTTGATGGCCTGGTTGACGGCGCCTGCGCCCACGCACTGGATGTTGACGGGCACGCCGTCCTTCACCATGCCGGCTATCGCTCCGGCCACCGAGGCGGGCGACGACTTGCTCGAGACTTTGAGAAAATCCATGTTCCGGCTCCTGGATGCTACGAACACCCTTTGTACATTAGTGTCGCATTTAAACAATCGTCAATTCTAACGGTCCGCCGCGCACGTGAGAAGTCCCGCCGGCCAATTCAGCCGGGCAATTTGCACCGGGTGGCGTGGCGCGCCTCACTCGTCGTCCGCTATCGGCACCGTGATCTGGAGCAGGCCGTCGCGCACACTGACCCTCGCCTCGCCGCACGGCCGAAAGTAGTAGCGCTCGCCGAGCGCGCGGACGTCCCTGGTGACGCTGCGCGCGAGGGACTCGGAGTCCTCGCGCGATAGGCCGACCGGACGCCCCAGGCCGGCGCCCGCACGGGCGCTCGCAGGCTCCCTTCGTCCGTCCCTGCTCGCGCGAAGCGTGGCGCAGACGTTCGCCAGGGGCGCGACCTCCCCCGAGAGGATGCGGAGGGCGTTGCGCTCGGACATCCTGAGCCCCAGCCTTCCGGCGGCCTCCGCGAGCGCCGCCGCACCGGGGCTCGCCGCGAGCTCCTCGAGGAGCGTGGGCGCCCGCCGCGCCCCCGTGGCGTCCGAGGCGGGGGCCGCTGCGCAGCGCGCGACGACCGTGCTCACGACCTGCGCAGGCGACCCCACGTAGACCCTGCAGGCGCCCTCGGACTCGAGCCCGAACTCACAGCAGGTGCGCACGAGGTTGTGGGGACCCCTGCCGAGCGACTCCGCGCCGGCCCCGTGCGCGCGGGACGACAGCCTCGGCCAGGTGGACTGGTCCGCCCGCTCGGGGAGCCTCCCCGTGTCGCAGACGACGCGGACCGCCGTGCCCCGGCCCGGGGCGGATGCGAGCACCTCGGCGGACTCGGCGTTCTCCCTGATCGAGAAGAGCGCCATGCCCCTGCCGTGCACCCCCCAGCGGTCCACGTGGACGCTGTCGAGCTTGGAGGTGACGCGCGCGTCGAAGACGCGCTCCTGCATCTCCTCGGGGATGCCGCAGCCGTCGTCGAGGACGACGAGGGTCCGCAAGGCCCCCTCGCGCGCGCTCGCGACGAGGACCTTGCGCGCTCCCGCGTCGCGGGCGTTCCTCAGGAGCTCGATGAGGACGTCCTCGACGCAGCGGATGTCGTGCTTCGCCTGGCGCCTCTCGGCCTCCAGGACGCGCAGCCGGACGTAGCCGTCCCCGAGGTTCTCCTCGACCCTGAGCGGGTCTCCCCCGCCGAGGGAGGAGACGAAGCCCAGGAGCGAGGAATCTTCCGCCATGGGCGCTACTTGGCGATGTCGACGGCGCGCGACTCGCGGATGACGACGACGCGGACCTGTCCGGGGTACTCCATCTCGTCCTCGATCTGCTTCGCGATGTCGTGCGCGAGGACCGTCGCCTCGGCGTCGGAGATCTTCTCCGGCTCGACCATGACGTGGAGCTCGCGGCCCGCCTGCATGGCGTAGGTCCGCTCGACGCCCTCGTGCGCGTTGGAGATCTCCTCGAGCTTCTCGAGGCGCTTGATGTAGGTCTCGGCGGACTCCCTGCGGGCGCCGGGGCGCGCCGCGGAGATGGCGTCCGCAGCCTGCACGAGCACGTCGAGGACCGTGTTGGGTTCGACGTCGGCGTGGTGCGCCTCGATGGCGTGGACGATGGCGGGCTTCTCGCCGTAGCGGCGCGCGAGGTCCGCGCCGATCACGGCGTGCGGGCCCTCGACCTCATGGTCTATCGCCTTTCCGAGGTCGTGCAGGAGGCCGGCCCTCTTCGCAGGCGCGGGGTCGAGCCCGAGCTCGGAGGCCATGGTGCCGCAGAGCGCGGAGACCTGGATGGAGTGCTGCAGGACGTTCTGGCCGAAGGAGGTGCGGTACTTGAGGGCGCCGAGCGTCTTCACGAGCTCGGGGTGCAGGTCGTGGATATTCGCGTCGAACGCGGCCTGCTCGCCGGCCTCCTGGACGCGCTCGTTGACGAGCTTCTCCGCCTTCTTGTAGAGCTCCTCGATGCGGGCGGGGTGGATGCGGCCGTCGGCGATGAGGTTCTCGAGGGCGACGCGCGCGGTCTCCCTGCGCACGGGGTTGAAGCTCGAGAGCACGACGGTCTCGGGCGTGTCGTCGATCACGAGCGAGACGCCCGAGATCTGCTCGAAGGTCCTGATGTTTCTGCCCTCGCGTCCGATGATGCGGCCCTTGAGGTCGTCCGAGGGGATGTGCACGGTGGTCACCGTGATCTCCCCCGCCTGGTCGGAGGCGCAGCGCTGGATGGCGGTGGAGACGATCTCGCGGGCGGTCTTGTCCGCCTGGGCGCGCACGCGCTGCTCGCTCTCGCGCAGGATCTTGGCCTCCTCGCGCACGGTGTCCGCGCGGACGCGGTCGAGGAGCTCGTCGTGGGCGTCCTGCTTGGTCATTGCGGAGATGCGCTCGAGCTCGGCGGTCTGGCGCTCGTAGAGCCCGTCCACCTCGTTCTTGCGCTTGTCGATGGAGCTCTGCATGCTGGAGAGCTGGTGCTCGCGCTTGTCGAGGGCGTCGTTCCTGTGGTCGAGGGACTCCTCGCGCTGCATCACGCGGTTCTCGAGGGTCTGCAGCTCCGCCTTGCGCTTGCGGTCCTCAGCCTCGGAGGACTGGCGCAGCTGCAGGATCTGCTCGCGGGCCTCGACGAGGGCGCTCTTCTTGGCCGTCTCCGCCTGCTCGCGCGCGTCGCTCGTGATCTTCTCCGCCTGGGCGCGCGCGGCGTCCACCTCGGCGTTGGCGGCGCGGACGCGCTCGTTGTTCTTGCTCGTTGCGTAGGCGACTGCGGCGACGGCGCCGACTAGCGCCCCGATGATGATTCCGATGATGATCTGTACCATGGCTGCTCCTCAAACGAATCTCAAGAGTTCAGGAATCCGAGCGCCCAGGACCCAGTCCTGGCACGCGTCGGAACCCGCCATTCGAGGCACATCCCGGCCACCATCTGTTCAGATGGCTATGTTGTACGAGTGATCAGACGAGCGATCAACCAACGCAAATGAAAATCGTCAACCGAAAGAGGGAAGACGAGAATGCTCTATGGCCCTTCTATCCTAAGTACAGGATATGGAACTGTCAATTGACGCGCCCGTCCGCCCCGCCGACGGCGGCGGCCCTACGCCTCCTCGAGGACCTGGTGCGCCGCGTCGCACGCGACGCCCATGCCGAAGCCCCGGCCGACGAGGAACCTCACTATCTTGGCGTAGTCGTTCTTACCGGTGAGCCTCTTTCGGGACGCGAGCGCGAGCGCCCTCGAGCGCTCTTCGGCTGGGTCGAAGTACTCGTAGGGCCAGCCCTCGAGCGCGGTGGCCTCTATCCCACGCGCCGAGAGCTCGCGCTCGATGCGCTGGGCACCCCAGCCGCAGGCGAGCTTGGAGCGGACGAAGGAGTCGGCGAACCTCGCGTCGTCCACGAGGCCGCACTCCGCCGCGCGCCCGACCGCAGAGGCGACGACCTCGGGCGGGAACCCCTCCCTGCGGAGGCGCTCCCCAGCCTCCTTGGTCGAGACCTCCCGCCTCGAGGCGAGCTCCGCCAGGCGGGAGGAGGCCATCCTCGCTTCGAGCTCGCGCACGTAGCCCTCGAGCTCCCCGGCGCTCCCGGGCTCGAAGCCCTCCTCCTCGCCCATCTGCTCGAGGCGCCTGCCGACGCGCGCGGGGACGCGAAGGCTTCCCACGTTGCCGCCCTGCTCCCACGAGAGCGTCGCCTGCGGCTTGTAGCCGCCGAAGGAGGAGCCTCGCCGCTCGGGCATCACCACCTCCCACGCGAGGGCCGCAGAGCCCAGGCTCCCCCGCCCGCTCACTGCTCCAGGGCGTCGCCCTCGCCCTCGGTGGGTGCGCCAACGCGCTCGTCACCCAGCTCGAGGCCGCAGGCCACGCGGATCTCGTGCTCGATGGTGTCCCTGATGTCGGGGTTCTCGCGCAGGAACTCCTTCGCGGCCTCCCTGCCCTGTCCGAGCCGCTCGTCACCGTAGTTGAACCAGGCGCCCGACTTGTTGACGATGCCGTACTCGACGCCCATGTCGAGGATGGAGCCCTCCTTGGAGATGCCCTCCCCGTACATGATGTCGAACTCCGCCTGCTTGAACGGGGGCGCCACCTTGTTCTTGACGACCTTGACGCGCACGCGGTTGCCGACGATCTCCCCGTCCTTCTTGATCGTGTCGATGCGTCTGATGTCCATGCGCACGGACGAGAAGAACTTGAGGGCGCGCCCGCCCGTCGTGGTCTCGGGGTTGCCGAACATGACGCCGATCTTCTCGCGCAGCTGGTTGATGAAGATGCAGGTCGTCTTTGACTTGGAGAGGGAGCCGGCGAGCTTCCTCAGCGCCTGGCTCATGAGGCGCGCCTGGAGGCCCACCGTGGTGTCGCCGATCTCGCCCTCTATCTCCGCGCGCGGGACGAGCGCGGCGACGGAGTCCACGACCACGACGTCGATCGCCCCGGAGCGCACGAGCATGTCGCAGATCTCTAGCGCCTGCTCGCCGGTGTCTGGCTGCGAGATGAGGACCTCGTCTATGTCCACCCCGATGCGGGCGGCGTAGCCGGGGTCGAGCGCGTGCTCCGCGTCGATGAAGGCGACGACGCCGCCGAGGTTCTGCGCCTCGGCGAGGATCTCCAGCGAGAGGGTGGTCTTGCCGGAGGACTCGGGCCCGTAGATCTCGACGATGCGCCCGCGCGGCACCCCGCCGATCCCGAGCGCCGCGTCAAGCGCGAGCGACCCCGTGGGTATGGCCTCGATGTCGAGGGCCGCGTTGTCGTCCCCGAACTTCATGATCGCGCCCGTGCCGAACTTCTTCACTATCTCGGCCGTGGTGGCCTCCACGACCTTCTCGCGCTCGGCGCCGTAGGTGCGCTCGTGCACTTCCTTGACTGCGTTCTTGCTCTTTGCCATCTCTACCCCAATCCACTCCAGGACATGGTATAAGAACAACCGTTCGGTGTCAACCTCGACGCCTTGAGATTATAGGGGCCTGATGGGACGGCGCGGGGAGAGGCCTCGCAGGCAGCTCGCGGAACCCTCGCGACTGCCTGGCGGTTTCGGGCGGCTGGCGCCCCTGGGCTGCGGCGACGCGCCGTGGCGTTCCCGACCTGGCACGGAGCCCTCCTCGGGGCGTCCTAGCCGACGCGGGAGAGCAGGAGGCCGAGGGCGATCGCGACCGCCTTCCGCCTGACCTCGTCGCGATCCCCGGTGAGGAGGTGCGCCTCCGTGTGGGTGCCCGCGTCCGAGGTCACGCCGAACCAGACGGTGCCCACGGGCTTGCCCTCCTCGGCCCCTCTCGGACCGGCGATGCCCGTCGTGGAGACGGCCACGTCGGCCCCGAGCACCCTCCGGGCGCCCTCGCACATGGCCGCGGCGCACTCGCTCGAGACGGCGCCGACGCCCGGGGCGTCCAGCACCTCGTCGGGGACGCCCAGCACCGCGCGCTTCACGGGGATCGCGTAGGAGACGACGCCGCCGCGCCAGGGCGTGGAGGAGCCAGGCACGTCGGTCACGGCCGCAGAGACGAGCCCTCCCGTGCAGGACTCGGCGCTCGCCAGCGTGACGCCTGCCCGGGTAGCCTCGGCTACGAGCCTGCGGGCGAGCTCGTAGCGCTCGCCGCCGTCCGGCAGCGCAACGTCGCCCGCGTCCTCGAACGCCAGCCCCCTCGCGGCCCCGTCCACGCGCACGCCCATGCTAGGCCTCCTCCACATCCGTCACGTACCTGCGGCACCTCACGAAGTAGTCGACGCCCGACCACGCGGTGAGCACGACCGCGGCCACCAGGAGCAGCTGCCCGAACCACCAGAAGAAGGTCGCCGGCGCGCCGATGAGGCCGCGGGCGAGCAGGATGGCACTGATGGAGACCATGGTCGTCGCGGTCTTCCACTTGCCGAGGTTGCTCGCGGCGACGACGACCCCCCTGCTGGCGACGACCATCCTAAGCCCGCTCACCAGGAACTCCCGGGCGACGACCACGAGGAGCACCCACGAGCTGACGCTGCCGGCCTCGAGCAGGTAGCACAGGGCCACGACGACCACGAGCTTGTCGGCGATCGGGTCTAGGAACTTCCCGAAGGTTGTCACCTCGTGCCGGCTCCTCGCGAGGTAGCCGTCGAGCTTGTCGGTCAGGGAGAGCACCACGAAGAAGGCGAAGACGGCCAGCGCCGGGCCCGGGGCCACCCCCTCCGCGCCAGCCCCGGCGAGCTCCGCGGCGAGCAGCCAGAGGGGCACGAGGACGATGCGCGCGACCGTCACCACGTTGGCCGGCGTCCAGATGCCGCCCTTGGAGCCGCCCGCGCCCTTGGCGGCACCGTCCGCACGAGAACCAGCGTTACCTGACATCCGAAGGCGCCTCCCCGTCGGTGGCGTCCGCGACGGGGACGCCGATGAGCTCGTAGCAGAAGGAGTCGACGAGGTCGCAGGTGACTATGTCGCCCACGGCCGCCTCGCCGCTCTCGATGTGGACCGCGCCGTCGCAGTCGGGGGCCTGGAACCAGGCGTGCCCGACGAGCTCGGCGCCGTCCTCGGTCTCCTCGACGCCGTCGACGATCACGTCTACCCGCTCGCCCACGTGCTTGGCGGTCGAGGCGAAGCCGAGCTCCTCGGCGAGGTCCTGGAGCCTCTGCGTGCGCTCGAGCTTCACGTCCTCGTCGACCTGGCCGGGCAGGTCCGCCGCCGCGGTGCCCTCCTCGCGCGAGTAGGCAAAGACGGACGTGTAGTCGAACTCCTCCTCCTGGACGAAGTCCAGCAGCTCGTCGGCCTCCTCCTCCGTCTCGCCCGGGAAGCCGCACATGCCCGTCGTCCTGAGGACCATGCCGGGAATCTCCTCGCGAAGGCGCGCGAAGAGCTCGCGGAGCTGCTCGCGCGAGCCCGTGCGCCCCATGGAGGCGAGCACCCGCTCGTCGCAGTGCTGGATCGGGATGTCGATGTAGGGCAGGACCTCCGGGGTGTCGCGGATGGTGGCGATGAGCTCGTCGGTCATGCCCTCGGGCTGCAGGTACAGCACGCGGATCCACCCCCCGTAGGGGCGCACCGCCTCTGCAACGCGGCGGAGCAGCCACGCGAGGGTCTTCTCGTCCCCCGCGAGGTCGCTGCCCCAGATGCCCGTGTCCTGGCCGATGAGGACCACCTCCCTGACGCCGCCCTCCATCAGGGCGGCCACCTCGGAGACGACCTCCTCGGCCGGGCGCGAGACGTAGCGGCCCCTGATGTAGGGGATCGCGCAGAAGGCGCAGAAGCGGTCGCAGCCCTCGGAGATCTTCACGTAGGCGGAGGCGCCGTCGATGGTGCGCAGCGTCCGGCCCGCGAGGACGGGGGCGGCGTCCCGGCTGGGCTCTACGCCGAGCACGCCGCAGACGACGTCCACGATGCCGTCCTCCTCGTCGCTGCGCACGAAGGCCGCGACCTCCGGGAGCTCCTCGGCGAGCTCGTCGCCGTAGCGGGAGGGCATGCAGCCGCACATGACGATCGGCTTCCTGCGGACCCCAGAGGAGGCCTCCTCGGCGAGGGCGAGCGTGGTCTCCACCCCCTCCTCCGTGGCGGAGGCGAGGAAGGAGCAGGTGTTGATCAGCGCCACGTCGCAGGAGGCGACGTCGTCGGCCTCCTCGAGGCCGGCGTCGAGGAGCAGCGAGCGCATGCGGTCGGTGTCGACCTCGTTCTTGGCGCAGCCGAGCGTGACGAAGTAGAAGCGCGCCACGGGGGCGGTGCCGAACCCGTCGGCGCTAGCGGTAGTTGACGTATTGGAGGGGTTGGCCATAGTCCTGTTCCTTCAGATAGGAGATTGCAGATTGGAGCGCGTCCTTGGAGGCGGAGCTCACGCGCAGCTTGTCCTTCTCGACCGTCGCCTTGGCCTTGATCTTCTGGGCCCTGAGGTCCTTGGCGATCCTCTTGGCGACGTCCTGCTCGATGCCCTGCACGAGCGTGCCCGTGCGCCTCACCGAGGAGCCGGCCGCCGGCACGCAGGCGCCCCACCTCAGGGCGCCGAGGTCGACGCCGCGCTTGGCGAGCTTGCCCGCAAGGACGTCCGCCACCTGCTGTGCGACGAACTCCGAGGGGGCCGAAACGACGAAGGCCGCCGCCTTGCGGTCGAACTCGAGCGCGGCGCCGGTGCCCTTCAGGTCGTAGCGCTGGGCGAGCTCCCTGGCCGCCTGCTGGAAGGCGTTGTCCACCTCCTGCATGTCCACCTGCGAGACGACGTCGAAGCTGAACTCCTTGGCCATAGGTGCCTCCCTCCCCGGCGCGCCTCCCGCGCCCCTCTCGGTCCCGCCGCCCGCTGCCTGCGAAGGGACCCCTGCTGCGGCCTACCGGCCGGACCCCGAGCCCGTCGAGCTCGAACCACCCATCTTAGCGGACGACGAGCCCGACGTGGAGGTCGCGCTCCCCTGCGCAGAGTTCGTGGAGGAGCTCGCCGACGGGGTGGCGCCGGAGCCGTCGGTGGTGCCCGAGGCTTCGTTCGCCGTCGAGTCCAAGGTGGATCCCGTGGCCGAGGCGGAGGCCGAGGAGCCCTGGGCTGAGGTCGCGTCCGTGCCCGACGTCGTGGCCGAGCCGCCCGCGCCCTGCGCCTTCGTGCCCTGGATCGTGATGGTGCCTATCCCGGACACGCGCGACTCGAAGGGCACCTGCACGCCGTTCTGGGTCACGGTCACGGCGGTCGTGTCGCCCGCGCGGATGGTCATGGTGTCGGTCACCGTGTAGGTCTGCTCCCAGGGGCCGTCGACGGTGTCGGCGACCTCGCTCTTGTCGCCGTTGTCGACCTCGAGCCAGGTGACCTGGCCGTCCGCGACGCTGATCGTGACCTTGGTCTCCGTCGCCGTGGTCGTGGAGGCGCTCGCGTTCGACTGGCTCTGGATCTTCTTCTCCGCCGCGGCCTCCTCGGCGTCCTTCTCGGAGGAGGCCTTCGAGCCGCTCGTGCTCGACGGGGTCGAGGTCGTGGAGACGGACACGCTCTTGCTGGAGGAGTCCGTCCCGACCTTGCCGGAGACGCACGAGCTCACGGAGAGGATGATCACGATCGTGAGCACGAGCACGACGCCGATCGCAATCGTGACGAGCGCGCGCACCGGGTCGGAGAAGAACCCCTTGGAGGAAGGACCGCGCCTGCGGCCGCGCGCGCCCTGCTGGCGGCGGCGCACGTTCGGGCGGCTCGTGGAGGCGATGTTGCGCGAGGCGCGGCTCCCCTCCCGGGTCGACGCCGAGCGATAGGAGCGCGCGTCCATGCCGAACCTGAGGTCGTCCTGGTAGTCCTCCTCGCGCACCGGCATCGTGGAGATGTCGCCGCGACCGCGGTCGAAGGCGTCGTAGGCGCCCGCCGACGGACCGCGCCCGTAGGCCCCGGAGCGGGCGGCGCGCAGGTCGTCCGCGCCCTCGGCCCTGCGCCTCGTGCGCGCCCGCCCGGCG
>OMVS01000024.1 GCA_900314575.1 uncultured Olsenella sp. | reverse complement strand
CGCCCGACGCCGCCCGCCACGCCCGCGGCCCCCCGCCCCCGCCCGCCGCCCGCCCGCTTCTCGGCGGGCGCGCCTTGTACTAGAGTTTCCCAGTGGTGCGGCTCCGCGGATCGACCGGAAGGTCCGCCCCACGTGCCACGTCCAGTACGGAGAGAGGAGCGCCCATGGCGAACCCCGGCGGCACGGAGCCCGGCGTCAAGAACCCCGGCGGCACGGAGCCTGGCGTCACGAACCTCGGCGCAAAGGTCGTCCGCGCCTACACCAGGCAGGTCCTTCCCATGTGGGAGGAGCTCAAGGAGAAGGGCCGCTACTTCGTGCGCGAGGAGTACGTGCGCGCCAAGAACGACACGATCTCCGACTACTACCTCGAGCTCTACCGCTGGTGCACGGCGGCTGCCAAGCGGCACGGCGTCAGGGTCCCCGAGGGGCTGACGCTGCCCATCTGGCTCTCCCTGAGCGAGGCCCAGCGCCTCTCGCCGTCGGCGGACACGGTCTCGCTCACGCTGGACGTCCCGCGCGACGAACTCTGCATCATCGACTACAACAAGTGGGGCTACCGCGTGAACGACTTCTATGTCCCCAGGGACGAGGCCGACGAGCGCGCGCACAACCAGGAGCTCCAGAAGCGCGGCATCAGCAACGAGGCCATGCTCATCATGGGAGACCTGGGCAACTACTACCCGGACATGAAGCGCAAGGTCATGGCCAGCTGGGACAGGGTATTCACGCCGAACGAGGACATCGACCAGAACGTCGGCGTCTGCTGGGAGATCCTCCCCGAGTGGGTCGTGGACGCGAAGGTGGGATGCGAAGATGAGTGACAGCGAGCCGCAAGCCTCGGGCGAGAAGGACGTCGAGCCCCAGGCGGGCGCGGCGGGCGCGGGCGAGAAGGACGTCGAGCCCCAGGCGGGCGCGGCCCAGGCCCAGGCGCCCGCGGCCAGCCCCGACACGATCGTGCTCTGGACCTGCCAGGCGCCGGTCGTCGTCGAGACGATCCGCCGCGACGGCGTGACGCACGTGAAGCGCGAGTACGTCGAGCGGAAGTACGGCGACGCGGCGTGGTCGTTCGAGGTGGCCTACGGCTTCTTCCGCCAGGGGGCCGAGAGGATCGTGCCGAGACCCGCGGAGGCCGAGTCAGCCATCTGGGCGTACCGCCGCGAGGCCTACGCCTACCCCACGCCCGGCTGCTACTCGCTCATGCTCGAGGTCCCGCGCGACCAGTGCGTCCTTTTCGACCTGCGCGTCTGGAACAAGATCCTCTCGCTGCGCTACGTGGGGGAGTCCCGCAAGGAGGAGCGCGCGTTCGAGCACGAGCTCGAGCGGCAGGGCGTCAAGCAGCCCAGCGAGCTCTTCTCCACGCCGTTCTACCCCGTGCTCAAGCGCAAGGTGACGGACAGCTGGCAGCGGCTCTTCAACTCGGCGGAGAGCTGCGACGACGACTACGTCCAGGCCGGCCTCTGGGAGATTCGCTCCGAGTGGGTCAAGCACTGCGTGAGGCTCGAGGAGGTCTAGCGCGTCCGCGCCGGCCGCCCGCGCTCGCCGCGCAGGTCGCGCTCGCCGCGCAGGTCGCGCTCGCCGCGTCGGCGCGACTGCTTCGGCCCGCACCGGCCGCCCGCGCAGCCCGCACCGGTCGTCCGCGGCTCGCGCCTAGCGTGCGAGAAGCTCGCGCTCGTTCGCGGCGATCCTGGCGCTGACCTCGCGCCAGGATCGCACGTCCTCCTCGCTGATGCCGGCGAAGCGGGCGGCGTCGTAGTCCGCGAGCGAGGTCCTGATGGCCTCCTCGACCGGCGCGGCCTTCTCGCCCAGCACCACGTGGACCACGCGGCGCGACTCCTGCGAGGCGTCGGTCGCGGCGGTGGGGCTCACCGTGTGGGGCTCGCGCTCCACGATCGTGTCGACGAGGCCCTTGCGCGAGAGGCGCGTGAGCTGCGCGGAGAGCGAGACCGTGTTGGTGTCGAGGTACTCGGCGAGCTCGGCCTTGGTGCAGCCGTCGGTCATGGTGACGAAGGCGAGCGCGCGGGCGTCGGCCAGCGACAGGCCGAACTGCGTCGCCACCGTGTCGAGGTAGCGCTCGAGCAGCTTGTCCGCGAAGAAGACGTCCGCCACGGCGCTGTTGGCCATGGTCTGCCCCACGTGCACGGTCATGCGCTCCTTGCCGAGCCGCTTGGTGCCGGGCAGGCCCGGCGTGGCGCCGCCGTCGCCGGCGAACTGCAGCATGAAGGCGTAGATCTCCGGCTTGCGCACGGTGTACTCGTCCTTGTCGTACACCTTCTTGTAGAAGTCGCGGTAGTACTGGATCACGTTGAGCTTCATCTGCACGGTGCTGGCGAAGGTCCCCTGGGAGACGAGCGACCCCTCGGTCTTGACGTAGTAGTAGAGGGGCACGCCGAGCGGGTAGATGGAGCGGCAGCGCAGCACGTACTCCATGTTGAAGATGAAGTCCTCCGACCAGCTGATGTCCGGGTCCATCCTGAGGTGGTGCTCCTCAAGGATGGAGCGGCGGAAGAGCTTGTTCCACAGCACGCCGTAGTAGAAGTCGGCAGGGTTGCGCATCATGAGCTCGGCGTACTCCTCGCGCGAGACCGGCCGGTCGAAGTCGATGTCGCCCTTGGGGGCGACGCGGGTCCCCACGACGCGGTAGAAGTCGCAGATGACCATGTCGACGTCGTAGTCCTCCATCGCGTGGACGAGCAGGCGCGTCGCCTCCGGGGAGACCCAGTCGTCGGCGTCCAGGAACTGCACGTAGTCGCCGCGCGCCTCGTCGAGCGCGCGGTTGCGCGCGCGGGAGACGCCGCCGTTTCCCTGGTGGATCGCCCGCACGCGGGGGTCGTGCGCGGCGTAGTCGTCCAGGATCCGGCCGGAGGAGTCGTCGCTGCCGTCGTCGACGGCGATGAGCTCGAAGTCCGAGAAGTCCTGCGCGAGGATGCTGTCGATGCAGCGGCCCACGACCTTCTCGGCGTTGTACACGGGCACGATGATGGTGACCTTCGGCATGGTTGGGCTCCCAGCAGGCTCGGGACGCCGCGCGCCCCCGGTTCGCGTGCGCCATCCATTGTAGCCAAGCGGCCCCGGGCCCCGCGTGCGGGCTGGGGAGACCGCCGGGCGCGGGCGACGGAGAAGGACCTCGGCTTGCGGTATCATCCACACAACAGCCAGCGCCGGAGGGGGACTATGGACGTCGGGAGAGGCGGGGCGGGCCCTGCGTCGGGCGTCGCCTTCGCGAGCGACTTGGACGGGACGCTCTGCCCCCAGGGCTCGTGGAGCCGCTTCGACGCGGCGGACGTGGCCGCCATCCGGGAGCTCCAGCGTGCGGGCGGCCTCTTCGGCATCTGCACCGGCCGCTCGGCCGGCGGCGTAGCCCATGCGCTCGAGCGGGGAGCGGCGGACGTCACGCTCGACTTCCAGATCGTCGCGACCGGCGCGCTCGTGCTCGACGGGGCGGGCCGGGAGGTCTTCTCCTGCCGGGCGGACCCCGTGGCCGTGGAGCGCGTCGTCGACCGCTACCTGGGAAGGCTCCCCCTCGTCGTGCAGGCCGGCGACCACATGTGCACCTTCGGCGAGCCCACGCGCGACCAGGTCCCGATCAGCTCGGTGGCCGACCTCGGCGACCGCGTCCTTGGCGTCTCGCTCGCGGCGGGCTCGCCTGCGGGCGCCCGCGAGGTCGCCGCCTGGGTGAACGCGGAGCTGGGCGACAAGCTCGTCGCCTTCGAGAACGTGCGGAACGTGGACGTGGTGGCGCGGGGCTGCTCCAAGGGCCGCGCCGTGGACGTGGTCCGTCGCCACCTCGGGGCGAGTCTGGTCGCGGTCATCGGCGACTCCTACAACGACCTGCCCATGTTCGCGGCGGCAGACGTCGCCTTCGCCTTCGCCGACTCGCCGCGGGAGGTGCGCGAGAAGGCCGACCGGCTGGTGGGGTCGTTCGCCGAGGCGGTCGCCGCCCTCCTCGGCCAGAGCCACGCCTAGGCGGCGCGCGACTCCGGTCCGAGCCGCGTCCGGCCCGCGCAGCGTCCGGGCCGCGCGTCCTTCTCGGCCTAGGCGGCGGCGCGCGATGCGCGCAGGCGGCCCCTCGCGCGCTTGCGCCCCTTGTTAGCGCCCTTCGTCCAGACGTCGGGGTTGAGCATCACGAGCACGGGGAAGAGCTCGAGCCTGCCCGCGAGCATGTCGAACATCAGCACGGCCTTCGAGAGGTAGCCGTAGGTGGAGAAGTTGCTCATGGGGCCGACGACCTCGAGGCCGGGGCCGATGTTGTTGAGCGTGGCCGCCACGGCGGAGAAGTTCGTCCCAAAGGAGAAGCCGTCGACGGAGACCACGAGGACGGAGAGGGCGAACACGAACACGTAGAGGATCAGGAAGATGTAGACGGAGCCGACCTGCTCCTCGGAGACGGGCTCGCCGTCCATACGGACCTTCATCACGTTGTGCGGGTGCACGTAGGAGCGGATGCCCCTCTTGGCGGCGCGCAGGAAGATGAGGATGCGGGAGACCTTGAGGCCGCCGCCGGTGGAGCCGGCGCAGGCGCCGATGCACATCAGGAGCAGCAGGACCTCCTTGGAGAGGGAGGGCCACAGGTCGAAGTTGGTCGTGGAGTAGCCCGTCGTCGTGATGATCGAGGCCACCTGGAAGAGCGCGGCGCGCACGCACTCGCCGGCGGAGGCGTACATCCTGAGCGTGTCGAAGGAGATGATCACGATGGCCGCCAGGATGATGCCCAGGTAGGCGCGGACCTCCTCCATGCGGAAGGCGTCGCGGGCGCGCCTGGTGGTGAGCAGGTAGTAGAAGGAGAAGTTCACGCCGAAGGCGATCATGAACACGGAGGTGACCACCTGCTGGAAGGGCGTGTAGGAGGCGCAGGAGTCGTTGAGGACGCCGAAGCCGCCCGTGCCGGCGCTGCCGAAGGTGATGCAGAGGGCGTCGAACCAGTACATGCCGGAGGCGAGCAGGATGAGGATCTGCACGATGGTCATCACGAGGTAGATCCGGTAGAGGATCTTGGCCGTGTCGCGCACGTGCGGCACGAACTTGGAGACGTTGTAGCCGGGGCTCTCCGCCTTCATGAGGTTCATCTGCGAGCCGGAGCGGACCGGGAACATCATCAGGATGAACACGAGCACGCCCATGCCGCCGATCCAGTGCGAGAAGCTCCTCCAGAAGCGCGTCGCGTGCGAGAGCGCCTCGACGTCAGAGACGATGGAGGCGCCGGTGGTCGTGAAGCCCGAGATGATCTCGAACAGGGCGTCGACGTAGTTGGGGATCTCGCCGGTCATCACGAAGGGCAGGGCGCCGAACAGCGACAGCACGAGCCAGGCGAGAGAGACGGCGACCATGCCGTCCTTGGTGTAGATCTCGGTCTCGCGCGGCCGCCTGGCCGTCCCCGCGAAGCCGATCGTGAGGCAGATCAGCATGCAGAGCAGGAAGGCGAAGCCGGTCTGCTCGTGGAAGACGAGGGCGATGAGGCAGGGGAGGGCCATGATGGCCCCCTCGACCCTGAGTACCCAGGCGAGCACGTAGCGAATCATCGGGTAGTTCATCTGGGGGACACTCCTGCCGTCAGGCGAGGATATCGTGAATATCCTGGAACCCTATGTTGGTGGTTATTACGATGACCGAGTCGCCGCTGCGGATCACGTCGGAGCCGCTCGGCACGATCAGGTTCCCGTCGCGGAAGATGCCGGCCACGAGGACGTCCCTCTTGAGGCGCATGTCGGCCAGCCGGACGCCGGTCACGACCGAGTCGTCCTTGATCTTGAACTCGAGCGCCTCCGCGCGGCCGTCGAGCATCTTGTACATGACCTCGACGTTGCTGCCCATGCCGTTGCGGGTCGCGCGCACGTAGCGCACGATCGACTCCGCGGTGATGGTGCGCGGGGAGACGATGGCGTCGAGGTTGAGCTTCTTCACGACGCCGTTCACCTCCATGTGGCTGAGCTTGGTGACCACCTTGTACTTGATGATGTCCCTGGCGTACAGCGACAGGATGATGTTCTCCTCGTCGATGCCCGTGCCGGCGAGCATGGAGTCCATCGTCTCGATGTGCTCCTCCTTGAGGAACTCCTGGTCGGAGCCGTCGCCGTGGATGATGGTGGCGTTGGGGAGGAGCTCTGCGAGCTCCTCGCAGCGCCTGTAGTCCTGCTCGATGATCTTGGAGCGGATGCCCACCTCGTCGAGGATCTGCGCGAGGTAGAAGCTGACCTTGCCGCCGCCGATGAGCAGGGCGTTGTGGACGCGGTCCTTCTGCATGCCCATGCGGCGGAAGAACTCGTCGGCCACGCCGGGCATCGCCATGATGGAGAGGATGTCGCCCTCGCGGGCCTCGAAGGAGCCGTCGGGGATGATCACGTCGTCGCCGCGGCGCGCCATGCAGACGAGGACGTTGGTCGAGAGCCTCTTGGAGAGCTCGCGCAGGGGCATCCCGACGAGGCTGCAGCCCTCGGGGACCCTGAAGCTGATGAGGCTCGTGCGACGCTTCGCGAAGCTGTAGACCTCGGACGCCTGCGGGAAGCGCAGGAGGTGCGAGGTCTCGAGCGCGGCCTCGTACTCGGGGTTGATGGTCATCGAGACGCCGAGCTTCTCCTGCAGGAAGTTGCGCTCGGCGGAGTAGATGGGGTTCCTGACCCTGGCGACCGTCCTGCAGCCGCCCGCCTTCTTGGCGAGGACGCAGCACAGGAGGTTGACCTCGTCGCTCTGGGTGACGGCGACGAGCATGTCGGCATGCTCGATGCCCGCCTCGGAGAGCGTCTTGAAGCTCGTGGCGTTGCCCACGACGCCCATCACGTCGTAGATGGTGGAGATGCCGTCCACCCGCTCGGCGTTGGTGTCCACGACGGTGATGTCGTTGTCCTCGTTGACGAGCTGGGCGGCGATGGTCCTTCCGACCTTGCCGCAACCGACCACAATGACCTGCATGGCGACTCTCTCTCGGCTTGGATGATACGGGCGAATTATAGCAGCGCGGTCTCGGGGGGAAGTCAGACACTTGTCTAGTTTATAATGATGCATTCAAATGACGCAAAGCGGCCCCGGCGCGAGCGCGCCCGGGCGAGGCGAGAAGAACCGGGGGTCTCACATGGCGGAGTTCATCTACCAGATGGAGCGGGTCCGCAAGGAC
The DNA here is from genome assembly GCA_900314575.1 of uncultured Olsenella sp. GTDB lineage: Bacteria > Actinomycetota > Coriobacteriia > Coriobacteriales > Atopobiaceae > Olsenella_K > Olsenella_K absiana. Next base: position 16,966 of record OMVS01000024.1, on the reverse strand, counting down.
TACGACAACAAGGTCATCCTCGACGACGTCACGATGGGGTTCTTCCCCGGCGCCAAGATCGGCGTCGTGGGCCCCAACGGCATGGGCAAGTCCACCCTGCTCAAGATCATGGCCGGCGTGGAGGACACCACCAACGGCGAGGCGCGGCTGAGCGAGGGCTACACCGTGGGCTACCTGCCCCAGGAGCCCCAGCTCGACCCCACCAAGACGGTCAAGGGCAACATCGAGGAGGCCTTCGGCGACGTGCTCGCCAAGGTCGCGCGCTTCAACGAGGTCAGCGAGCAGATGGCCGACCCCGACGCGGACTTCGACGCCCTCATGGCCGAGATGGGCGACCTGCAGACCCAGATCGACGCGGTGGGCGGCTGGGACCTCGACTCCCAGCTCTCGCAGGCGATGGACGCCCTGCAGTGCCCCGACCCCGACGAGGGCGTCGAGCACCTCTCCGGCGGCGAGCGCCGCCGCGTCGCGCTCTGCAAGATCCTGCTCGAGGCGCCCGACCTTCTCCTGCTCGACGAGCCGACCAACCACCTCGACGCCGAGAGCGTCCTGTGGCTGGAGCAGTTCCTCAAGAACTACCAGGGGGCGGTGCTGGCCGTCACGCACGACCGCTACTTCCTGGACAACGTCGCCGAGTGGATCTGCGAGGTCGACCGCGGGACCCTCTACCCCTACAAGGGCAACTACTCCACCTACCTGGAGACCAAGGCCGCCCGCCTCGAGATGGAGAGCAAGCAGAACGCGCGTCGCGCCAAGAAGATGAAGAGCGAGCTCGAGTGGGTGCGCAGCTCCCAGAAGGCCCGCCAGGCCAAGAGCAAGGCGCGCCTGGCCGCCTACGAGCAGATGGAGGCGGAGGCCAAGAGCGGCCGCGAGGTCGACTTCACGGAGATCCACATCCCGCTGGGGCCGCGCCTGGGCGCCAAGGTGCTCGAGGCCGACCACCTGCACAAGGCCTTCGGCGACCACGTGCTCTTCGACGACCTCACCTTCAGCCTGCCGCGCAACGGCATCGTGGGCGTCATCGGCCCCAACGGCGTCGGCAAGTCCACGCTGTTCAAGATGATCGTGGGCAAGGACGTCCCGACCTCCGGCACGCTCGAGCTGGGCGAGACGGTCAGGCTCTCCTACGTCGACCAGAACCGCGAGGGCATCGACGGCGACAAGACCGTCTGGGAGGTCGTGTCCGACGGCAACGACTTCATGCGCGTCGGCGACCAGGAGATCCCGAGCAGGGCCTACGTCTCCGCCTTCGGCTTCAAGGGCACCGACCAGCAGAAGCGCGCGGGCGTGCTCTCCGGTGGCGAGCGCAACCGCCTCAACCTCGCGCTCACGCTCAAGCAGGGAGGGAACCTCCTGCTGCTCGACGAGCCGACCAACGACCTCGACACCGAGACGCTCGAGAGCCTCGAGGAGGCCCTGCTCGAGTTCCCCGGCTGCTCGGTGATCACGAGCCACGACCGCTGGTTCATGGACCGCATCTGCACGCATATCCTGGCGTGGGAGGGCACCGACGAGGACACCGGCGCCTGGCACTGGTTCGAGGGCAACTTCGCCGACTACCAGCGCGACCGCGAGAAGCGCCTGGGCCCCGACCTCTCCAAGCCGCACCGCCTGCACCGCAAGCTCACGCGGGACTAGCCGGGGGGCCGCCTCGTGACCGCGGGGGACTACGCGCGCTGGACCGCCCCGCTCAGGGCCCGTCCCCGGGCCCGGGCGGCGCTGTTTTGCGCCAACCGGGCGCTCACCCTCCTGGGCTACGCCCTCTACCCGCTGCTGCTGGTCCTGGCCTGGCTCTGGGCCAGGCCCCTCCTCTGGCGCGCCCTCGTGGTCGCGCCCGTCGCCTTCGTGGCGTTCAGCCTCCTCCGGGCGCGCATCGACGCGCCCCGGCCCTACGAGGCGCTCGACATCGACCCGCTCCTCGCGCGGAAGGGGGGCGGGGTCTCCTTCCCCTCCCGGCACGCCTTCTCGCTCTCGCTGATCGGCATGTGCTGGCTGCCCCTCTGCGCGCCCGTCGGCTGGGCGATCGTCGCTGCCGCCGCGCTGCTCGGCGTGGTGCGGGTGCTCGGGGGCATCCACTGGCCGCGCGACGTGGCCTGGGGCCTGGCGCTCGGCGTCGCCTGCGGGCTGCTCGTCTGCCTGTAGGTGAGAGCCGCGAGCTAGCCGTCCTGCTCGGTCGTGCCCGCGGCCTGCGCCTGGTAGGCGGCGAGCTGCGGCGTGAGGTCGATGTCCATGTCGACGAGGGTCCGGATGCCGTCGACCGTCCCGCTCGAGCTGTACTGCCAGATGCCGAACGCGAGGTCCATGACGGGGCGTGTGTCGTAGCAGGCGTACCAGAAGCCGTAGGGGGCGAACTCCTCGAGCCGGAGGTGGCCGAGGTCGGGCTTGTTGCCGTAGACCATCGCCCGGTAGCCGCCCTCCTCGACCCTCTCGCAGAAGGCGTGCGCGATCGCGTTCATCTCGTCGTCCGTGAGGCCATGGACGCGCGTCGCCTCGGCCGAGGTGGGCTCGAGGTCGAAGGCGACGGGGTAGTTGAGCTCGGCGCCGCGCAGCTGGGCCAGGACGAAATCTGCCTCCTCCCGGGCCTCCTCCACGCTCACGGCCTGGCTGTAGAAGTAGGCGCCCACGTTGAGACCGGCGGCGCGGGCCCCGGCGAGGTTGGCGGAGAAGTATGCGTCGGCCCCTATCGCGCCGTTCTCGGTGCCGCGGTAGCCGACCCGCACGATCGCGAAGCTGACGCCATCGTCGGCGACGGCGTCCCAGTCGATGGCGCCCTGGTGCTCGGATACGTCGACGCCCGTGCGGCTGACGTCCTCGCCGCCGACGATGTAGTGGTAGCGGCCGTCGACGCCCACCGAGAGGCGCCCCCACTCGTAGGGGTTGGCGTAGGTGAGGCCGGGATCCTCGAGCCCGAGGCTCACCTGGGCGTCTGGGTCCATGGGCCTGCGGCGGGCCGTGAGCGAGCGGAAGAGGTCGTAGCCCCCCGCGATGAGGGCGGCCAGCGCGAGGACGCCGATCGCGACGCCGACGGCGCGCAGCACGGGGTGGCTGCGGGAGACGCTGACGCGGAGCCGCTCGTGGGCCGGGCGCCTGCCGCGGCCCCGCGAGCGCGTGGTGCGAGAAGAGCCCGCGCGCGGGGAGGTGCGCCCGGTGCGCGTCCGCGCCGCGGGGCGCGAAGCGGTGCGGGAGGAGCCCGAGCGGGAGGAGCCGGAGCGGGAGGTGCCCGCGCGCGAGGAGGTGCGCCCGCCACGCGACCTGCCGCGGGAGGAGGCCCCTCCCGCGGTGCGCGAACCCTGGCTCCTCCCGCGACCGGCGCCCATGAGCTCCGCGGTCCTTCTCGCCCCGGCGCTACCTGACGCCGTAGCGCTCGTAGTAGGCGTCGATGGCGGCCTTGCAGTCGTCGTCGATCACCACGCGGCCGGCGACCTCGTGGTTGTGGAGGAGGCTCGTGACCTCGGACATGGTGACGATGGACGCCGTGGGGAAGCCGTACTTGTTGGAGATCTCGTCGATGGCGGCCTTCTCGCCGCCCTTGCCGACCTCCTGGCGGTTGAGTGAGACCATGAGGCCCACGACCTCGACGTCGGCGGCGGCCTTGAGCTTGGGGTAGGTCTCGTCGATGGACTTGCCGGAGGTGGTCACGTCCTCGACCATGACCACGCGGTCGCCGTCGGCGAGGGTCGCGCCGAGAAGGCTGCCCTTGTCGGCGCCGTGGTCCTTGGCCTCCTTGCGGTCGGCGCAGTAGCGGACCTCCTTGCCGAAGAGCTCGTCGAGGGCGATGGCCGTGGCGACGGCGATGGGGATGCCCTTGTAGGCGGGGCCGAAGACGACGTCGAAGTCGAGGCCGAAGCTCGCCTCGATGGCCTTGGCGTAGTAGGTGCCGAGCCTGTGCAGCTGCTGGCCGGTGACGTAGGCGCCGGCGTTCATGAAGAAGGGCGACCTGCGGCCGCTCTTGAGGGTGAAGTCGCCGAACTTGAGCACGTCGCTCTCGACCATGAACTCGACGAACTCGCGCTTGTAGTCTTCCATGGGGCCTTCCTTAGGTGTCGTGTGCCGTCCGGCCGCTCGTGGCTAGTCCATCGAGATGGCGTCCACGATGGTCTGTATCGCCCTCGTCGCCTCGGGCAGGGGGTAGAGCGGGAAGTCGTTGTTGAGGCCGCGGCCCTCTACCAGCTCGGCGTGGGCGCCGGTCGCGCGGACGCGCTCGTAGAAGAGGCGGGCGTCGGGGTAGAGGATTTCCCTCGTGCCTGCGAAGACGAGCACGTTGCGCAGGCCGTGGACGTTGCCGTTGATGGGGGAGAGGTGGTAGTCGTCGAGGTCGGTGTCGCCCGCCCAGAGCTTGGCCACGCGCCTCATGCCGAAGGCCGAGAGGAGCGGGTCGTTGGGCTGGTAGGCGTTGACCAGCGGGTTGTTGAGCGTGGCGTCTACCCACGGCGAGATGAGGACGAGGTGGGCGGGCTGCTCGGAGCCCTCCTCCGCGAGCTGCTCCGCGAAGGCCGCCGCGATCCCGCCGCCCGCCTCGTCGCCCATGAGGGTGACGTTCTGGGCGCCGAACTCCGCGACCGTGTGGTCGTAGAGGCCCTCGATGAGGTCGAAGGCCTCCTTCCAGCGGTGGTCCGGGGCGAGCGGGTAGAGGGGCACGATGACCTCGGCGCGCGACTGGCGGGCGATGGAGTCGAGGAAGTGCCAGAGGTTGGAGTCCGGCTGGCCGAGCAGCGAGCCGCCGTGCAGGTAGATGACCGCCCGGTCGTTGAGGTCGCGCTTGTTGAGCAGGAAGGTCTGCATGCCGTTGAAGCTGCGCTCCTCGACCGGGACGCGGAAGCCCACGATCTTGTAGTGGAAGTCGAGCGCGGCGGGCATGGAGTAGCGCTCGGCGTTGGCCCTGGCGCTCTCCAGGATGTAGTTGTCCCAGGTGACGGGCTCGTTCATGCGCTTGCGCGTGCCCTTGAGCCAGTAGTAGATCTCCGATGCGGTGCCCATGTTGGAGCGGTGGAACACGCCGTGCGAGACGGCCGTGAAGCCCGCGAAGAGGCCGGCGGGAACGCAGGCCGCGACGCCCGCTATCTTGAGGGCCCTGCGCAAGGGGGCCTTGCTCTTGGAAGCCATGTCTTCTCCTCGTCTCCGATGAGCGCCCCGAGCGCCCCGGGCGCCTCGACGGTCGCGTCCGGTCCCTCGGGGCCATTCTCGTAAGCGTAGCAGGATGGGCGCCCCGGCGCCACGCCCGCGGCGGGGCGGCGCTTGCCGGGTGGGGCGGCGTCGGGGGCGTCGTGTACGCGTCCGCCCGGGGGCGCTACGCCCGCCGCCCGTCCGCGCCCCCGTCGAGCTCGCGCTGGGCGAGCATGACGTAGGTCTCCGCGTTCCGCCTGTTGGCGACGACCTCATCGGGGCGCAGGGCGCGCACCACCCTGGCGGGGCTGCCGAGGGCGAGGTGGCCGTCGGGGACCTCGGTCCCCTGCGTCACGAGGGCGCCCGCGCCGACGATGCAGTCCCTGCCGACGGTCGCGCCGTCGAGGACGATGGCGCCCATGCCGACGAGGGAGTTGTCGCCCACGCTGCAGCCGTGCAGGATCGCGGCGTGCCCGACCGTGACGCCCTCGCCGAGCGTGACGGGGAAGCCCTCGTCCACGTGGATGACGGCGTTGTCCTGCACGTTGGAGCCGGCGCCGATCGTGACCGGGGCCTCGTCCGCCCGGATCACGGCGTTGTACCAGACGCTGCAGGAGCCCGCCAGGTTGACGTCGCCCACCACGCGGGCCCCCTCCGCGACGAAGACGCCGCCCTCGCGCCAGCCGTCCGCAGCCGCACGTCCTTCTCGCACCATGAGTGCCTCCCGTCCTATGGCCCCGCCGGGGCTGGTCGCGCCCGCGCCCGCCCTGGCCCTCAGCCGGGGGCTGCCGGCGGCGGGGCCGGCCGCCGGGCGCCGATGTTGGTATGATTCTTGCATTATCCGGTCGAAAGGTGCGGTCGAGACCGCGTTTCCGCACGTGGGCACGGCGGGCGGGGGAGCCCGGCCCGCGCGTCACGTCCTGGGAGGTAACATGGCATACGGAGAGACCTATCTCGGCAAGGGTACGCCCAAGCTCGGCTTCGGCATGATGCGCCTGCCGAAGCTCGAGGACGGCTCGATGGACCTGGCGCAGATCGAGCAGATGGTCGACAGGTTCCTCGCGGCGGGCTTCACCTACTTCGACACCGCCTACGTCTACGACGGGGGCGCCTCCGAGCGGGTCACCGGCAAGGCGCTGGTCGAGCGCTACCCGCGTGACTCGTACACGATCGCCACCAAGGCCAACGCCTGGCTCGGCAGCCCCACGGAGGAGGAAGTCAAGCAGCAGTTCGAGACCTCGCGCGAGCGCCTGGGGGTCGACTACTTCGACTACTACCTGCTCCACTCGATCCAGGCCAACAACGCCAAGACCTACGAGGACTTCGGGCTGTGGGACTGGGCCCGTGGCCTCAAGGAGAAGGGCCTCGTGAGGAACTGGGGCTTCTCGTTCCACAGCTCGCCCGAGCACCTCGACCGGCTCCTCACCCAGCACCCGGACGTGGACTTCATCCAGCTGCAGGTCAACTACGCCGACTGGGACCAGGAGAACGTCTGGAGCCGCCGCAACGTCGAGGTCGCCGAGGCCCACGGCGTGCCCTACACGGTCATGGAGCCGGTGAAGGGCGGCACGCTGGCGGTCCCGCCGCGCAAGGTGCGCGAGATCTTCGATGCGGCCAGCTCCCAGGCGGGCCCGGACGCGAGCTACGCCAGCTGGGCGGTGCGCTTCGCCGCGTCCCAGCCGGGCGTCATCACGGTCCTCTCGGGCATGAGCACCCTGGCGCAGGTCGAGGACAACGTGAGCTACATGGCGCCGGGCACGTTCGCGCCGCTCGACGAGGGCGAGCTCGAGTGCGTCCGCGCCGCGCGCCGCGCGCTCGACGAGAGCGAGCAGATCCGCTGCACCGCCTGCCACTACTGCTGCGACGGCTGCCCGCAGGGCATCCCCATCCCCGACTTCTTCTCTGCCATGAACTACAAGCTGGTGTTCGAGGACGAGGCCTCCGCGCGGTCGCGCTACCGCGGCGCGGCGGACAAGGCCGGCGTCGAGGCCGGCGACTGCATCGGCTGCGGCCAGTGCGAGGGCGCCTGCCCGCAGGGGCTCCCGATCATCTCCTACCTCCAGCAGGTGTCCGAGGCGCTCGAGTAGGCCGGGCCATGGGCGAGAAGGACGGCGCGGCCGCGAAGGGGGCCGCGCCGGCCGCGCGCCTGTGGCGGTGCAGTGCCGCTTCCGCGGTGGGGGACCACCCGCCGCATGTTGCGGTATCGTTAACGGGTTCTCACTTTCTTTCGCTACCCGACTAGGGGGGAATCCGTTGAACCGTACCAAGATCGCGTCGCTCTATGCCGGCAAGGAGGGCTTTGCCGGAAAGGACGTCACCGTCGCGGGGTGGGTCCGCTCCATCCGCGACATGAAGAACTTCGGGTTCGTCGTGCTCAACGACGGGTCGTGCTTCAAGGACCTGCAGGTGGTCCTCAACCGCGAGGAGCTCGCCAACTACGACGAGGTCACCTCGCTGACCGTGGGCTCCGCGCTCATCGTGGAGGGCACGCTCGCGCTCACGCCCGACCGGCCGCAGCCCTTCGAGCTGAAGGCGGCCACGGTCGTGGTCGAGGGCGCCGCTGAGCCCGACTACCCGATGCAGAAGAAGCGCCAGACCCGCGAGTTCCTGCGCACCCAGCAGCACCTGCGCAGTCGCACCAACCTCTTTCGCGCGGTCTTCCGCGTGCGCAGCGTCGCGGCCTTCGCCATCCACACGTTCTTCCAGGAGCGCGGCTTCGTCTACGTGAACACCCCGATCATCACCGCGTCCGACGCCGAGGGCGCGGGCGAGATGTTCCGGGTGACCACGCTCGACCTGAACGACGTGCCCAGGACCGAGGACGGCAAGGTCGACTGGAGCAAGGACTTCTTCGGCAAGCCGTGCAACCTGACCGTCTCCGGCCAGCTCCAGGCCGAGAACTTCGCGATGAGCTTCGGCGACGTCTACACCTTTGGCCCCACCTTCCGCGCCGAGGACTCCAACACCCGTCGCCATGCCGCCGAGTTCTGGATGGTCGAGCCCGAGATGGCCTTCTGCGACCTCGCCCAGGACATGGACGTCGCCGAGGACATGCTCAAGTACGTCATCCGCTACGTGATGGACAGGTGCCCGGACGAGCTGGACATGCTCAACAGGTTCGTCGACAAGGGCCTCAAGGAGCGCCTCGAGCACGTCGCCTCCAGCGATTTCGCCCGCGTGAGCTACACCGAGGCGATCGAGGTGCTCCAGGCCGCGCGCGACGCGGGCCACGAGTTCGAGTACCCCGTCGAGTGGGGCGTGGACCTGCAGACCGAGCACGAGCGCTACCTCACGGAGCACCACTTTGGGCGCCCGACCTTCGTGACCGACTACCCGGCCCAGATCAAGGCCTTCTACATGCGCCTGAACGACGACGGTAGGACCGTGGCCGCCGCCGACTGCCTCGTGCCGGGCATCGGCGAGATCATCGGCGGCTCGCAGCGCGAGGAGCGCCTCGACGTGCTCGAGCGCCGCATCGAGGAGCTCGGCATGGACGAGTCCCAGTACAAGTACTACCTGGACCTGCGGCGCTACGGCGGCTGCCACCACGCCGGCTTCGGGCTGGGCTTCGAGCGCCTGGTCATGTACCTGACCGGCATCGACAACATCCGCGACGTGCTGCCGCACCCGCGAACCGTCGGCAACGCCGACTTCTAAGGCGGGCTCGGCGGGCGGGCGCCCGCGGGGACGAGCCTCGCATCGTCGCAGGTAGGGGGCGTGCCGGAGAGGTCCGGCGCGCCCCTTTCCTATGGGGCGCGCCTGGGGCGCCTTTCGGGGTCCTGGACCCCGCCTCCGGCCCATGACCTTCTCCGTACAGGGACATTACGAAACAGAAAACTAATTAAATTACGGCAACGCCAAACCACGTACAATGGCAATTATGAAATATACATAAATCGAATTCTTCTGTGGTATGCTGGGGCGAGTAAACGGAGGGAGTGTTGCTAATGTACGAGGTCGGAGACTACGTCGTTCATCCTGGTCAGGGAGTGTGCAAGGTGCAGGGGGTGGCCGAGGAGCCCCGCGCCGTGTACGAGCTGCTGCCGATAGGCCAGCGCCATCCCATGCGCATCAGCTTCCCGATCGCCTCGGAGTCCAAGCTGCGACCGGTGCTCTCGCACGACGAGGCGGTCAGCATCATTGACGGCTATCCCGAGATGCCGGTCGAGGAGTTCACCTCCAGGAGCAACGCGCTCGAGGAGGAGCACTTCAAGAACGAGATCCGTCGCGGCACCTGCCTCGACTCGGTGCGCATCGTGAAGACCTTCCGCGTCCGCATCGCCGAGACCAAGGCCCGCAACAAGAAGCCGCCCGTGGCCTACGAGCGCATCCTCAAGGAGGCCAGGCAGCGCTCGCTCGAGGAGCTGGGCGTGGCGCTCGACATGTCGCCCGAGGACGTGCAGGTCCTCTTCGAGCAGCGCGTGAGCGAGGGCGAGGAGAACTAGCCGCCCGCCGAGGGTCGCCGGCGGGAGCGGGCGGGCGCACCGCGCGCCCGCAATTCCGAGGGGGTGGGCCTGGCCCGCCCCCTCGGTGCCTCTGGACCGGCCGCCGGCCGCCCGGCGCGCCTCGCCGCCACATGAACGGGAAGTCTCAATTTCGGGTCCTCGGATGCCCGCCCCGGCGCGAGGCCCTACAATGGCGGGACCACAAGCCGCGCCGGCGCTCGGCGCAGCTGGCAGGCCTGCCAGCGCGCTCGCGGCCCGTCGCAGGAGGCGACGCCAGCCGCCCGGGCCGGGACCGAAGGGATCATCATGGCAACAACCGACGAGAGCACCAAGAACCTCGCGATCGTGACCACCCTGGGCAACGACCGCTCCGGCATCGTCGCCGCGGTGTCGCAGGCGCTCGCGGACGCGGACGTCAACATCATGAACATCTCGCAGACCATCATGGACGGTATCTTCACCATGACCATGCAGGTGGACCTGAGGAACACCACGCAGGAGTTCACCCGGATCCAGGAGGCGCTGAACCGCGTGGCCAAGGAGATGAACCTCCAGATCGTGATGCAGCGCGAAGAGGTGTTCAACTTCATGTACCGGCTGTAGGCCGGCGAGCGCGGCCTGAGCGCCGCGAGTCAGCGGCAAGCGCGCCGCGAGCCGACCGAGAACCCGCCGCCGAAGACGAAGGGGGCACCGATGATCGAACCTCGCCACGACAACCGCATGCAGGGGCCGGTCCTTCTCCCCAAGGACACGAGCGCCTTCGAGCACGTGAGGGACGCCTACCCCATGCCGAGCGTCGCGCTGGGGCGTCCGCCCGTCTCCGACGAGCTCTACTGCGGCTACCAGCGGGTGGACCAGATGCCCGCCGAGCTCTACAGCCGCTACGACGTCAAGCGCGGCCTGCGCAACTCCGACGGGTCGGGCGTGCTCGTCGGCCTCACGACCATCTCGAACGTGCACGGCTACAACAAGGTGGACGGGAAGGTCGTGCCGGACGAGGGCCGGCTCACGCTGCGCGGCTACGACATCGCCGACCTCGTGCGCGCGCCGCAGGAGGAGAACCGCTTTGGCTACGAGGACGTCGCCTACCTGCTGCTGACGGGGTCGCTGCCCACCGAGGCCCAGCTCGACGACTTCAAGGCCCGCATCGACTGCAGGCGCAACCTCCCCGAGAGCTACCTGCACGTCTTCCCGCGCACCACCGCGTCGACGTCGATCATGAACGTGCTGCAGCGCTCGACGCTGCTGCTCTACTCCTTCGACCCCAACCCCGACGACACCTCGCCCGAGCACGAGATCGACGTCGCGATCTCGCTCCTGGGCCGCCTGCCGCGCGTGGCTGCGGTCGCCCATGCGGCCGCGCACGCCGAGCGTAACGACGAGCGCCTCGTCGTGCCGCCGGTGCGCGAGGGCTACTCCATGGCCGAGACCGTCCTCGACGTGCTGCGCAGCGACGAGGGCTTCACCCACGACGAGGCCATGCTGCTCGACGTTATGCTCATGCTCCACGCCGAGCACGGCGGCGGCAACAACTCGACCTTCACGTGCAGGGTCCTCTCGTCCTCCGGGACCGACGCCTACTCGGCCTACTCGGCGGCCATCGGCTCGCTGAAGGGGCCCAAGCACGGCGGCGCCAACTACAAGGCGGGGGAGATGATCTCAGACATCGCCTACCACGTGCACGACTGGAGCGACGACGAGGAGATCTACGCCTACCTCGCCAAGATCCTCAACAAGGAGGCGTTCGACCAGTCCGGCCTCATCTACGGCCTGGGCCACGCCGTCTACACCGTGACCGACCCGCGCGCGACGCTGGTCAAGCGCTACGCCCGCTCGCTCGCCGCGCAGAAGGGCGTGGAGGAGAAGCTCGGCCTGATCGAGAAGGTCGAGGAGCTCGGGCCCAGGGCCATGCGAGAGGTGCGCGGGATCACCAAGCCGATCAGCACCAACATCGACCTCTACACCGGCTTCGTCTACTCCATGCTCGGCGTGCCGCGCGACATGTACACCCCGATCTTCGCCATCGCCCGCATGGCGGGCTGGGCGGCCCACCGCATGGAGGAGCTCTACGGCTCCGGCCGCATCATCCGTCCCGCGTACCGAAGCCACATGGAGGAGCTGACCTATGTCCCCCTCGCAGAGCGCTCGTAGGGCCGCCACCGGCGGCGGCCCCGCGTCGCCCGGCGCGCCTGCCATCGTCTTCTCGGACCTCGACGGGACCTTCGTCCGCACCGACAAGACCATCCCCGAGCGCAACCTCGAGGCCCTCGACCTCCTCGACTCGCGTGGCATCCCGTTCGTCCCCTGCTCTGGCAGGGCGGCCTCGGCGCTCCCCGAGGCCATCGTGGCGCACCCCGCCTGCCGCTACGCCATCACCGCCAACGGCGCCTCCGTCACCGACCTCGGCTCCGACAAGGTCATCCACGGCGTCCCGCTGGACCGTGGCAGGTGCCTCGCGCTCTATGGACGCGTAGCCGACAGGAACGTGACCTTCGACCTCTTCGCGGACGGCAGGATCTACTCCGAGCGCGCCCGCTACGAGGCGCTCAAGGGCTTCGGGCTCACGCCGCACGAGGCGCGCTTCATCCTCTCGACCCGCACGCCGACCGACCTCACGGTCCCCGAGATGCTGCGGCGGGTGGGGACGCTTGACCGCGTGACCGTCTTCTGGAAGGACCGCGCCGACCGCGACCTCGTCGTCGCGGCGGTCGAGCAGGACCCGGCGCTCGCGTGGACGACCTCGAGCCCCCAGAACCTCGAGATCAGCGCCCGCGGTGCGTCGAAGGGGGCGGCGCTCGCGTGGCTGTGCGGCCACCTCGGCGTCCCGGTGGCGCGCGCGGTCGCCTTCGGCGACATGGACAACGACGTCTCCATGCTGGAGGCCGCGGGCGACGGCGTCGCCGTGGCAAACGCGCGCGAGGAGGTCCGCGCCCTGGCGGACCACGTCTGCGCGAGCAACGACGAGGCCGGGGTCGGCCGCTACCTCGAGGTCCTTCTCGCCCGGGGCTAGCCCACCTGGCCGGCGCCCGCGCAGGCCAACGTCCCTGTCGTGCGCCTGGCACATCTGGCACCTTCCCTGCACGGGGTTTGCATCTTCTCCCGGGACGCATAGGATGGGAGTGTTATGCAAGCACCGAGGAAAGGAACCCCATGGCAGAGGATGAGAAGCAGCCGGCCGACGCTGCGGCGAAGCCGCTGAGCGAGCTGGCCAAGTCGTTCGTGACCGTCCCCGCGGACAAGACCCGCACCGTGAGCGACCCCGTGAGCAGGCGCCTCACGTGGGAGGCCGCGGGCGAGCGGATGGACTACGAGGCGACGGTCGCCCACCTCGACGTGCGCGACGACACGGGCGCCCTCGAGGGCAGGATGTTCTCCATCACCTACGCCAAGCTGGGCGAGGACGGCCTCCCCATGGCGGGCCGGCCGGTCACGTTCTGCTTCAACGGCGGTCCCGGCTGCGCGTCCGTGCCCATCAACTTCGGCGGCATGGGTCCGCGCCGCGTCGCGACCGACGGCGTCAACCACCTGCCCTCGAGCGCCAAGGTCGAGGACAACCCCTACACGCTGCTGCGCGAGAGCGACCTGGTCTTCCTGGACGCGCTCGGCACCGGCTACTCGCCCCTCGCCGAGGGCGCCGACACGAGCGCGATCTTCGGCGTGGACGGCGACGCCGACGCGTTCTGCCGCGCCATCACCGAGTGGCTCGAGCAGAACCACCGCTGGCAGAGCCCCGTCTACCTGTTCGGCGAGTCGTACGGGACGGTGCGCAATGCGGTGCTCATGCGCCTTCTCGGCGAGCGCGGCGTCAAGCTGACGGGCGTCACGATGCTCTCCGCGATCTGGAATTGGGTGCAGGTGCAGCCGGGCGAGGACCTCTATTACCTGGGCATGCTTCCCACCTTCGCGGCCGCCGCGCAGTTCTTCGGCAAGGCCGGCGCGGGCGTGGACGCCGATGAGTGGTTCGACAGGGCCATGGACTGGACGGACGACGTCCTCGCGCCGGCGCTGCTCAAGGGCGACCGCCTCGGCGAGGAGCGCGAGCGCGAGGTCGCGCGCGAGATGAGCGAGCTCATCGGCCTGGACGAGAGGTTCATCCTGCGCAGGCACCTGCGCGTCTCGCTCGAGGACGTGCGCCGAGAGCTGCTGGCCGACGAGGGGCGCGTGTGCGGCCGCCTCGACATGCGCTTCTCCTCCGACGCGCCGGGCTATGCGCAGGACGACTCCTCCTGGTTCGCGGGGGAGGACGCCGCCGACGACGCCGTGAACGCCGTCTGGAACACCGCCTTCCGCAGCTTCCTGTCCGAGATGGGCTACAAGGCGCCGGCGCGCTACCTCGACAACAACTACTACCGCGTGGGCGTCAAGTGGAAGTGGGCGCACGAGGAGCCCGGCACCGGCGGCGCGGCGGGCGCGCCTAACGTCACCGTCGACCTGGCGTGCGCGCTGAGGCGCGACCCGACGATCAAGCTCGCGGTCCTCGGCGGGCGCTACGACGCGGCGACCACCTACTGGAACAACGTCTTCGAGCTCTCGAGGCAGTTCCTCTCCCCGCAGCTCAAGGAGCGCGTCGAGTTCCACCGCTACGGCTGCGGCCACATGGCGTACGTGGACGTGCCGACCCTGCGGCAGATGAGCAAGGACATGGAGGCCTTCTACCGGAAGGCGTAGGGGCGATCGGGCCCGGGGACGCGCCTGTGAACTGCGCCCCCGGGCCCCTCTCCTTATGCGCCCCTGCCGCCCTGCGCGAACCTGCGGACGAGGTAGCAGTGGTGGATCTTGGGGTTGCGCGAGAAGTCCTCGGGGATCGTCCGCGCCGTGATGTCCTCGACCTCCACGCCGTAGCGGCGCAGGTACTCCACGTCTGGCTTGAAGCTGCGCAGGTTGCAGCTGAAGACACAGGTGCCGTTGCGCGTGAGCAGGCGGCTCACACCGATCAGCAGCTCCGCGTGGTCGCGCTGCACGTCCCAGCTGCCGTGGTGCATGCGGTCGGAGTTCGAGAAGGTCGGGACGTCGCAGAAGACCAGGTCCCAGCGGTTGGCGGTCCGGCGCTGCTCGCTGATCCAGGCGACGACGTCTGCCTGCACGAACTCGTGCTCGGGCCCGGTGAAGCCGTTGCGCACCATGTTGCGCCGCGCCCAGTCGAGCGACGGACGGCTCATGTCGACCGTGGTGGTGTGCTTGGCCCCGCCGTCGGCCGCGTAGCAGGTGGCGGTCCCGGTGTAGGCGAACAGGTTGAGGAAGCGCTTGGACCCCTGCGTCTGCTTGGCCATCTCGCGCACCAGCGCGCGCGTCTCGCGGTGGTCGAGGAAGATGCCGCAGTCGAGGCGTCCCTCGAAGCTGACCTCGAAGACAAGGCCGCCCTCTTCGATAAGGTGGGCACCCTGAGGCAGGAGCGGGCGTCCGTCCTTGCGCCTTCCTGCCTTCGGCTCGGGGGCTGTGCCTTCGTCTGCGTACTGAGATCCGCCCTTCGCACGGGTGCGGACCTTGAGATAGACATGGTCGGGTGCGACCTTCATGACCCGGGGTGCAATCGTGAGCACATCGAGCAGCCGCTCATGGGCAAGCTCGGGATCGATATCCTTGGGTGCCGAATATTCGGCGATCTGGAGCCAGCGCTCAGGCGTGCCTGCACCCTCGAAGAGCTCGATTGCGACAGCGTAGTCCGGCAGGTCCTGGTCATAGACCCTGTAGCTCGAGATGCCCTCGCGCTTGGCCCACTTGGCACGGAGCTTTGCGACCTTCTGGAGCCTCTTTGCGAACTGGTCGGAGGCAGAAAGGAGCACAGAGATCTTCTGGCCGGCTGCCTCTGCCAGAGGGCGCTCTGGCGCTTCTTCGATGTTCCAGCTCGAGAGCTGCTCTGTCTGGCTGCCCTGAAGGACTGTGGCGCTCTCCTCAGGGGCTGTGCCGAGCACGCTTGCAAGCGAGGGGCCGGGTGCCAAGGATGCTGCCTTCGTGCCAGAGGGGAGTGCCGCTGCCGTCTCTGCAATGAGCGAGAGCGCCTCTGCCTCTTCAGGAAGCGCCCCTTCGCGGAGCCATGAAAGGTCGACGAGGGCTGTGGGATGGGAAAGCGTCCCCACGGCTGCGGAGAGGTCTTCTGCCGAGCGGCGCATATCGAAGAAGCGGGGCTCCACCTCGCCCATGCCAGCCTGGCGAAGCATCTGGCGAAGCGACGATTCGGCACCTGTCCTCGTATCGGCGCAGATGAGGGAGAGCCTGCTATCGGCGCCTGCTGCAGCACGCTCCTGTGCCTCATCCGAGAGCTTTGTCCATGTGCCTTCAGCGTGCCCAAGCCAGCCGGTGAAGCCCCAGGAGGGACGCAGAAGGCCAGGAGCCCGGTCAAGCGCCTGGGACGCTGCCTCTGTGGCTATGGTTCCTGCTCCGCTATAGACCACGAGCGCTTCAGGCTCGCCGTGGCGGACATCTGCATACCAGCGGGCCTGCTCGAGGAGTGCTGCTGCATAGTCGGGCCTGAGCGGCGGCAGGGGAGAGCGGGACGATTTCCTTGCGGCATAGCCGCGGCGGAAGAGCGGCTCTCCTGAAAGATCGATGCCGATCGAGGCGCGGGACTTGCCGAGGCGGATGGCAATGCGGATATCGGGATTCGTGGTATCGGTGGCAGGACGGATGCCGCGCTTCTGGAGCAGGCGGTCGGAGATTGCGTCCTTCGTGCGCAGAGCCACGAACTGGGTGTTCCTGAGGGCATCGTTCGTGCCGTGTGCCTCGATCTCGAGCGTCGAGGTGGCAGCGATATGGTCTTCCCAGGGAAGGGCCGCTGCCCCTTCATAGAGCTCATCGGAGGTCTTGGCATCGAAGCGGCCAAGCACAAGGACGATGCGGGAGGCAAGCGAGGACCAGAGGCAGGCCCTATAGCCATCCTCCAAGGTCCCCTCGAATGCGGTCTGGCCCTTCAGGGGGCGTACGGATGAGATGCCGAGAGAGGAGAGCTCATGAGCCAGAAGCTTCTCGAAGCCGGCAGGACAGGTTGCATAGAATTCCATCGGGTCACCTTTCGCCCGTAAAGTAAGGGGCGCTTATGCGCCTTCTGCCATTGTAGCTGGCAGGACGCAGATTCCCTGCTTCTGCATGCCTTTCCCACGAGACAGGCTGCTGACTCCATCTAGATGGCATATCTGCTCAGATGGGGAATTGATTATCAACTTTACGGCAACTAGCGGTATAAAAGTAGCGTGGTTCAGAATGCAGTAAGTTCCGACCGTCTCTGCTCTTTTTGGTATCGAGGAGGATGTACATGGAAGCTGAAGTACAGGCTAAAGTCGATCTTTGGCGCAAGAATGTGACCGAGCCGGATCTCAAGGAGGAGCTTGAGTCCCTCATCGCTTCTGGCAACGAAGACCAGCTGAACGATGCCTTCTACCGCAATCTCGAGTTCGGCACCGCAGGCCTTCGCGGCATCTGCG
>OMVS01000030.1 GCA_900314575.1 uncultured Olsenella sp. | reverse complement strand
CGCCGCCGGCGCGGGCGACCCCGTCGGGGTCGAGCGCGCGCCTGGCCTCGAGCCGCGCGCGGACGCCGCGCTCGAGCTCGAGGGCGGCGGTCGACAGGCGGCCCCTGAGCAGGGCCGCCGTGGCGCGGGCGACCTCGTCGGAGGTGGAGGCGCGCCTCTGGAGCTGGGCGAGGACCTGCGCGGGCGAGAGCATGCGGTTGCCGCGCCACTTCAGGTCGAGCGCGTAGGCGCGCTCCCTGGCGACCCCGGACGCGTCGGAGAGAAGGAAGTCGGTGAGCGCCCGGGGCGGCCACCACGACATGTCGCCGAGGGCGGGCACCGGGCCCTCCTCGCCCTGCTCGTCCTCCGGCCAGGAGCAGGCGAGCTCCTGGAGCTGGGCCACCTGCGCGGCGAAGCCGAGGAAGGCCCTCGTCGCGGGGAGGTCCGCCACCCGCCTTTGGACGGAGCCCTCGGCGAGAAGGCCGCGGGCGGCGAGCTTGGGCGCGAGGGCGTCCCACGTCCTCGCGGGGTCGGGGCAGGCGACGACGACGTCCGTGCAGCCCTCGGCGACGAGCCCCGTGACCTCCTGGCAGACGAGCTCCGCCTCGGCGAGCGGGCCCAGCGCGAGCGCGCACCTCACCTGCCCCTGCGGCTCCACGGGAGCGACGTCGGCGCGGAACAGGGACGCGCGCAGACGCGAGAGCTCGTCTCCGCTGGCGGGTGCGCCCGTCCCGCCGAGGGGTTCCTCGCACGCCACCTCGACTCCCGCGGCGCCGGCCTCGGAGCGAAGCGTGGCGACGAGATCGCGCGAGACGTCAGACGCCGGGCCAGCGTCGACCGGCACGACCCAGCACACGGGGGCGGCGGCCGCCAGGCCCACCGCCAGGGCGCGCTCCGCCGCGGAGGCGGGGGCGACCCCGTTGAGGACGACGGGGACGGCCGCGGCGCCGGCCTCCTCGAGCGCCTCCGGGAGGCGCACCATCGCCTCGCAGGCCTCGACGCGGCCGCGCTCGCGCAGGGCGCCGCGGTAGGCGCCGAGCAGCGAGAGCACGGCCCTCTCGCCCCGTCCGAGCCCGGCGGCGCGCGGGTCGGCGTCGTCGACGCGGCCGTCTTTGGCGAGCGGGAGCCACGGCAGCGAGGAGGAGGCGAGGCGCGCGAGCGTCTTGACGAGGCCGGGGGTGGCGGGGAGCCCGGCGAGGTCCCCCTCGGAGGCGTCGGCCACCACGAGGCGCAGAAGAACGTAGCGCTCCCGCGCGGAGACGATCGCGGAGCCGTCGCCCCAGACGCCCCAGCGCTCCTTGGCCCACAGGCCCGGCGTGGTGCACGTGACGCCGAGCGCGAGGCCCTCCTCGTCCGCGAGCGCGCGCTGCATGTCGAGCGCCTGGCCGAGCGAGGGCGCGAGGAGCGCCGCGGCCCCCGTCGAGGCGACGGCCTCCCGGAGGACCCGCGCGCAGGGCGCGGACACGATGCCGTAGTCGTTGGTCTGGATGATGTGGAGTGTCATGCTTCCCCTCTCCTCGTGGGGGACATGCTACCCCACCGCCGGGACAAGAATGGGCGCAGCCGCGCCCCGCTGGCGACGGTGCCGCCCGCGTCACGGCCGACCGCGGCGATAGCCGCCCACCGGACCCGGCCCCCTCACTCGCCCGGCGACGCCGGCGGCGCGGCCTCGCCTGCCGCAGGTCCTTCTCCCCCCGTGGCGCCGTGCTCTCCTGCGAGGCGCGCGAGGACGAGGCGGTAGCCCCCGGCGCCGTTGTTCAGGCACTTGGACACGCGGCTCACCGTGGTCGAGCTCGCGCCGGTGCGCCTCGAGACGCTGAGGTAGGAGGCGCCCTCGCTGAGCAGGCGCGCCATCTCGAGGCGCTGCGCCAGGTCGGCAATCTCGCGCGTGGTGCAGAGGTCCAGCAGGAGCGCGCGGGCCTCGTCCGCAGACTCGAGCAGGCAGAGCGCGTCGAGGAGCCTGCTCACCTCGGCGCCTTGGGGCATGTCATCCTTGGGCATCGCGTGCACCTCCGTTCGGGACCCTGATACTTTAGCGCATTAAAGTGCCGCGTGACGGAGAAGGACGTCTGGGGGCAGCCCGACGAGTTGCAGTTCTTTTGTGGACGCCGACGGGGCGCCCCTCCGGGGGGTAGGATACGGAACACCTGATCGTCCTTGGATGGGAGGCTCGCATGAGAGCAGTGGGGCTCTGGCTCGCGACGGCCGTCGCGGTCGCCGCCGCCGTGGCCATCGTGCCGGGGGTCACCGTCGTCGGTGGCTCGGGGGGCCTGCTCGTGCTCGCGGCCGTGCTCGCCCTCGTGAACTCCTTCGTGCGGCCGGTCATGAGGCTCTTCGCCCTGCCACTGACGGTGCTCACGCTTGGCCTGTTCCACTTCGTGGTCAACGCCCTCGCCCTCGAGCTCGCGAGCTATCTCGCGCTCGGCCTCTTCGGGTCCGGGGTGGTGCTGGCCTCGTTCGGCTCCGCGCTCGTGGCCTCGCTCGTGATCTCGCTCGTATCGTCGGTCTCGGAGGCGGTCCTCGGCCTGAGGTAGGACCCGAGCGTGCTGCGCGCCACCTTCACGATGGCCGCGGCGGCCTGCGTCGCGTTCTCCCTGCGCGCCGCCATGGTGCTGGCGAGCATGCCGTTCACGAGCTCGCGCATGACCTCCTTGGTCTCCTCGTCCATGGAACCCATGGAGACGAGCACCCTCTGGATGCCCTGCGGCGAGGAGGCGATCTCGTCGAGCTCCTGGGCGCCCCCCGCGCCGAGGACGTCGAAGAGCTCCTTGGTCACGCTCCTGCGCGTCGGGAGGTCGCGCGCCTGGATCCAGCGGTTCAGCGTCTCGTCGGAGGCCGCCGCCTCCACGTCGAGGCCGTCGGCGCGCACGAAGCCGTCCCCCATCACCTCCCAGGTCGTGGGGTCGTGCTGGAGCACGCCGAAGGCGGTGCTCCTGACGTAGGTGCGCGGCTCCCCCACGCGGTCGAAGATCTGGCCGACCACGCTGTAGGCGGGCTGGATCCTGACGAAACGCTCGCCGAGGACCTCGCGGGGGCCTGCCGGCACGACCTCGCGGGGCAGGCCCGGCCCGTCGTTGCTGAAGGCGCGCTCGATTCTTCCGAGGAGCCCCGCCGGGCAGGCGGCGACGGCATAGGCGGCGAGGTTGCCGCCCTTGGAGTGGCCGCCCACGAAGAGCCGCCGGCCGGCGGCGCCCGGGGCCGCGAGGGCATCCTCGAGGTAGGAGGCCGCCATCCTCTGCGCCTCCGTCACCTCGTAGGAGATCATGAAGTTCTCGCGCCAGCCGTCGAGCGAGCCGTCGGTGCCGCGGTACGCGACGTAGGTCTCGTCGCGCCCGACGTCCACCTGCAGGGCGGCGAACTGCAGGGAGCTCGCGTCGTCGGAGCGCGCCACGTAGTCGTGGGCGGAGAGGCGCGAGAACCGCCGCGACCTCGCGATCCGCTCGACCGTGGGGGGCTCGATGCGCGCGATCGAGCGCACGTAGGGCGAGAGGTCGCCGCCGGCGCGCCTGAGGAGCTCGCCCAAGGCCGCCCCGAGCGCCACGGAGCCCCCGCCGGGGCCCGGCACGATCCCGCCGAGGTCGAGGTAGGCGATGGTCGAGAGGATGAGGTTGTCGACCTCGTTCAGCGGGCGCTCGTCGAAGGAGAGGTCACCGCGCCAGTCGAGGTAGTCGTCCATCGTGGGCATCGTGCGCCACCTTCCGCTGGGGCCGTCTGCTACCAAAAGGCCGCCCCGAGGGGCGGCCTGGGCGTCTCGTGTGGTGTTGCGGGCCGGTCGCCCGCACCGACGTGGCCTCGCTAGACCAGGGGGCCGATGCAGGTGTACGGGCTCCACTGCCTGAGGCTGTCGACCGCGACCAGGCGCCCGTTGGCATGCAGGATCTGGCCGTTGCCGATGTAGAGGGCCACGTGGCGCTCGAAGTTGCCGCCGGGGACGTTGCCCCACCAGCAGACGACGTCGCCCGGCTGGGGGTTGGACGTCGCGTTCGCCTTGGCGAGCCCGATCTGGGTCACGCTGTAGTACTGCTCCCAGCCGCCGCCACCGATCGTGATGCCGGCCTGCGCGTAGGCGTAGCCTACGAGGCCGGAGCAGTCCCAGCCCACGCCGGGGGTGTTGCTGTGGCTGTACGGGAGGCCGAGCTGCGAGGACGCGGCAGCCACGATGGTCGCCCTCTGGGAGGCGGTCAGGCTGCCGGTGGTGGCGCTGCTCGACCCGGAGTTGGAGCCGGAGTTGCTGCTGGAGTTGGAGCTGGAACCGGAGTTGCTGCCGGAGTTCGAGCCCGAGCCGGAGTTCGAGCTGGAGCTGGAGTTATAACCGGAGTTGGTACCGGATCCGGAGTTCGTGCCCGAGCCCGAGTTGTCGCTGGCGCCCGAGTTGTCGCTGGCGCCGGAGCCGTTGTTAGCGTCCGAGGTCCCGGAGTCGGTGGCGGCTCCCTGCTGGCCTGCGGACTCGCCCGACGTGCCGTCCTGGAGGGAGTCCTGCGCCGCCTGGGCGGCGGCCTGGCCCTGGGCCACGGCGGCCTCGTCGGCCGCCTGGATCTGGGCCCTGAGCTCCTCGCTCAGGCCGTTCACGTAGGACTGCTGCTCGGCCTGCCTGGACGCGAGGTCGGCGGCCTCCTGCTCCTGCTGGCTCGCGAGCTGCTCCTGCTCGGCCTTCAGGGTCTCGAGCGCCGCGAGCTCGTCGTCGTACTGGCTCCTCAGGTCCTTCACGGTGTTGATGGCCGCGACGCGCTTGTCGGAGACCTGCTGCGCGTAGACCACGTTGCCGACGAAGCTCTCGAAGTCCGAGGAACCGAGCACGAGCGAGAGGAGCGTGTCGCCGCCGCCGGACTTGTAGGTGGCCGCGACGCTCTTGGCGAGCGCGTCCTGCGCCTGCTCGAGCTGCTGCTTGGTCTGCTCGGACTCCGCCTGCTTGGAGGCGTACTCCTGATTGGTCTGGTCGAGCTGGTAGTAGGTGTCCTGGAGCTTCTCGTCCACATCGGCGTACTTCATGGAGAGGAAGTCGAGCTGCTGTCGGGCGGCGTCCACGTCCGCCTGGGAGACTTCCGCGAGCGCGATCACCGGACTGCCCGAAGCGACGAGCGTAGCGGCGATGGCGCAGGCCGCGATTCTGGTACGGAGGGATCTCTTCATACGGTGCTTCTTCCTATGGTCAGGCACTGCCTCATGGGGCACACGCACGGATACAATCTCATAGGCGAGATGGTACCATCGTTTGCCGACAAACGCCGCATCTCCACGTCTCTGAACGGCGCGGCCCTCGTCGAGGCCACTCGAAGGCCATTCGACACAAGAAGGCGGGGCCACCGCTCCACAGGCGACGGCCCCGCGCGAAAGGGCTTCCGATGACGAGCGAGGGCGCCCGCCGGACCTCTCGTGGCGGCCCGACGTGCGCCCGTCCTTCTCCCCTACTCCATGATTTGACGGAACATGTCCTTGACCTGCTCCGGCGTGGCCTCGCGGGGGTTCCCAGGGTAGCAGGCGTCGGCGAGGGCGTCCGCGGCGAGCTGGTCGAGGTCGGCCTCGACGAGGCCCTTGCACGTCCTGGGGATGCCCACGTCCTCTCCGAGCTTGCGCACGGCTGCGATCGCGGCGTCCGCGGCCTGCTCGTCCGTCATGCCGGAGGTGTCGATGCCCATGGCGCGGGCGATGCCGGCCTGCTTGTGGGCGGCGACGGGCTTGTTGAACTCCATCGAGATCGGCAGCAGCATGGCGCAAGCGACGCCGTGGGGCGTGTCGTAGTGCGCGGAGAGCGTGTGCGCCATGGAGTGGTCGATGCCCAGGCCGACGTTGGAGAAGCCCATGCCCGCGACGTACTGCCCGAGCGCCATCTCCTCGCGGCCGTGGCCCGGCTTGCCTTCCTTGGCCTCCTTGACGGCGTCGCGCAGGTTGTGGGAGATGATCTCGATGGCCTTGTAGTGGAACATGTCGGAGAGCTCCCACGCGCCCTTGGTGGTGTAGCCCTCGATGGCGTGGGTGAGAGCGTCCATGCCGGTGGAGGCGGTGAGGCCCGCGGGCATGGAGGCCATCATGTCGGGGTCGACGACGGCGACCTCGGGGATGTCGTTGGTGTCGACGCAGACGAACTTGCGCTCGCGCTCCGGGTCGGTGATCACGTAGTTGATCGTGACCTCGGCCGCGGTGCCCGCCGTCGTCGGGACGGCGATGGTGAAGACGGCGTGCTTCTTCGTGTCCGCGACGCCCTCGAGGCTCTTGACGTCGGCGAACTCGGGGTTGTTGGCGATGGTGCCGATGGCCTTGGCGGTGTCCATGGCCGACCCGCCGCCGATCGCGACGATCGCGGAGGCGCCGGAGCGCTTGAACGCCTCGACGCCGTCCTGCACGTTCTTGATGGTGGGGTTGGGCTTGACCTCGTCGTAGAGGTCCCACTTGACGCCGGCCGCGTCCAGGAGGTCGGTGACCTTCTTGGTCACGCCGAACTTGACGAGGTCGGGGTCCGAGCTGACGAAGACGTGGTCGTAGCCGCGCCGCGAGAGCTCACCCGGGATCTCCTTGATCGCGCCTGAGCCATGATACGAGATGCCGTTGAGAACGAAACGCTGTGCCATGCTGCCTCCAAGGTATGCTTCGCCTACAGTCGAACTTTTATATGTATGCCCAAACCATACGGGCGTTATGCCCGTGAAATCGCCTATCTCAGGCATGAAAAAACGGGCCGTGGAGGCACCGCGACCCGTCACATCCGTCGTTATCGGCATGCCGCCGGAGCCCGTCCGGGACCCCGTGCGGCCGCGCGGCCCTAGCGCCGTGCGCGCACCTGCCTGCCCGCCTCCGCCTCGCGGACCGCCCGCGGCGAGGAGCGGCGCGGACCCTGGCGGCCCTGGGGCTCGTCGCCCTCCCACTCGAGGTCGAAGAAGGTGGCCCAGGGGTCCCCGCGGCGCACCTCGACGCCGTAGCGCGCGTCCGAGCGCGCCTGCTCGGCGCGCATGACGTGCATGCCGAGCACGAAAAACAGGCCGGAGAAGAGCGCCGGAGCCAGCCAGAGGAGCAGGTAGAGCACGTCCGCCGCGGACGCGAGGAAGTCGATGACGCCGAGGAGGAAGATCGCGTAGACCACGAGCGTGTGCATGAGGCCGAGCCGCCACGCCGCCCTCGAGACGCTGCGCGTGCGGCGCTGCACGACCTCGCCCATGATGAAGCCGTACGGGGTCGCGCCGATGGCGAAGGGCAGCAGGAAGAGGAAGGCCCAGTGGCCGCGCACGAGCCCGCCGGCCCCCTGGAGGAGCGGCCCGGCCGCCGATAGCGCCGCGAGGACCAGATACGAGACCCACAGCGGCATGAGCTTTCTGAACGTCTTGCCCATCTCCACCTCGCTTTGCACGTGAACACCAAGAGCATATGACAAAAGCCGGAGACAGCCGCCCGACTTTCGTCGTACGCCAAAACTATCCCGCATTTCCCCGCGGACGCACCGGACCCGGTGCGCCGGCCCCAGGCGCGCCCGCACCGCCCGAGGCCCCGCGCCCCGCCCGGCGACGCGCCCGACGCGGTATCCTACCCAGCGTCACAGGGGCCGGACGGGCCCGGGGCCGCCGCAGACGGCGGCGGGCCAGAGCGGGAGGACGCACATGAAGCGGATTCTCATCGTCGCGACGGGCGGCACCATCGCCTCCACGCAGGACGGCCACGGGCTGGCGCCCTCGGTCACGGGTCGCGAGCTGGCCGAGCAGGTGCCCATGATCTCGGAGCTCTGCAAGCTGGACTTCGTGCAGCCGATGAACATCGACAGCACCAACATGCGCCCCCGGGACTGGCTGCGCCTCGCCGCCCTCGTCGACGAGGCCTGGGACGACTACGACGGCTTCGTCGTCCTCCACGGCACGGACACGATGGCCTACACGGCCGCGGCCCTCTCCTACCTCGTCCAGGGGAGCGAGAAGCCCATCGTGCTGACCGGCTCCCAGCAGCCGATGGCGAGCCCCTTCACGGACGCCAAGCTCAACCTCTACCAGTCAGTCCTCTACGCCTGCGACGACGGGAGCCGCGACGTCTCCGTGGTCTTCGGCGGCAAGGCGATCGCGGGCACCCGCGCCCACAAGCAGCGCACGATGAGCTTCAACGCCTTCACGAGCACCAACTACCCCTCGCTCGCCTACATCAGGAACGACCGCATCGTCCGCGCCGCGGGCCTCGGACGCCTCGCGCCTGAGGCGCCGCGGGAGCGCCCGAAGTTCTTCGGCAGGCTGGACGGCCGGGTCATCGTGCTCAAGCTTACGCCGGGCCTCGCGCCGGGCGTCCTCGAGCTGCTCAAGCGCGACTACGACGCCCTCGTGGTCGAGACCTTCGGCATCGGCGGCATCCCCGCCTACGGCGGGGTCTGGGAGCGGGCCATCTTCGACTGGGTCGGGAGCGGGCGGACGCTCGTCGTCACGACGCAGGTGCCCGAGGAGGGCCTCGACCTCGGCGTCTACGAGGTGGGCCGGCCCTACGCCAACCACCCGGGCATCCTCAGGGGCGGCGACATGACCACCGAGGCCCTCGTCGCCAAGACGATGTGGGTCCTCGGGCAGACGCGCGACCCCGACGAGGTCGCGCGCCTCTTCTACCGGCCCGTCAACTTCGACCGCAGCGAGGGCTAGCGAGCGTCCCTACAGCGTGCGCAGGGCGTCGACGAGCGCGGTCTTGTCCGAGGTCCTCTCGTCCTTCTGCTTGATGACGCGCGCCGGGCAGCCGGCGACGACGGCGTTGGGGGGCACGTCGGAAATCACGACGGCGCCGGCCGCGACCACGGCGCCCGCGCCCACGCGGCAGCCCTCGATCACGACGGCGTTCGCCCCGATGAGCACCCCGTCCTCGATGACGACGGGGGTGGCGCTGGCGGGCTCCACCACGCCCGCGAGCACGGTACCGGCGCCGATGTGGCACCTCTTGCCCACGATGGCGCGACCGCCCAGGACAGCACCCATGTCGATCATGGTGCCCTCCCCCACGACGGCACCGACGTTGATCACGGCGCCCATCATAATCACGGCGTTGTCGCCTATCTCGACCCGGTCGCGGATGATGGCGCCCGGCTCGATGCGCGCGTTCACGCCCTTCACGTCGAGCAGTGGCACGCCGGAGTTCCTCCTGTCGGCCTCCACCACGAGGTCCTCGACCTTGTCCGCCGCCTCCTCGAGCACGGGCGCGAGCTCCGCCCAGTCGCAGAAGACGACCTTACTCGCACCGTCGCCGAAGACGTGGGCCGAGGCGGGGTAGGCGACCGAGCCCGCCTCGCGCTCCCTGACGTAGGCCTTCACGGGCGTCTTCTTGGGCGCCGTGGCGATGTAGTCGATGATTTCCTGTGCATCCATATGTCTCCCCCAGGTCCTGCTCGTCCGCCTACTCGGCGAACATCAGCTCGTCGAAGGTGTAGAAGCCCGGCTCGCGCGCCACCAGCCGCTTCGCCGCGGCGATGGCGCCGGTGACGAAGATCTGGCGCGAGCTCGCGCGGTGCGTGAGGCAGAGCTCCTCGTCCGTGCCGAAGAGGTGCACCTCGTGGGTCCCGGCGACGGTGCCGCCGCGCAGGCTGTGCATGCCGACCTCGCCCTTCGGACGGGCGCCGACCATGCCCTGCCGCCCGTAGGCGACCGTGCGCTCGCCCGCGGGGTCGACCTCGCGCAGCAGCATCTCCGCCGTGCCGGACGGGGCGTCGGCCTTCTGGGCGTGGTGGGTCTCGACGATCTCCACGTCCCAGCCGGGCAGCGCCTCCGCCGCGAGCCTGGTCGCGTGGCGCAGCACGGCGACGCCGAGGGAGTAGTTGCCGGACCAGATCACCTGGGTGGCCTCTCCCAGGGCGCGCACCTCGGCGAGCTCCCCCTCGGAGAAGCCCGTCGTGCCCAGGAGGAGCGCCGCGCGAGAGCGACGGACGTAGGCCAGGGTGTGCGGGAGGGCGTCCCTGTTGGAGAAGTCGATGACGAGATCGGCCGCGGGGGCCTCGCCGTCGAGCTCGGAGACGTTGGTGACGTCGTAGGTCCCCGCGAGCTCGAGGTCCTTGTCGGCCTCTATCGCCTGGGAGAGCAGCGTGCCCATGCGACCGCTGCCGACGAGGATGACCCTAGTCAACGAGACCAGCCCCCCTCATGGCCGCGACGAGCCGCTCGCGGCCCGCGTCCGAGATGGTGGTGAGCGGCAGGCGGAGCCCGGCGGGGATGAGCCCCATCAGGTTGAGGGCGGCCTTCACCGGGATGGGGTTGACCTCGCAGAAGAGGGCGTGGACGAGGTCGAGGCCGTCGAGCTGGTAGCGCAGGGCGCGCCCGGTGTCGCCCGCGAGGTAGCTCTCCACCATGTCGTGGACGACGGTGGGCTGCACGTTGGCCCACACGGAGATGACGCCCGAGCCGCCGAGCGACATGATCGGGACCACCATGTCGTCGTTGCCGCTGAAGAGCTTGAAGGTCGGCGAGACGTACTTGGCGACGCTCGTCGCGTAGGAGATGGAGCCGGAGGCCTCCTTGATGCCCATGGCCCTGGGGTGCTCGCACAGGCGCGCGACGTTGCGCTCGCTGATGGAGCAGCCCGTGCGGCTGGGGACGTTGTAGAGGATGCACGGCACGTCCACCTGGTCGAGGACGGTGGTGAAGTGGCGGTAGATGCCCTCCTCGTTGGACTTGTTGTAGTAGGGCGTGATCAGCAGCAGGCCGTCCACGCCGATCATCTGGAGGCTCCTGGCCTTGTTGAGCGACTCCTTGGTGGAGTTGGAGCCCGCGCCGCCGATGACGGGGACGCGCCCGTTCACGCGGTTGACGACGTGCTGGGCCACGGCGACGTCCTCGGCGTCGGTCATGGTCGCAGACTCCCCCGTCGTGCCCAGCACGAGGATGCCGTCGGTCTTGTTCTCGAGGTGGAAGTCGACCAGGCGGTCGAGCGCGCCGAAGTCGATCTCGCCGTCCTCGGTGAACGGCGTGACCAGGGCCACGATCGAGCCCGTGAGGTCGTTGATGTCTGCCATTGTCTCCCCTTTCCCTGGCGCCACGGCCAGCCGTGGCGCGCTTCCTGCCAGTCGTGCCCGCGCCGTTGGCGCTAGAGGCGCGCCAGGATGGCGCGGCCCTCGGGCGTGACGTCGAGCGTGGCGAAGTAGTCGGCCGGCGTCTCCGCGCGGCGGATGAGGCTCACCGCGCCGTCCTCGCCGAGGAGCAGCTCGGCGGAGCGGAGCCTGCCGTTGTAGTTGAACCCCATGGAGTGGCCGTGGGCCCCCGCGTCGTGGACGAAGAGCAGGTCGCCCACACCGCACTCGGGCAGCGCCCGGTCCCAGGCGAACTGGTCACCGTTCTCGCACAGGCCGCCTGTCACGTTGTAGGTGCGAGCCGCCGGCTCCTCCTCCCTGCCCATCACGGTGACGTGGTGGTAGGCGCCGTACATCATGGGGCGCAGCAGGTTGGCCGCGCACGCGTCCACTCCCAGGTAGTCCTTGTAGGTGCGCTTCTCGTGGATGACGCGCGTCACGAGCGCGCCCGCCGGGGCCAGAAGCCAGCGGCCGAGCTCGCTCATGACCCTGAGGTCGCCCATGCCCGCGGGCACGAGGATGCGCTCGAAGGCCTCGCGCACCCCCTCGCCGATGGCGGAGATGTCGCAGGGCCGCTGGTCGGGCTCGTAGGCGACGCCCACGCCGCCCGAGAGGTCGCAGAACGCCACGTGCACGCCGAGCCTCCCCGAGAGCTCGGCCGCGAGCGAGAAGAGCTGCTCGGCCAGGCGCGGGTAGTAGTCGTCGCCGAGGGTGTTGGAGGCGAGGAAGGCGTGGAGCCCGAAGTGCCGCACGCCCTGGGCGGCGAGCTCCTCGAAGGCACGCTCGACCTGCTCCCTCGTCATCCCGAACTTGGAGTCCTTGGGGCTGCCGATGATGCCGTTGGCGCTCTCGAACTCGCCGCCCGGGTTGAAGCGGCAGCACACGGTCTCGGGGAAGGGGCCGACGTTGTCGCGCCAGAAGGCGAGCATGTCAAAGGAGTCGAAGTTGACGAGGGCGCCCATGTCGCGCGCGAGGCGATAGTCCTCGGCGGGGGTGTCGTTGGAGGAGAGCATGACGTCGTGGCCGGAGACGCCGCAGGCGTCCGCGAGCAGGAGCTCCGTGCCCGTCGCGCAGTCGCAGCCGCAGCCCTCCTCCGCCAGGATGGAGACGATCCTGGGGTTGGGCGTCGCCTTGACTGCGAAGTACTCCTTGAAGCCCTCGTTCCACGAGAAGGCGTCGTAGAGGGCGCGCGCCCTCTCGCGGATGAGCCTCTCGCTGTAGAGGTAGAAGGGGGTGGGGTAGCTCCGGGCGATGTCCTCGAGCTGCTCCTTCGTGACGAACGGGCGCTTTGTCCCCACGCCTCCGGCCGCGGCGGCGCGCTCCGGCGCCCCTGCCTCGCCTCGTGCCATGACGCTCTCCCTCCGATCCGGCAAGCAGGCGGCTGGCTTACCTGCGAGGCTCCGGAGGGGAGTGTGGCTCGCCGTAAGATAGCGCACCTGCAGCATCCTGCAGACAGTCATGGGGGTCTTTCCCACATGCCCACCCGCACGCCGCGCCCGGCGCGCAGATTCGGCGAACCTCGCCTCCCACGGGGTCCCGGCCTGCCGGCTCGCCCGCGCTCTTCGTGCTCGCTCCTCTATCGTGCGCATCACACTACCACGCGCCGGGACAAGGCGCCAGGCGCGCCATCCGTTGGGAGGACGGCCTCGTCGAAGTCGAAGGCGTCCGAGTGCAGGGGCGTGCCCGTGCCGGTCCCGAGCAGGAGGAAGACGCCCGGCAGGTAGCGCTGGTACCACGCGAAGTCCTCGGCGATGAGCAGGGGCTCCGCGAGCCTGACGAGGCCGGGCACGGCCGAGGCCACCAGCCCGAAGAGCGCCTCGTCGTTCGTGACCGGCGGGTAGCCCTCCGAGAAGCGGACCTCGGCCGCGCAGCCGAGGCGCGCCGCGGACGCCGCCGCCACCTCGGGCAGCTCGCGGCGGCAGCGCTCGCCCATCGCCACGGAGAAGGTCCTCAGGCTCCCCTCCAGGCGCGTGAGGTCGCTCACCTGGTTGCGCACGGTCCCGGAGGTGGCGTGCCCGAAGCGCAGCAGGCAGGGCTCCTCCGTCCGGCGCTCGTCCATGTACGCGTAGCAGTCGAGCAGGACGTGCGCAGCCGCCTCGAGGGCGTCCCTGCCCTGCTCGGCCTTCGCGATGTGGCTCGAGACGCCGCGCACGGCGACGTCGACCTCGTTGCTGGCGGCGAGCAGCGCGCCCGGCCTGCTCGCCACCTGTCCGGCAGGGAGGTCGGGCCAGAGGTGGAAGCCGAAGATCCTGTCCACGCCGAGGCGCTCGAAGACGCCGGACTCGCAGACGACCTTGGCGCCGCCCGTGGTCTCCTCGGCCGGCTGGAAGACCACGAGCACGCTCCTGGGCAGCTCGTCCAGGTGGAGCGCCAGGTGGCGGGCCAGCCCGAGCGCCATGGCCATGTGGCCGTCGTGGCCGCAGGCGTGCATCCTGCCAGCATGCTCGCTCTGGAAGGCGACCCCGGTCCTCTCCGTGACGGGCAGGGCGTCCATGTCGGTTCGCACGGCGCAGGCCCGCTCGGTGCCGCGGTCGAAGAGGCAGCACAGGGTGGAGCGGCAGGGCGAGAAGACCCTCACGCGCGGGTCGGCCTCGAGCGGCCGGAGCTGGTCCAGGACGTAGGCGAGCGTCTCGTCGAGGTCGAAGTCCAGCTCGGGGATGCGGTGCAGGTCGCGGCGGTAGCGGGTGAGCAGCTCGAGGTCGGGCTCCCTGATCTCCTCGCTCATCGGCGCTCGCCCCCCTCCGCGCGCAGCGCCCCCACGAAGCCCGCCAGGCGAGCGAGCCCCTCCTCGAGGGTCTCGCGGTCGCACGCGAAGCTCAGGCGCACGTAGCCCTCCGCGCCGAAGAACACGCCGGGGACGAGGGCGACGCCCGCCTCCAGGATCGCGCGCTCGCAGAACTCCTCGGACCCGAGGCCGAGGGCGGAGACGGACGGGAAGGCGTAGAAGGCGCCCTCGGGCTCGACGAGGGGCAGGCCCATGCCCTCGAGGGCCGCGACCGTGAGGTCGCGCCTCTCCCGGTAGGAGTCGCGCATCGGGCGCACGTCCCACTCGAGCGCGCGGAGCGCAGCGTGCTGGACGAAGGCGGGCACCGAGCTCACGAGGTACTGGTGGACCTTGCTCGCCTGCGCCGCCAGCTCCGGCCGGGCCAGGAGCCACCCCAGCCGCCAGCCGGTCATGGCCCAGGGCTTGGAGAAGCTGCCCGCCACGAGCACGCGGTCGGAAAGCTCCGGGTGACGTGCGGAGAAGCGCTGGTAGGAGCTGGCATAGACGAGGCTCTCGTAGACGTCGTCGCAGATCACGAAAAGGTCGTACTCGGCTGCGGCGCAGGCCACCGCGTCGAGGCTCGCGGCGTCGAGAACGCAGCCCGTGGGGTTGTTGGGCGAGCAGAGCACGATGGCCTTGGTCCTCCCCGTGACCTTGGCCTCGAGGGCCTCGCGGCTCACCTGGAAGCCGGCGGGCGCGGTGTCGAGCGCGACGGGCACGCCACGCACGAGGGTGGTCAGGGACTCGTAGAGCGAGAAGGCTGGCGTGGGGATCACGACCTCGTCCCCCGGCTCGAGGACGACCGTGAGGGCCACTGCCAGCGCCTCGGTCGCCCCGCAGGTCACGATCACTCCCTCAGAGTCGGCGACGTCGGCGGGCACGCCGCGGGTGCGCTCGCGGCGTGCGATCGCCTCCCTGAGCCAGGGGTAGCCGTTGTTGGGCGGGTAGTGCGTGAGCCCGCGGTCGAGGTCGCGGGCGACCTCCGCCCTCACGGGCGCCGGCGTGTCCTCCCCCGGCTCGCCGAGCGTGAGCGACACGCAGCCCGGCGTGCGCGCGGCGAGCGCCGAGAAGCGGCGGATGCCCGAGAGGCGGAGCCTCTCGAGCTGAGAGTTGGTCTTTAAGGCCACTTTTACCTCCCTGTTGAGACTCTGTGACGTCCCCGGTTCATCAAACGTGATAGATTATTGATGAATAGAATCAACAAGTCATCAATTGTCGGGAGGCGCCTCCCCGGAGGACCTCCCACGTTACTCCATACACCACGCGGTGCCATGGGGCGACGCCGACGATGGTGGTTTCATCAGCTGTCAACGAAGGGGGTCTCCATGAGCGTCACGAGCTTCGCGCCCGCATACCCCCTGCAGGCACAGGGGGCACGGAGGCCCACCCATCGCGCGCGACCGCTGTCGACTCCCGAAGGACGCGATAATGAGTAAGAAGATTGTTGCATTGTACTCGCCTGGGGGCGACAGGCTCATCGTGTGGTTCGAGCCCGGAGAGATCAGGGAGCTCCACATGGCCCGGCTCCTCGAGCAGGAGGGGTGGGAGGCCGCCCGCGAGGACCCGGAGTCCCTGCCCGACGTCTCCATCATGGCGGGCGGGGTCGGGCTCGAGGCCGGCGAGGGCCTCAGGATCAGCGCCGACGAGGTCTACGGGCTCAGCTCGGAGGTGGACCTCATCGAGTGCGAGAAGCAGCGCCTCATCAGCGACCTCACGGCGGCCCGTCGGGCGGCCGGCTTCTCGCAGACGCGCCTCGGCGCGGCGGCCGGCATCCACCAGCCCGTCATCTCGCGCATCGAGAGCGGCGACATCGCCCCGCAGGTGAACACCCTCTTCAAGCTCCTCGCCCCCATGGGCAAGACGCTCGCGATCGTGGACCTCGAGTAGGAGCCCGCCCGTAAGGAAGGGCGTGCGACCGCCATGGGTCGGCGGCCGCACGCCCTTCTCGCCCAGCGTCTCCTGGCGCCGGACGCCTACTGCTCGAGCCTCGCGGCGAGGAGCTGGTTGAAGAGCTTGGGGTTGCCCTTGACGCCTGCGCCCTTGGAGGCCTTCATGCACTGGCCGACGAGGAAGCCCAGGACCTTCCTGTTGCCCTCGCGGTACTGCCGCACCTGGTCCGTGCAGCGCGCGAGCACCTCGTCCACGACCGGCTCGAGGGCGCCGGCGTCCGTGCTCTGGCGCATCCCGCGCTCGTCGACGACCTTCGCCGGGTCCTCGCCGGTGCCGTCGACGGCCTCGAGCACCTCGCGCGCCTGGGCGAACGTGATTGCGTCCGCCGCGAGCAGCCCGGAGACGGAGGCGACCTGCGCGGCCGTGAGCCCCTTGAAGGCGGGCAGCAGATTCACGACGACGTTCGCCACCGTCGGGCGCACCTTGTCCTCGACGGCGGAGCAGGCCTCCTCGAAGAGCGCTGCCGTCGCGGGGTCTCCGGCGATCTGCGCCGCGTCGACGCGCTTGAGGCCCATCTCGGACACGTAGCGGTCCCTCTTGGCGTCCGGTAGCTCCGGGATGCGCGCGCGGCACCCCTCGATGAAGTCGTCCGTGAGGTCGAAGGGCGCGAGGTCCGGGTCGGGCATCATCCGGTAGTCGTCGGCCGTCTCCTTGACGCGCATCACGATGGTGCGCTTGCGGTTGGGCTCCCAGTGGCGCGTCTCCTGGTAGATGACGCCGCCCTCCTCCAGCACCTCCGCCTGGCGGCGGATCTCGTACTCGAGGCCGTCGTGGAGGCTCTTGAAGGAGTTGATGTTCTTGAGCTCTGTCTTGGTGCCCAGCCCGCGCGTGCCGCGCCGCCTGAGGCTCACGTTGCCGTCGCAGCGCATCGAGCCGCTCTCGAGCGAGCAGTCCGAGATGCCGAGGGTGCGGAACGTCTGCTGGAGCTTCTCCATGAACAGGCGGGCCTCCTCGGGCGTGCGCAGGTCGGGCTCGGTGACGAGCTCGATCAGGGGCGTGCCGCAGCGGTTGTAGTCGACGAGGGACTCGGTCGCGCTGGCGATCCTGCCCTCCTCGCCGCCCACGTGCACCATCTTGGCGGCGTCCTCCTCCATGTGGATGCGAAGGATCCTGATGGGCACGGTGTAGGAGCCGTCGTCCGCCTTGTGGACCACGACGGGGTTCGCCTCGTCGTGCGCGCTCACCGTGTCGGTCCCCGTCTCCACGCCGTCCGGGCGCTCCTTGGCGCCCTCGCCGGAGACCTCCAGGTCGAGGTGGCCGTACATGCAGAACGCGACCGGGCCCTGGGTGGTCTGGAAGTTCTTCGACATGTCAGGGTAGAAGTAGTGCTTGCGGTAGAACATCGAGTGTTTCTGGATCTGGCAGTTGGTCGCCAGGCCCGCCATCACGATGCTCTGGATGGCCTTCCGGTTGGGGACCGGGAGGGCGCCCGGCATGCCGAGGCAGACGGGGCACACGTTGGTGTTGGGCGCGTCGTCGTGGCTGAGCCTGCAGTTGCAGAACAGCTTCGTCTCGAGCGTGGTCAGCTCGGTGTGGACCTCCAGGCCGATGACGGCCTCCCAATCCTCGAGCACCTCCGTAAGGCTCCTCACTAGAGCTCGCCCCCCTTCCCGGCGAAGGCGGGGGCGACCTTGCCCCTCGCGTCGAACGCGCGCTCGATGGCGCGCGCGAACCTCAGCAGCCTGCGGTCCGAGAAGGCAGGCCCCTGCAGCTGCGCGGACACGGGAAGCCCCGAGTCCTCCCCGAGGCCGAGCGGGACGGAGACGCCGCCGTTGCCGGCGATGTTGTTGGAGATCGTGTACATGTCCGAGAGGTACATCTGCGTCGGGTCGGAGATCTCGCCGAAGCGGAAGGCCGTCCTCGGGGACGCCGGCATGAGGATCACGTCGCAGGCCTCGTAGGCGCGCGCGTAGTCCTGGGTGATCAGGGTCCTGACCTGCTGCGCCGGGTAGTAGTACTGGTCATAGACGCCCGAGGCGAGCAGGTAGGCACCGAGCATCTGGCGTCGCTTGGCCTCCTCGCCGAAGCCGTGGGCCCGCGAGAGCGCCGTCTGCTCGGCCAGCGTGGCGCAGCCCGGCTCCTGGTAGCCGTAGCGGACGCCGTCGAAGCGCGCGAGGTTCGAGAAGGCCTCGCAGGGCGCGATCACGTAGTAGGCCGAGATGGAGCTCGCCATGTTGGGGAGCTCGACCTCCACGATCCTCGCGCCCTGGTCCTCGAGGGCGCGCTCGGCGGCCTCGATCGCGTGCCTGACCTCGTCGGTCAGGCCCTCCGCCTCCATGAGCGAGGGGATCACGCCGACGGTCGCGCCCTCGATCGGGTCCTCGAGGTGCTCGAGGAAGTCGACCGAGCAGTCCTGGCTCGTGGAGTCGTACGGGTCGCGGCCGCCCGCCGTCAGGGCGCACATCGCGAGCGCGACGTCCTCGACGCTGCGGCCGAAGGGGCCGACCTGGTCGAGCGAGGAGCCGAAGGCCACGACCCCGTAGCGCGAGACCGCCCCGTAGGTGGGCTTGAGCCCCACGACGCCGCAAAAGCTCGCGGGCTGGCGGATGGAGCCGCCGGTGTCCGAGCCCAGGGCGAGGGTGACCTCGCCGGACGCGACCGAGGCGGCCGACCCGCCGGAGGAGCCGCCCGGGACGCGGGTGGTGTCCCAGGGGTTGTAGGTGCGGTGGAAGGCGGAGGACTCGGTGGAGGACCCGAACGCGAACTCGTCCATGTTCGTCTTGCCCACGGGCGTCGCGCCTGCGTCGAGCATGCGCTGTACGCAGGTCGCCGTGAACTTGGAGTCGTAGTTCTCGAGCATCCTCGAGGCGCAGGTGGTCCTCGTTCCCACGAGGTGCATGTTGTCCTTGAAGGCGACGGGGACGCCTGCAAGCGGCCCCAGCGGCTCGCCCGCCGCGCGCCTGCGGTCGGTCTCGGCCGCGGCAGCCAGCGCCAGGTCGCGCGAGACCTCGAGGAAGGCCTGGACCTCGCCCTCGCGCGCGTCGATGGCGTCGAGGGAGGCCCGTGCCACCTCGGTGGCGGAGAAGCTCCCGTCCGCGACGCCGCGCGCGATCTGCGCGCAGCTCAGCTCGTCGAGGCTCGCCATCAGCGGTCACCCCCGTCGTTGCCGAGGATCGAGGGCACGCGGAAGTAGCGGTCGCGCTTGGCCCCGGCGTTCGCGAGGGCCGTGTCGATGTCGAGCGCGCGCACGGAGTCGTCCACGACGTCCTCCCCCATCACGTTGGAGAGGTCCCCGATGGGATGGAAGGTGGGCTCGACGCCCTCGAGGTCGTACTCGCGTATCGGCTGGAGAATCTGCACGGTCTCGTTCATGTACCGGCACATCTCCTCGAGCTCCTCGTCATCGAGGGCGATGCGGGCGTAGTCCGCTATGCCCGCGACGTCCTGCTTGCTGAGAGCCATGGACTCTCCTCTCAGTCTTAGTCCGTAAGGTGGTTTGCAAGGGTCATTCTAGCGAATGGGCGGGCCACGGCCGCGGCGCGTACGGAGGCGTAACGCCGACGTGACCCGCCCTGGGAACGGGGGTGCGGGCAGGCAGGTGGGTGCAGACGGATGCAGGCGGGCACCGCACGAGGAGCCTGCGCACGACGAAGGGGCCCCAGACGTGCGTCCGGGGCCCCCTAAGTCTCTTGCCTCTCTGCGCTCGTGGCCCTAGCGGCCACCGGCCTTGCGCCTCTTGTGCGTCCGGCCCTCCGAGCGCCTGTTGGCGGCATCGATCGCCCTCTCGATCGCTCGGGGCGTCTCGCCCATGATCTGGGAGTCGATCTCCTCGCGGGTCGAGGGCCTTCCTGCGTGCTGGACCTCGTAGTCGAAGAGCATGTTCTCGACGTTCTGCTTCCCGTGCTTGATGCCCACGTAGAGCACCGCGCTCGAGGGGACGCCGATCGCGACGAGCACGACGCCGGCGATGCCGGCCGCCTTGCTCGACCCTCCCACGAGGCCCCACCAGACGAGGATGACGCCGATGGCCACGAGCGAGTACGCGAGGCGCTTGTAGGCCTGGAGCCTCATGAGGGCGCGGGTCTGGTCCTGCGCCTCCTTGAGCAGCGGGTCCGACGTCTCATGCGAGGCGCCGGGGCGCCTGACTCCCTCTCGTGCCATCGACGTCCCTTCTCGCTAGTAGGACAGGCCCGGGTCGAAGAAGGACGTGTTGATGCCCGGGATGGTGATGCAGCCGACGAGGGCGATGACCACGAGGATCAGCATGACGATGGTCGGGCTGATCTTCTTCTTGGTCATGAGCCACCAGCACAGGTACACGAACAGGAGGTTCAGCGCCTTGGGCATGATGCCGTCGAGGGTCTTCTGCAGGACGAACGCGCTGTCCGCGGAGAACTGGACGGCGAAGGAGGTGGAGATGGACACCCAGGTGCCGGCGACGGCGCCGATGACCATGGTGCCGACCGTGCCGATCGCGGAGCGAAGGGCCGCCGACTGCGGGCCGACGAGCGCCTCGACCGCGGCGCCGCCCATGGAGTAGCCCTGGTCGAAGGCATACTTCATGCCGAAGTACATGAGGGCGTTCCAGGCGACGATGTAGAAGATCGGGCCGAGGACGGAACCGCCCTGGGAGAGGCCCATGGCGATGCCGAGCAGGATGGGGATGAAGGTGCCGACGATGATGGAGTCGCCGAGGCCCGCAAGCGGGCCCATGAGGCCGGCGCGGATTCCGTTGATGGTCTCGGAGTCCATCGGCTCGCCGTTGGCGCGGGCCTCCTCGAGGCCGACCGTCAGGCCGACGACGATCGATCCGATCTGCGGCTCGGTGTTGAAGAACGCGCTGTAGGTCTTCAGCGCCTCGACCTTGTCCTCGTCCTTGTCGTACAGCTCGTCGATGGCGGGCAGCATGGCGGCAAGGTAGCCGAAGGTCTGCATGTGCTCCTGCGTGAAGCAGGTGAGGTTGCCGTACGCCCAGCGCAGGAACACGCTCTTGCGGGTCGCATCCGAAGTCTTCTTGAGCTCAGCCATGATTAGATGTCCTCCTCGTCATCATCGTCGAGCGCAGGACCGGCCGCGACGGCGGGACGAGCTGCGATGGTCTTGATCTCGTAGTTAATAAGGGCGACAAAGACTGCGACGATCGCGGAGGCGATCAGGTTCATGCCGAGCACGGCGGCCAGCATGAAGCCGACGATGAAGGTGACCCAGTCCTGCCATCCGTCGATGACCTGGCGGCAGAGGATCGCGATACCGACGGTGGGAAGCAGCGAGCCGACGGTGAAGAGCGTCTTCATGAAGAGGCCGTCCATGGGGAGGTACTCCTTCATGAGGTCGACCATGGTGGGGCCGGCCATGCAGATCACGACGGTCGGGAGGAAGGAGAACAGGATGTGGGAGATCCAGGGGAAGACGTAGTCGACGAGGGGCAGCGTCTTCTTGATGTTGCCCCAGTTACCGGCATCCATGGCCTTCCAGCCGATGCCCTGCCACACGAGGTTCATGGTCTGGGTGCCGTAGAACAGGACGGTGCCGAGCGTGCCGACGGCCGAGCCGATGGAGGCGGCGTAGCCTGCGGCGGCGGCGCTGTTGGGGTCGAGGCCCTGTGCGGTGATGCCCATCATCGCGAGGGGGATGCCGATGTAGGTGACGGCGCGCACGTCCGCGGAGACCGTGCCGCCCGGGGTGACGAGGGCGATGTAGACGACCTGGATGGCCGCGCCGACGATGATGCCGAGGCCGACGTTGCCCATGATGATGCCGACGATGAGGCCGCCGACGAGGGGCCGGCCGAGCGTGTAGTTACCGATGGTGGTGCCGCCCATGCCCGGGAGCGATGCGAGGCACGCGAAGAGCCCAAGGAATATCGCTTGGACGATGTTGATCGTCATGACAGGAATCCACCTTCCTTGTTGTCAGACCTACCTGGACTACTTGAGGTCGAACTTGCCGCGGAAGTCCGGCCAGTGCCCGATGGCCGCCTCCTTGATCAGCGCGAACCAGACGTCGTAGCCCTTGTTCTCGATGTCCTCGAACGCCTGGGCCTCCTCCTGCGTGATCGACTGGTTGTTTCCCAGCTTCACGGTGCCGGGGCGGTCGTTGCAGGGGCCGACGACGACGGTCTTGACGTCGGAGGGCTTGAAGTCGAGGTCCACGAGGATGTGCTTCATGTCCAGCGGGTTCTTGGTGATTAGGAAGTAGTTGGACTTCGAGCTCAGGACCGAGTCCTTCTTCTCGTTGAAGTGGTCCATCGTCCAGACGAAGATCTTCTTGTCCGGCGCGGCGCCCTTGTAGGCGGCCTTGAGCACGGGGTTGCTGGCGGCGACGTCGTTGACGGCGACGATGCCGTCGCAGGGGTACTCGCGACTCCAGCGCGTGACGGTCTGGCCGTGGATCATGCGGTCATCGATGCGAACGAAGCTAATCATGTCTTGCGCTCCTTCCTTTCCTGCGGTTCCTTTCTTGCCTTACAGGTCTTCCTCGTCCTCGTCGGCGATCGCGAGCTCGACCTCCTTGATGGCCGCCGCGGACTCGCCGAGGACCTGTGCCCTGAGGGCGTCATCGTCAAGACCGTCCTCGATAGCCATGAGTGCGCTGATCGCCATCGGCAGGTTGACGCCGCCGAAGGCGATGGTGTGGGGAAGGAGGCCCTTCTCCGTCAGGGTGTTAAGGGTGTTGGTGAGGGGCGAGCCGCCGATGATGTCGCCGAGGACGACCACCTCGTCGTCCGGCGTGACCGGCTCGATGACCTTCTTGAGGTTGGCGACGAAGTCGTCCGCGGAGACGCCGTCCTCCATGCTGTAGGCGAGCACGTTGTCACGCTTGCCGAGAAGCATCTCGAGGACGCTCTTGACCCCCGGCGCCATGGTCCCGTGGCTTACGATGAGCAGGTACTTCATTCGTTCTCCCTTCGCGCAGCCCTACACACATGGCGGGGAGAAGGACGTGGATGACGCGCGGGTGTGGGAAGCTTCCCACCTGCCCGGCACCGGGCCTCGGCCCAGGCGCTGGCTCGCCGCGCACGTACCTCCCTACACCCCACCACGAGATACCAGAAGAGGCCAAATCGCACTCGAGCGCCCGCGAGGCTGCCACGGGCGAGCCGATTGGACTAGCCGAAACCAGCACCACCTGTTCAACACAGACTATCCACACAAAATACAACCAAGAACTATACTAGCCCGACTTCCAGACGTACAGCCCGTTCGCCGAATCGAGGCGAATAAGTTCTCGAACAGATTGCGCAACAAATGTTATCAATGACAGCCACGCTCCATCATCCTGAAACAAACTGGGAACAATCCCATACAGCGTCCCTCGTGGCACCGGGCGCAGGCGCCGCGAGGGTATACTTCAAGACCTACTAAATAATGGGGATCCGTCGAGACGGACGCCCCGCGCCGTCCCTCGGACCGCGCGCCGGGGTGTCACAGGAGGGAGACGCGCATGGCACGAGGCAGGCGGAGGGGCGGCTCCGGTCTCGACGGGCTCGAGGGGGCGCGCCCCCTCTCGACGCCGGCGGCCGTCTCCGTCGCCGAGGTGAGGCGCCTGCCCACCAACGTCCTGCGCAAGGTGGAGCCCCAGGACAAGCCCGGCCCCCTGCCTCTCGTCCGGCTCGCGATGTCGCTCCTCTTCCTCTTCCTCGTCGCCTTCGCCGCCTGGGTGATCGGCTGGTGGCCCGTCACCTGCCTCTTCTGCGTCCTGCCCTTCGCGGGCCTCGTCGGCGCGCGCTCTGTGGCGCGCCGCTTCGCCCGCACGGTCCTCGGGCGCTCGGACACCGTCCCCTCCCCCGCAGCCTCCGCCTCCGACGCGGCGCCGTCCCCCGAGGGGACCGCTGCCGCGGAGCTGGGCGGCTTCCTCGCAGACCCCGCCGACCCCCGTCGCACCATGCTCACGGCCCCGCTCAAGGCGCACCTGCGCACGCGGATCGAGCGCAATCGCGCGGCCGAGGCCCGCGCCACAGCCGCCTGGCTCGCCAGGCATGGCGGCCCCGAGGAGGCGGACGTCACGTCGAGCGACGGCTGCGCGCTGCACGCCCGGGTCTTCCGCGCCGAGCCGACGGGCGCCGACGGCCGCGGCAGCCAGCGCTGGGTCGTCCTCCTCCACGACTACCGCGGTAGCTGGGAGGAGGTCATGCCCCTCGTCAGGCACTACGTCGAGGCGGGCTTCTCGGCCGTCGTGTGCGACCTGCGCGCGTCCGGACGGAGCGCGGGCGAGTGGGTCGGTCTCGGCTACCTCGACAGCCTCGACGTCGTCGCTTGGGCCAGCTGGGCCGTGGACGAGGGCGCGCGCAGCGTCGTCCTGCACGGCAGCGGCATGGGGGCCGCCGCGGCGCTCATGGCCGCCGGCGAGCAGTCCCTGCCCGAGGAGGTGGCGGCCGTCGTGGCGGAGAACTGCTACACGGACGCATGGATGGCCGCCTGCTGCCTCTACCACGGCCTCGGCCTCGACGTGCACCCGGCCATGGACCTCGTCCGCTCCTACCTGCGCCACCAGAGGGGCGGCTACGACATCGCCGCCGCGAGCCCCGAGGAGTACCTCGGCGACCTGCGCGTGGGCGTGCTGTTCCTCCAGGGAGCGCGCGACACCCTCGTGCCCCCCTACATGTCCACGCTCCTGTGGCGCAGGGCGCGCGAGCTCTCCCCCGCGCTCGACCACAGGATCGAGTCCTTCGACAAGGCGGGCCACCTCACGCTCGAGCTGGCCGAGCCCGAACGCTACTGGCACGCCGTCTTCGACTTCCTCTCGCGCCGCGTCTAGGCGCGGCGCCGCCCCGGTCCCGGCCCCTTCCGCTGTCTCCCCACTTTTCCCTTGAGTTTTAATTCCTACTAATTAGTATGAATTGCGTGAAACAAAAGGGCCCGCGGCTATAAATGCACTCAGGGGGGTAGCATTAGCCGTGTCAGCCCAGGCCAGCCCGGTCCCGCACCGGACGTGGGCCACACGCGTTCTGCCATCAGACGGACATAGGAGAGAAGCACATGTCAGAGCAGCTACTTCGAGTATCAGGCCTCTCGGCTGGGACCGAGGACAACCCCATCCTGCACGACATCGACATCTCGGTCGCGGCCGGCGAGACCCACGTCCTCATGGGGCCCAACGGCGCGGGCAAGTCAACGCTCGGCCATGTGATCATGGGCGACCCCGTCTACAAGGTCAGCTCCGGCAGGATCGAGTTCGCGGGGCAGGACCTCACGGATGAGGGCGCCGACAAGCGCTCCCTGGCCGGCATCTTCCTCTCCTACCAGGCCCCCGTCGAGGTCCCTGGCGTGCCCCTCTACAGCTTCCTGCGCACCATCACCCAGAAGCGTCCCGAGCTCAAGATGACCGCCAAGGAGTTCCGCAAGCGCGTGGGCGAGATTGCCGACGAGCTCGACCTCAGCCAGAGCTTCCTCACCCGCGAGCTCAACGTGGGCTTCTCGGGCGGCGAGAAGAAGAAGATCGAGATGCTCCAGCTCCTGCTGCTCAGGCCCAAGCTGGCCATCCTCGACGAGACCGACTCCGGCCTCGACGTCGACGCCCTCTCCGTCGTCTCTCGCGGCATCGAGGCCTACCGCAGGACCTGCGACGGCGCGCTGCTCATGATCACGCACAACACCCGCATCCTCGAGAAGCTCACCGTCGACCGCACGCACGTGATGGTGAAGGGCCGCCTCGTTGCGGAGGGCCCCGCCTCGCTCATCGACGACATCGACGCCCACGGCTTCGAGCGCTTCGAGCGCGAGGCTGAGGCGAGGGGTGATGCCGAGTGAGCGACACCCGAGACGTCAAGAGGACGCAGGTCGCCGACGTCGACCGCTCCATCTACGACTTCGTGAAGAGCGAGGAGGGATACGAGCGCTACGCCGACGGCCTCACGCCCGAGATCGTGCGCTCCATCTCCGAGAAGAAGAGCGAGCCCCAGTGGATGCTCGACCTGCGCCTCGAGGCGCTCGAGGTCTTCCACGAGCGGCAGATGGCGCCCAACTGGGGCCCCTCCATCGCCGGGCTCGACATGGACCACATCTCCACGTACGTCTCGCCCAAGACCAAGCAGGCGAGGGACTGGGACGACGTGCCGAAGGACATCAAGGACACCTTCGAGCGCCTCGGCATCCCGCAGGCGGAGCGCGACTCGC
Organism: uncultured Olsenella sp.; assembly: GCA_900314575.1. Taxonomy (GTDB): domain Bacteria; phylum Actinomycetota; class Coriobacteriia; order Coriobacteriales; family Atopobiaceae; genus Olsenella_K; species Olsenella_K absiana. The sequence continues at coordinate 7,118 of OMVS01000030.1, read as the reverse complement.
TGGCCGGCGTCGGTGCCCAGTACGACTCGGAGATCGTCTACCACAACATGCGCGAGGAGGTCGCCAAGTACGGCGTGGTCTACACCACGATCGAGGACGCGCTGCAGGACCCCAAGTGGGAGCCCGTCGTCCACGAGTACTTCGGCAAGCTCATCCCCATGCGCGACCACAAGTTCGCGGCGCTGCACTACGCCGTGTGGTCGGGCGGCTCGTTCGTCTACGTGCCCGAGGGCGTGACCGTCGAGTACCCGCTGCAGAGCTACTTCCGCCTGAACGCCCAGGGCGCGGGCCAGTTCGAGCACACGCTGATCATCGTGGAGCCCGGCGCGGACCTGCACTTCATCGAGGGCTGCTCAGCGCCCAAGTACTACGAGGCCAACCTGCACGCCGGCGCGGTCGAGCTCTACGTGAAGGACCACGCGCGCCTGCGCTACTCGACCATCGAGAACTGGTCCAAGAACATGTACAACCTCAACACCAAGCGCGCCAAGGTGGGGGCGGACTCCAAGATGGAGTGGGTCTCGGGCAGCTTCGGCAGCCACGTCTCCTACCTCTACCCCACCACGATCCTGCAGGGGGACCGCTCGAGCTGCGAGTTCACCGGCATCACCTTCGCCGGCGCCACCCAGGACCTCGACACCGGCTGCAAGGTCGTCCTCAACGGCCGCGACACGACCGCCTCGGTGGAGACCAAGTCCATCTCCAAGGACGGCGGCGTCAACACCTTCAGGAGCTCCGTCGTCGTGGGCAAGCACGCCGACAACGCGCGCGCCACGGTGAGCTGCCAGTCGCTCATGCTCGACAACATCAGCCGCTCCGACACCATCCCGGCCATGGACGTGCGCAACCCCACCGCGAGCGTCGGCCACGAGGCCACGATCGGCCGCATCTCCGACGACACGATCCTCTACCTCATGAGCCGCGGCTGCTCGGAGGCCGAGGCCCGCACCATGGTCGTCAACGGCTTCGCCAACCCCGTGTCCAAGGAGCTCCCGCTGGAGTACGCGGTCGAGATGAACAACCTCATCAAACTCGAGATGGAAGGAGCGATCGGCTAATGGCGGACGATAACGCAACGCTCGGGGCCGCCGTCGCGGACGAGCCCCGCAAGGTCACCCTCTCCCACGTCAACACGCCCCCCGCCGAGACCTGGAACTACCTCAGGGCCAACGACATAACCCTCACGGTGCCCGCGATCTCGCGCAAGGGCGACGTCTACTTCGCCCTCCCCCAGCTCTTCGGCAGGATCGAGTGCGGCATGGGCGACAAGGTGACCGAGTGGGTCACGAGCCAGGCGGCAGACGCCACCTACGTCGAGGTCCCCCGGAACACGGTGCGCACGGAGCCCGTCGTCGTCGACGTAGACGCCGACGCCGGCCAGGTCGCAGACACAGGGGTCATGATCCGCGAGGGCGCCGAGGCGACGGTCGTCGTGGTCGCCCACGGCGGCGGCAGCGAGGCCGCGACCTCCGCGGCACTCACCCGCATCGTGTGCGAGAAGCGCACTAGACTCCACCTCTTCGAGGTCCTCGCCCTCCCGGACGCCGAGACCCACCTCGAAAGCGTCGGCATCGTGGCCGACGACGACGCCACCATCGAGGTGCGCCAGTACCTCCTCGGCGGCGCGACCCAGGCCGTGGGCCTCGCGGCGGACCTCGCGGGCGACCGCGCCAGGATCAACCTCCAGACGCGCTACCTCGGCAGGGGCACCGACGTCCTAGACATCAACCACGTCGTGCGCCAGCGCGGCGAGAACAGCCGCGCCCATGTGGACGAGAGCGGCGTGCTCGCGGACGCGGCGCACAAGAGCCTGCGCGCCACCATCGACCTCGTCCACGGCGCCAAGGGCGCCAAGGGCGACGAGGCGGAGACGGTCCTTGTCACCGGAGACGACGTGGTCAACAAGACCATGCCGGTCATCCTGTGCGACGAGGACGACGTCCAGGGCAACCACGGCGCCACGATCGGCTCGATCGGCGGCGAGCAGCTGCAGTACCTGCGCGACCGTGGCCTCAGCGAGGAGGAGGCGAACGACCTCTTCGTGAGGGCGCTCTTCGACGACGCCGTGATCTCCTCCCCGACCGCGTCCGCCCGCAGGGCAGTCCTCGACCGCGCTGCGGCGGTCCTCGGCCAGGAGGTCGCACTCGACCTCGCCGAGGGCCTCGAGCTCGAGTGCGCCGACACGGAAGGGGAGGCCTAGCCATGGCAGCCAGCACGAACCTCACCGCAGACGAGCTCGCCCTGATCGCCCAGAGCCCGTACAAGGCGGACTTCCCGCTGCTCGCGGACAACCCCGACCTCGCCTTCCTGGACAGCGCCGCCACGTCGCAGCGTCCCAGGCAGGTGCTCGACGCCCAGCGTCGCTTCTACGAGACGATGAACGCCAACCCCCTGCGCGGCCTCTACCGCCTCTCCGTCGAGGCCACCCAGGCCATCGCCGACGCCCGCGCCCACATCGCGCGCACCATCGGAGCCGTCGGCGAGGACGGCGAGCCGGCCGCAGACGACGTCATCTTCACACGCAACGCGAGCGAGTCGCTGAACCTCCTCGCCCACACGCTTCCCGACGTCGTCGGGCTCGGCCCCGGTGACGAGGTCTGCGTCTCCATCATGGAGCACCACTCCAACATCATCCCCTGGCAGCAGGTCTGCCGCCGGACCGGCGCCAAGCTCGTCTACCTCAGGCTGGACGACTACCGCATCACGCCCGAGGAGGTCGCGCGCAAGATCGGACCGAGGACCAAGATCGTCTCGGTGACCCACGTCTCCAACGTCCTCGGCGTGGAGAACGACATCCGCCCGATCGCTGCCGCGGCCCACGCGGTCGGCGCCCTGTGCGTGGTCGACGGCGCCCAAAGCGTCCCGCACCTCAAGGTCGACGTCCGCGAGCTCGGCTGCGACTTCCTGGCCTTCAGCGCGCACAAGATGGGCGGCCCCATGGGGATCGGCGTCCTGTGGGGCAAGCACGACCTCCTCGAGCGGATGCCGCCCTTCCTGACCGGCGGCGAGATGATCGACTCGGTGACCGAGGAGGACGCCGTCTGGGCGCCCGTGCCGCAGAAGTTCGAGGCGGGCACGCAGGACGCCGCCGGCGCCTACGCCTTCGACGCCGACCTCACCTACCTCGAGTCCGTCGGCATGGAGGAGGTCGAGGGGCGCGAGCGCCTCCTCGCCCGCTACCTGACCGACTCCCTCGCCGGACTCGACTTCGTGACCGTCGTGGGCCCCGCCGACGGCGCGCGCCACGTGGGCGCCGTGAGCTTCGACGTCCGCGGCGTGCACCCGCACGACGTCGCGTCGATCCTCGACATGCGCGGCGTCTGCATCCGCGCGGGTCACCACTGCGCGCAGCCCCTGCTCACCTACCTCGGCTACAACAGCACCTGCCGCGCGAGCGTGGCGTTCTACAACGACAAGGCGGACATCGACCGGCTCGTCGAGGGCCTCGAGCAAGTCTGGAGCATCTTCAATGGACGTAACTAGCCTGTATAACGCTCAGTTCATGGACCACGTCGCGCACCCCGACTACAAGTACGACATGGGAGACTGCACCTGCGAGCACGACGGCATCAACCCGAGCTGCGGCGACGAGCTGCACCTCAAGGTGAAGCTCGGCGACGACGGCAGGATCGAGGAGGCGGCCTACACCGGACACGGCTGCGCCGTCTCCATGGCGTCGGCCGACATGATGAGCGACCTCATGGTCGGCAAGACCCCCGAGGAGGCCGTCGCCCTCTGCGGGCTCTTCAAGGACATGGTCACCGGCAAGGAGACCGACGCGGAGAAGCTCGACGAGGACCTCGACGAGGCCGCCATGCTCAAGGACGTGAGCCACATGCCTGCGCGCGTCAAGTGCGCGGAGCTCGCCTGGCGCACCCTCTCCGAGATGCTGAAGGGCGTGTCCTCGGAGGCGAGCACGACCGAGGGCGCCTAGCGCCCGGGAGCGCCGCAGCCTCCGGGCCGCGCCGAGCGCCCCGCACCATTCGGCCCGGACCTGCCCACCATGTGGTCGGCAGGTCCGGGCCGCACCCGACCAGACCACGATGCGAAGGGAGCGCGAGATGTCTGGCATGTTCTCCACCAAGGGCAAGTACGCCCTACGCGCCATGGCCGACCTGGCCACGCACGACGGATGGATTTCACTCGGCGATGTCTCGAGGAGGCAGAACATCTCGCGCAAGTACCTCGAGCAGGTGATCTCGCTCATGCACAAGGCCGGCTACGTGGAGAGCCAGCGCGGCAAGGGTGGCGGCTACCGGCTCACGCGCAGGCCCGAGGACTATACCCTGGGCCAGATCCTCCGGGCGGCCGAGGGCTCCCTCGCCCCCGTGGCCTGCCTCGACTGCACCAACGACGAGATCTGCCCCATCATCAACACCTGCCCCACCGTCACGGTCTGGCGCGACCTCGGCAAGGTCATGGCGGAGTACCTCGACAGCAAGACCCTCGCGGACATCATCAACCGCCGCAACGACCAGAACGAGATCGAGGGCCTCACGGACTGGCACCCCAAGGGCAGCCGCTCCGGCAGGGCGCGCACCCGCGCCGGACGAGGCGAGTGCTGAGACGCGGGGGCGCGGCTGACGTCGCGGCCCCCCGCCTTACCTCGTCGCCTTGATGTCCCAGTCCACGCCGCCGAGGTAGTCGTTCGTGGCGGAGCTCACGGACGCGTCCCGGTCGCCCAGGCCCATCGCCTCCATGTAAGTGAGCGTCCCGCCGCTCGACAAGTCCACGAACTCGCTCAGCTGCCCGCGTCCCTTGGGCCCCTTGACACCGCCGCTGCCGCTCGTGATGATCCAGGGCCAGTTGGTAGCCCACACCTCGACGTGGCTGTCACCGAGCGTCTGACTGTATACCAGAGAGTTGCCGATGTCGCCAGCGTTCTCCGCCACCTTACCGTCCTCGAGCTCGAGCCTCGCGAGGGGCGTCACGTCGTCTTGGCCGCCGAGCGGGGAGCAGCACTTGGGGTAGATCCTGGCCTCGTCGCCGTCCACCACCACGTCCACCTTGCCGCGCCAGTATTCGGGCAGGGAGAACTGGAAGCTCCTCGCGCGGACCACGTAGGACTCGTCGTCCGAGTCCGTGTCCGCCTCGGGTTCGCCGCCCTTGTCAGCCATCCCGCCTGCGACCGAGCCGCCACCATCGTCCGCGTCCCTCGTGGCCGACCCCTGCTCGTCGATCGGCCTCGTGGCCGACCTGCGCACGATGCCCACCACCCGGTCCGCGCACCCCGACAGCAGGCATGTCCCTAGGACCACGTTGGGCAGGACCAGGGCCGCCACGAGCGCGACGGCCCATCTCGACGCCCTCCTCCTCGCGGTCCCCGCTGCAGACGGCCCAGAGGCGGGCGCGGTCCCGAGCGGGCACGCCTCTGCGCCGAGGCCAGCGGGGTCCCCGTCGCATCCTTGGTGGGACCTCGCCCCGTCGTGAGCTTCCCTCCCGCAATCGGAGAAGCGCATCTCGTCCTCCTCTTCCTCGGCTCTGAATCGGATCCGGATGTGCGCGCCTGGCAAGCGGCCAGGGCAGCCGGTAGGACGTCATCTTCAGCATGTCTTCAGTATGGGGAGAAGAGGGGGCGTGTCACGGTCTGATTCGGCCTGCGCGCCCGACGGGCACGGCGAGGCTCGCCCGGCGGCGCGGCTGGGCTGAGGCGCAGACCCTCGGGGCATGCGAGGGCCCGGCACGACAAAGGGGCCGGCCCGAAGGCCGGCCCCTCATGGATCAACGTAGGTTCCCTCGAAGGGCGCGGACACACGCGAGGGTCCCGGCGCCCTCCACTGGCGTCGATCTATGCCGCCTCAACAGCAGGGACTAGAAGTTCCAGCCCTTGCCGTCGGAGCCGAAGTCGCGGATGAGGCCCTCGGCGGTCTCGGTGATGGCGTCGAAGCCCGGCTTCAGGAACTTGCGCGGGTCGTAGTTCTTGCCCTCGAGGTCCTTGCCGCTCTCCACGTAGGCGCGCATGGCGGAGTGGAAGGAGAGCTGCAGCTCGGTGTTGATGTTGATCTTGGCCACGCCCAGGGAGACGGCCTTCAGGACCTGCTCCTTGGGGATGCCGGAGCCACCGTGCAGGACGAGCGGCAGGTCGCCGGTCCTCTCCTGGATGGCGGCGAGCTGGTCGAAGTTCAGGCCCTTCCAGTCCGCGGGGTACGGGCCGTGGATGTTGCCGATGCCGCAGGCCAGGAAGTCGACGCCCAGGTTGGCGATGGCCTCGCACTGCGCGGGGTCGGCCAGCTCGCCCTCGGCCGTCACGCCGTCCTCAGTGCCGCCGATGCCGCCGACCTCGGCCTCGATGGAGAGGCCCTTCTGGTGGGCGAGCTTCACGAGCTCCTTGGTATGGTCGATGTTGGTCTGGAACTCAGCCTCGTGCGAGCCGTCGTACATGATTGAGGTGAAGCCGGCGTCGATGCACTTGAAGCAGTCCTCGTAGGAGCCGTGGTCGAGGTGAAGGGCGACCGGGACGGTGATGTCCATGGAGTCGAGCATGTCGCGCACGACGTCGGCGACAACCTTGAAGCCCTTCTGCCACTTGGCAGCGCCGGAGGTGCACTGGATGATGACCGGGGACTGGGTCTCCTCGGCGGCGGTCAGGATAGAGCGAGTCCATTCGAGGTCGTTCGTGTTGAAGGCGGCGATCCCATAGTGGCCCGCCTTGGCTGCCTTGAGCATGCCTGCTGCGTTAACGAGCATGATACCTCCTGACATAGGGACTACGGCAGTGCTGCCGCGCTTCTTTCCATCATAGCCGCTACGAGGGCGGCGTCATAGCGTTTTCACCCACAATCCAGGCCGCGCGAGCCACCCCCGGACCAGGCGCCCGCGCCCCCCGCCTCCCTGCGCACCTTCGCCAGGGACGTGCCCGGACGCGCGGTAGCTGGGCACATGTAGGAGCTATGGCAGCTTTCTGTGCTTCATGGGGCGCGTCGCCGCGCCCTCTAGACTGGGTAGCTAATTCACGGGTGGCTCATTCGACCTAAGGAAGGCACATGTCCTTGAACACAGATGACCAGTCGAGAAGCGACGCTCAGACCACGATGGCCTGGGGCGCCCCCGCACAGGCCGGCCGCGCCGCCGGCGCCTCCGACGGCGCGGCCGCGAGGGCGCGCTCCGAGCGGCCCCGG
>OMVS01000009.1 GCA_900314575.1 uncultured Olsenella sp. | reverse complement strand
GGCCGCGGCCGCCCCGCGCGGCGCACGCCCCGGCTTGCCGGCGGCGTGGCCCTGCGGGTGCTTGGAGCGCCTGGCCATCTCTGCTACTCCCTGCCCTTCTCGACCGCGCGCATGATGGCCTTGTAGACCTCCATCATCGGGATGATGGAGAAGGCCAGCAGCATGGCGACGCCGTAGTGGAAGAGGTCGAGCTCGGCGAAGCCGAAGGCGTCGGCGAGCACGGGGACCTCGATCACGAGGAAGGTGAGCAGGAGCGACACCGCGAAGGAACCCCAGAGCCACACGTTCTGGCTGTGGAGGCTGAGCAGCGACTGGCGACGACTCCTCATGTTGAAGGAGTGGAACATCTCGACCATGGAGAGCGTGAGGAACGCCATGGTCATGCCCTCGAGGCCCATCTCGGGGTTGGCGAGGAGCTCGGGGAGGCCGTCGGTCGGGAACTGGGCCTTGAAGCCGATCCAGAAGCTCACGAGCGTGAGGACGGAGATCAGGACGCCCTGGACCAGGCAGTCGATCCCCATGCCGCCGGCGAAGATGCCGTCCTGCGAGCTGCGCGGCTTGCGCCTCATGATGCCCGGCTCCTTCTTCTCGGTCGCCATGGCGAGGGCGGGGAGCGAGTCGGTGATGAGGTTGATCCAGAGCAGGTGGGTGGGCTCCAGGATGGTGAAGCCGACGAGGGAGGCAACGAAGACGGAGATGACCTCGGCGAGGTTGGAGGAGAGCAGGAAGGCGATGCACTTGCGGATGTTGTCGTAGATCCTGCGGCCCTCCTCCACCGCGTTGATGATGGTGGCGAAGTTGTCGTCGGCGAGGATCATGTCGGCGACGTTCTTGGTGACGTCGGTGCCGGTGATGCCCATGCCGATGCCGATGTCGGCCTTCTTGATGGAGGGCGCGTCGTTGACGCCGTCGCCGGTCATGGCCGTGACCATGCCCTTCTTGCGCCACATGTCGACGATGCGGCTCTTGTGCTCGGGCTGGACGCGGGCGTAGACGCCGACCTCCTCGATCCTGCGCTCGAACTCCTCGTCGGAGAGCTTGTCGAGGTCGGAGCCGCGCATGGCCTGGGAGCGGTCGGAGATGATGTCGAGGTCCTTGGCGATGGCGACGGCGGTGTCGATGTGGTCGCCGGTGATCATCACGACGCGGATGCCGGCGGAGTGCGCCTCCGCGATGGCGTCCTTGACCTCCGGGCGGACCGGGTCGATCATGCCGGACAGGCCGACGAAGGTGAGGTCGTGCTCGAGCTCGGACGCCTCGAAGGAACCGGGCTCGGTGGTGCCCCACTCGCGGCGGGCGGAGGCCATGACGCGCAGGGCGTCGTCGGCCATGGCCTTGTTTGCGTCCATGACCTGCTGGCGCAGCTCGTCGGTCATGGGGACGACGGAGCCGTCCTCGCGCAGCATCGTGGTGCAGCGCGCGAGCACCACGTCCGGGCCGCCCTTGGTGTGCTGGACGTACTCGCCGGAGCGGTTCCTCACCACGACCGACATCATCTTGCGGCCGGAGTCGAAGGGCGCCTCGCCCACGCGCGGGTAGGCCTCGGCGAGGTCGGAGGTGGTGTAGCCCATCTTCGCCGCGTCCGCGACGAGGGCGGCCTCGGTCGGCTCGCCCTTCGCCACGCCCTCGACCTCGTCCCACTTGGCGTCGTTGCACAGCGCCATGGTCCTGACGTGGGCCTCGAGGTCCTCGGTCTCGTGGCGGACGACCGTCATCTTGTTCTGCGTGAGGGTGCCCGTCTTGTCCGAGCAGATGACCTGGGTGCAGCCCAGGGTCTCGACGGCGGCGAGCTTGCGGACGATGGCGTTCTTCTGGGACATCTTGGTGACGCCCATGGAGAGCACGATCGTGACGACGGCGACGAGGCCCTCGGGGATGGCCGCCACGGCGAGCGAGACGGCGATCATGAAGGTGTTGAGCACGAGGTTGATGTTGGAGATGAAGCCGGCGCCGTACTTGAGGAAGCCGGTGAGGAAGACGACGACGCTGATCGCGACGACGAGGATGGAAAGCGTCTTGGAGAGCTCGTCGAGCTTCTTCTGGAGCGGGGTCTCCTCGTCCTTGGCCTGGGCGAGGGCGCCGGCGATCTTGCCCATCTCGGTCTGCATGCCCGTGGCGACGACCACGGCGCGGCCACGTCCGAAGACCACGGTGGAGCCCATGTAGCACATGTTCTTGCGGTCGCCGAGCGGCACGTCGCCCTCGCTGCCCGCGAGGTCAAGGACCTCTGCCACCTTGGTGACCGGGACGGACTCGCCCGTGAGCGAGGCCTCCTCGATCTTCATCGAGGCGCTCTCGAGAATGCGGCAGTCCGCCGGGACGGCGTCGCCGGCCTCGAGGACCACGACGTCGCCGGGGACGAGCTCGGAGGAGTGGACGGTCAGGTGCTGGCCGCCGCGGATGACCTTGGACTGCGCGGCGGACATCTCCTGGAGGGCGGCGAGGGCCGCGTCCGCCTTGTTCTCCTGCACGACGCCCATGATCGAGTTGAGGATGACGACGAACAGGATGATGACGACGTCCGCGTAGTCGCCCGAGCCGCTGGCGGCGCCGATGGCCGCCGAGATGATGGCCGCGACGATCAGCATGATGACCATCGGGTCAAGCATCTGCTGGAAGAAGCGGACGACGAGGGGGGTCTTCTTGGCTTCCGCGAGCTTGTTGGGCCCTAGCTTCTCGAGCCGCGACGCCGCCTCCTCGGGCGTGATGCCGCGCTCGGCGTCGGAGCCCTCCTCCCTCAGCACGTCCTCGGCTGCTGACAGGTACTCTTTCAAGGTGTTTCCTCCCGGGGATTCAGGCGGGGTCCTCCGCCAAGCTCCGCGCCCGGTAGATTGATGCCCGATCATAATTCCCCAGGAGGGGCAAGGGCTCACCAAGGCTGCCATACCAGACGCCTTACGAACCAACCATTATACAGGGGGCCACCCGCGCCGCCGCCCGCGCCACCCTCTCGACGGCATCTCCAAGTCAGCCGCGCGCCCCCGTCCGGATCGCCGGGGGACGCAGGTCCGGGCGAGGCGCCTCTCAAGTTGAGCACCCATCAGGGGTCAACCCCCACATATATTCCGGTGCGGTTCACGGGCGCCCGGGGGCGCTAAACTACAGGTATCTGGACAGTAGGTGTGGCGATGGCTACACGAATGCACGGGGAAGGACGAACATGAAGATTCTCTTCTACGGCACCGCCAGCTACGACAAGGACTCCTTCTCGAGGGAGCTCCCGGACTACCCGGGGATCTCGGTCGACTTCATCGAGACGAACCTGACTCCCATGACCGCCGCCCTCGCCCGCGGCTACGACGCCGTCTGCGCCTTCGTGAACGCCGACGTCCACGCCATGACGCTCGAGATCCTCGCCGGCTTCGGCGTCAAGCTCGTCCTCATGCGCTGCGCCGGCTTCGACGCCGTCGACGTCGACATGGCCAAGGAGCTCGGGCTGAAGGTCACTCGCGTCCCGGCCTACTCCCCCGAGGCGATCGCCGAGCACGCCATGGCGCTCGGCCTGTGCGCCAACCGCCGCATCCACAAGGGCTACATCCGCGTGCGCGAGAACAACTTCGCGCTCGACGGCCTGGTCGGCGAGACCCTGCACGGCAAGACCGCGGGCATCATCGGCACCGGCCGCATCGGCGCCGCCCTCTGCCGCATCTGCAAGGGGTTCGGCATGACCGTCCTCGGCTCCGACCTCTATCCCAACCAGAAGCTCGTGGACGAGGAGCACGTGGTCGACGAGTACGTCACCTACGACGAGCTCTACGCCCGCGCGGACTTCATCAGCCTCCACGCCTTCCTCAACGAGGAGAGCTACCACATGATCAACGACGAGTCCATCGCCAAGATGAAGGACGGCGTCATCTTCGTGAACACCGGCCGCGGCGGCCTCGTCGACACCCAGGCCCTCATCCGCGGCGTCCTCTCCGGCAAAATCGGCGCCGCCGGCCTGGACGTCTACGAGGAGGAGAACGCCAACGTCTACCAGAACCGCGCGGGCGAGGTCATCGACTCCATCACCGCGCGCCTGTGCTCCTTCCCCAACGTCGTGATGACGAGCCACCAGGCCTTCTTCACCAGGGAGGCTCTGAGCGAGATCGCGCGCGTCACGCTCGACAACGCGCAGCACTTCGCCAAGGGCGAGGAGTTCGTCCCCCGCTCGCAGGTCTGCTAGGAAGCACGCCGGGCTTGGGGCGTGCCCGGCGTGCGCCCCAAGCCCGAACCCTGGGCCAGCGCCAAAGGTCAGATGATTGAGTTCATAAGATTATGATAATGTCAAGAATTATTTTGTAGACGTCCGTATTTTTCTGTTATACGGTATCATCAGTTCGGGCATACTAGGGACGAACCCATAAGCGTCTCTGCACCGACAAGCTGCCCGACGGACGTCCGTCGGGCAGCTCCTTGATAGGAGGAACCCAAGTATGGTCAACAAGAGGACCAAGATCGTCTGCACCATGGGCCCGGCCACGGAGGATGACGACGTCCTGCGCAAGCTCATCGAGTCCGGCATGAACGTCGCCCGCTTCAACTTCAGCCACGGCTCCCACGACTACCACCGCAACAACATCGACCGCGTCCGCCGCATCTCCAAGGAGCTCGGCACGCACGTTGCCATCATGCTCGACACCAAGGGTCCCGAGATCCGCACCGGCCTGCTCAAGGACCACGAGAAGGTCACCCTCGCCACCGGCCAGGACGTCGTGATCACCACCGACGAGGTCGAGGGCACCTCCGAGCGCTTCTCGCTCGACTACAAGAACCTCCCCAACGAGGTGACCAAGGGCTCCATCATCCTCATCGACGACGGCCTCCTCGGCTTCGAGGTCGACCACGTCGAGGGCAACGACATCCACTGCACCTGCACCAACGGCGGCGAGCTCGGCGAGAGGAAGGGCGTCAACGTCCCCAACGTCGAGGTCGGCCTGCCCTCCGTCACCGAGCAGGACCGCGCCGACATCATGTTCGGCTGCGAGCTGGGCATCGACGCGATTGCCGCGTCCTTCATCCGCAACGGTGCCGCCGTCGACGAGATCCGCCACATCTGCCGCGAGATGGGCGAGAGCAACGTCCTCATCTTCCCCAAGATCGAGAGCGCCATGGGCGTCAGGAACTTCGACGAGATCCTCGAGCACTCCGACGGCATCATGGTCGCCCGCGGCGACCTCGGCGTGGAGATCCCGGCCGAGCAGGTCCCGCACGTCCAGAAGACCATCATCCACAAGTGTAACGACTCCTACAAGCCGGTCATCACCGCCACGCAGATGCTCGACTCGATGATCCGCAACCCGCGCCCGACGCGCGCCGAGGTCAACGACGTCGCCAACGCCATCTACGACGGTACCGACTGCGTGATGCTCTCCGGCGAGTCCGCCGCCGGCAAGTACCCCGTGGAGGCCGTCCGCACGATGGCCGCCATCGCGACCGAGACCGAGCGCTACCTCAAGGAGCGCCACCAGTACCACGACCGCGGCGGCATCAAGAACGTCAACGGCTCCGTGGGCTTCGCCGCCGTCACCATGGCCAACCGCGTGGGCGCCAAGTGCATCCTCGCCCCCACCCACTCCGGCCGCACCGCGCGCCTGATCGCCACCTTCCGCCCGAGCCTGCCCGTCTACGCCATGTCCCCCAGCGAGGTCGCGCTGCGTCGCACCTGCTTCTACTGGGGCGTCGAGGGCCTCAAGACGTCCGAGCAGGGCAACCTCTCCGACACCTGCTACAACGCGCTGATGGTCGCCAAGGAGAACGGCGTCGTCGACGCGGGCGACCTCGTGGTCATCACCGCCGGCGACCCGCACACCTCGCCGTCGCAGGGGGACTACACCACGTCCACCAACATGGCGATGATCGCCCAGGTCCAGTAGGGGCCGAGGCCACCTGTCCGGCAGGAGACGAGCCTCCAGCCGGGCAGGCGGGACCGATAAGGACGCGCGCGTCGCGCGCACGAAACAGGAGGGGCGCCCGGGCTCTGCCCGGGCGCCCCTCCCCCCCCTCGAGGGCCGGTCCTTCTCGACCGGTCCTTCTCGCCGCGAGGCCGGCGAGGGCCCCGCTAGCGCTCGCAGAGCCAGTAGGCGCACGAGAACGCGCCCAGCTCCGAGCCCGCGCCGAAGTCGTGGTCCGAGCCGTCAATGAGGTCGACGGCCCTGCCGCAGCCGGCGTCGAAGTGCAGGGTGACGGGCTCGGGGGCGGCGTTCACCGCAACGATGACGCGACGGCCCCCCGCCGCGCGCTGGAACACCAGCTGCTGGGGCTGGCAGAGCAGCTCGTGGTAGTCTCCCTCGCAGAGGGCCTCGGCACCCTCGCTCGCCAGGCGCGCGTCGGCCAGGGCTGAGATCCACTCAGTGAGGTCGTTCCACTCGGGGGCGTCGAGGGCGGGCCTGAGCTCGTGGTCGCCGAAGCGCTGCTCCCCCTCGATGCCCCACTCGCTGCCGTAGTAGACGCACGGGACGCCGCACATGCCGAAGAGCAGGCCGTAGAGCGGGCGCAGCTGGCGCTTGTCGGAGAGCTGCGTCGCGATCCTCGGCACGTCGTGGTTGTCCACGAAGTCGAGCAGGTGCCTGCCCGTGTAGAGGTCCCAGGGCTTGTCTCCGCTCTGGCGCTCCAGGGCGTAGGCGATCTCGTGCATGTTGGCGGAGTTCATCGAGCTCCACAGGCCCTTGTAGGCCTCGTAGTTGTAGACGGAGTCGCAGGCGTTGTCGTTCATCCAGCGGTTGTAGTCGCCGAACATGGTCTCCCCGACGAGGACGAACTTCTCCTTGCGCTTGTCCGTCAGCTCGTTGGCGACGCTGCGCAGGTAGCCGAGGAAGCCGAGGTCGAGGCAGTAGGCCACGTCGAGACGCAGGCCGTCGACGTCGAAGTCCGCCTCCCAGCCGCGCACCACGTCGGCGAGATAGGCGTTGAGCTCGAGGTTTTGGTGGTTGAGCTTCACGAGGTAGGGCACGCCCGCCCAGGTCTCGTAGCCGAAGCCGTCGCCGTACTCGTCGTCGGCACCCCAGTCTATGTTGAACCAGCCGGCGTAGCGGCTCTGCTGGCGCTTCTCGAGGACGTCCTGGAAGGCCCAGAAGCCCCTGCCCACATGGTTGAAGACCGCGTCGAGGATCACGCGGACGCCCGCCTCGTGGAAGGCGCCGACCACGGCCCGCAGGTCTTCGTTGGTGCCCAGGCGCGCGTCTACCTTGGTGTAGTCGCGCGTGTCGTAGCCGTGCGCGTCGCTCTCGAAGACGGGGTTCAGCATCACGCAGTTGGCGCCGAGCCGGCGCACGTGCTCCACCCAGCCGTCGTCTACGAGCTTGAGCAGGCGGTGCTCGTCGTGGTTGGTGGCGCCCTCGTCGGACCCGTCGTTCCTCCAGGGCGCGCCGGTGAGGCCGAGCGGGTAGATCTGGTACATGAAGCAGCCGTCGTACCAGTTGTCGGCCGTGAGCCAGGGCTGCTCCTGCGGAGCGCGCGGCTTGCGCACCCGCTTGGGGACCCCGCGGGAGAGGCCGATCTTGCCCACCTCGCTCCTGCTGGGGTCGACCGCCTCCTCGAGACGGTGCAGCAGGCCGAACCCGTCGCAGACGTCGAGCACCGTGCCCACGCTCACCGAGGCGTCCCCGCGCTCGACGCGGGAGATGGTGTCGCGCGAGACACCCACGTCACCCGCAAGCTCATCCGCCGTCATGCCCGAGATGGCGCGCCAGGCCTTGAGGCTCCCGCCGATCCGCTGCATGGAGCCGATGGTGTTCTCCTTCGCCATGTGCTTCTCCTTACGTCTGAGATATCCGACGTTCACTTTTTACCACAAGATATGTCAGATGCAAGAAGAATTCTATCGGCGCGATGAGGGCTTCTGACGCCGCCAGGACAAGCCGCAGCTAGGACGGGTCCTGACGGCGTCTTAGGCTAGAGCACCTTGCTCAGGAAGCTCTTGGTGCGCTCGTTTCGGGGGTGGTTCATGACCTGCTCGGGGTCGCCCTGCTCGACGATCACGCCGCCGTCGATGAAGATGACGCGGTCGGCCACGTCGTGCGCGAAGCCCATCTCGTGGGTCACGATCACCATGGTCATGCCGTCGTCGGCGAGCTCGCGCATGACGTCGAGGACCTCATGGACCATCTCGGGGTCCAGGGCGCTCGTCGGCTCGTCGAACAGCATGATGTCGGGCTGCATGGCGAGGGCGCGCGCGATGGCCACGCGCTGCTGCTGGCCGCCGGATAGGGAGCGCGGCATGGCGTCAGCCTTGTCGGCCATGCCCACGCGGGCGAGCAGGTCCATGGCGACCTTGTCCGCCTCCGCCTGGCCCATGAGCTTGAGCTGCACGGGGGCGTAGGTGAGGTTCTCGCGCACGCTGTAGTGAGGGAAGAGGTTGAACTGCTGGAACACCATGCCGAGGTGGCGACGGATGCGGTCGACGTCCGCGCCTGGGGCGCAGATGCTCTCGCCGTCGATGACGATGTCACCGGAGGTGGGCTCCTCGAGGCGGTTGATGCAGCGCAGCATGGTCGACTTGCCGGAGCCGGACGGGCCGATCACGCAGACGACCTCGCCCGGCTCGACGTCCAGGTCGATGCCGCTCAGCACCTCGTTGTCGCCGAAGCTCTTGCACAGGCCCGTGATGCGGATCTTGGGCTGGCCCGCCTTGTCGCCCGTCGCAGGTGCGCCCGCCGGCGTGGTGGCGCCCTTCGTGGTCTTGTCGTCCATCTAGGCACGCATCCTTTTCTCGACGGTCCTCGAGACGAGCATGAGGACGCTGGTGATCAGGAGGAAGACGACGGCGACCCAGGTGTAGGTCGCGAACGACTCCATGGTCCTGCCGACGTAGATTCTCGCCTGGTACATGATCTCGCCGAGGCCGATGGCGTAGAGGATCGTCGAGTCCTTGAGCGTGATGATGCACTGGTTCACGAGGGAGGGCAGGCAGATGCGCACCGCCTGGGGCAGGATGATCTTGCGCATCGAGGTGGCGTAGCTCACGCCGAGGCTGCGGGAGGCCTCCATCTGGCCCTTGGGCACGGCCTCGATGGACCCGCGGAATATCTCGGAGATGTAGGCGCCCGCGTTGAGCGTCAGGGTGAGGATCGAGGCGGTGAGAACGCTCACGCGGAACTCGGTCGCGCCGAGGAGCTGGAAGAGCTGCGGGAGGGCGAAGTAGACGTAGAACGCCTGGACGAGCATCGGCGTGCCGCGGATGATCCAGATGTAGAACTTGGCGATGCCCCTCAGGACCTTCAGGTGCGAGAGGTGCATGAGGCAGACGAGGATGCCCAGGACCATCGCTATCACGAGCGACAGGACGGTCACGTACAGGGTGGTGCCGAGGCCGCTGGCGAGCATCGGCCCCACCCCCTGCAGGGTCTGAATCAGGCTTTCGGGGTTCAAACGTCCCTCCCTCCAGAGTCAGGCCGCGAGCGGCCCGCGCCTCGCCCCTAGGCGAGGTACTTGTTCACGATCTTCTCGTAGTCCCCGGAGCTCTTGAGCTCCTTGAGGCCCTTGTCGAACGCCTCGAGGAGGTCCTGGTTCTGGCCCTTCATGACCGCGAAGCCGTACGGCGTGGAGTAGTTCTCCTTCTCCTCGGTCACGATCTTGAGCCCGTTGCCCTGCTGGATGCCGTAGGACATGACGGGGTAGTCCTCGAAGCAGGCGACGGAGTTGCCGGTGAGGACGTCCTGGTACATGATCGAGGAGTCATCGAAGTAGGTCAGCGTGAAGCCGTACTTGGAGGAGAGGTCCTCCGCGCAGGAGGCGCCCTGCGTGCCGGTCTTGGCCGCCACGGTCTTGCCGCCGAGGTCGTCGTAGCCGGCGACGGAGCTGCCGTCCTTGACCGCCATGCAGACGTAGGAGTCGTAGTAGGCGTCCGAGAAGTCGTACTTCTTCTTGCGCTCGTCGGTGATCGACATGCCCGCGATGACGGCGTCAGCCTGGCCGCTCTCGAGCGCGGCGACCGCGGCGTCGAAGCCGAGGGACTGCAGGTCGTACTTGAAGCCCTCTTTCTCCGCGCAGGCGGCGAGGATGTCGACGTCGATTCCGACGAACTGGCCGGCGTCGTCCGTGAACTCGAACGGGGCGAACGTGGTGTCGGTGGCGACGACGTAGGAGGCCTTCGAGAAGCCGCCGTTGCCGGAGCCGCCCGAGGCGCTGGTGCCACCGCAGCCGACGAGGCCGAGGCTGGCCACCGCCGTGGCACCGCCGACGAGTCCGAGGAAGTTGCGCCGGGTCATGGAGTTGCTCATGTTGTTTCCCCCTTGCGGTCTCATGCGAGGTTTCCATGGTCGGAGGGCTGGTGCCGCGCGCCGGGAGGCGGCCCGAGGCAAGCGCCCACCCCGCCCGATGGATGGCACATTCCATGATTGCCGCCCAACGTTTCGTACCTGTGATTAACCGTTTACATTTCATTACGAAATGTGACTTCTCCCGGCCTTCATCTGCACAAAGGAAAGGTCCGGCGTACGAGAAGGCAGAGGGCGGCCACAGGTGCCGTCACCCGTATATGCATGTCCATGCATACGTCCACAGCTCCTTCACAAGGGCGCGCCTCGCGTCCCGCCCGGCGGGCGCCAGGCGGGACGCTCCCCCGCGCCGGCGTGCCCCTGAGGGACGCGCTACCATGGGAGGTCTGAAAGGCGGACAAGGACGACGGGCAGAGGGGGCGCACGCGACCGTTAGGCGACGCGCCCGCGTTGGAGGCTTAACGGCATGGCAGAGGGCGCGGCGGCGGGAGGGGGACGGCACGGGGCCTCGGCCTCGCGCCAGATCGACATGACGCGGGGCTCCCTCGCGGACAAGGTCCTGCTCTTCGCCGTCCCCGTCGCCGTGACGGCCATGCTGCAGCAGCTCTACAACGTGGCGGACGTCGCCGTCACGGGCCGGTTCGTGAGCGCCGAGGCCATGGCCGCCGTCGGCTGCAACGCCTCGGTCGTCTCGCTGCTCGTCTCGCTCTTCCAGGGCATCTCCCTCGGGGCCAACGTGACCATCGCCACCGCCATCGGCGCCGAGGAGCCGGACCGCGCGCACCGCGCCGTCCACACGTCCCTCGTCTTCGCCCTCGCCGGCGGCGTCATCCTCGCCGTCCTTGCGGAGCTCCTCTCGGCGCCGACCCTCACGCTGCTCGGCGTACCCGACGACATCTTCGGCATGGCCCTCGCCTACCTCAGGGTCTACGTGGCGGGCCTGCCCGTCGTCTTCCTCTACGACTTCGAGGCGGCCGTCTTCCGCAGCGTGGGCGACACGCTCACGCCGCTTCGGACCCTCGTGGTCTCGAGCGGCGCGAACATCGCGCTCGACCTCCTCGTGGCCCGCGTGCTCGGCTGGGGTCCGGCCGGCGTCGCGCTGACGACCGTGGCCGCGACCGCCGTGGCCGCCGCCATCCTCTTCGCCCGGCTCCTGCGCGCCGGCAAGGCCATCCGCGTCACCGTATCCGACCTGCGCGTGGACCGCTGGGCGCTCAAGGAGATCCTCAGGGTGGGGCTTCCCGCCGGCATCCAGAGCGCGTTCTTCTCCATCGCGAACGTGGTGATCCAAGGCGCCATCAACAGCCTGGGGCAGACCGTCATCGCGGCGAGCTCGGCCGGCGCGAGCATCGAGTCGCTCACCTACTTCGTCTACAACTCCTTCGGCCAGGCTTGCACCACCTTCGTGGGGCAGAACCACGGGGCGAGAAGGCCCGACCGCTGTCGCAGGGCGCTCGGGGTCTGCCTGCTCGAGTGCCTGGCCGCGGGCGGCGTCGTCATCGCGCTGGTGCTCGGCTTCGGACACCAGCTGATCGCCTTCTTCGACCCCGACCCCGCCGTCGTGCGGGAGGGCTACGTCCGCTTGCAGTTCGTGATCGGCGCCCAAGTCTTCTGCGCCTTCAACGAGAACTTCTCGGGCTACCTGCGCGGGTACGGCATGTCGCTCCTGCCGGCCACCCTCACCGTCTTCAGCATCGTGATCCTGCGACTCGCCTACGTCGCAGTCGTGTTCGCGCACGACCCCACCTTCCCCTGCCTGCTCGCGGTCTACCCCGTGAGCCTCGGCGTCAACGCGGCGGGGCTCGTGCTGCTCTACCTCGCGGTGGGCCGTGGCCTCGGCGAGGGCGCCGCGGCCACGCGCTAGGCCCGGGCAGGCAGCGCTGGCCGAGAAGGACGTGGGGCCGCCGGCGCGGGTCTCCCCACGCCGGCGGCCCCGGCCCACGTCATGCAAGACAGGCGCACCTGGGGCGCCTGCCCGTCGCGCTTCCTAGCGGGCGACCCTCACGCGGTCGTCGACGTTCTCCCCGGCCTTGTCGCCCGCCGGCGCCACGATGCCGCCGAAGGGCATCTCGGCGACGAGCGTCCAGCTCTCGGGGACGGAGAAGAGCTCGCGCACCGCGCCGTCGATCACGGGGTTGTAGTGCTGGACGTTGGCGCCGATGCCGAGGTCCCTCAGGCCCGCCCAGACGGAGAACTGCAGCATGCCGTTGGACTGCTGGGCCCAGACGGGGAAGTTCTGAGCGTAGGCGGCGAACTGCTTCTGCAGCCCGCTCACCACGTCCTCATCCACGAAGTAGAGCACGGTGCCGGCGGCCGCCTTGAAGCCGTCGATCTTCTCGCGCGCGACCTTGCCGCCGAACGCGTCGAAGACGGCGTCCCAGAGCTGGTCCTGCTTCTCGCCGAGGGCGACGACGACGCGCTGGCTGCGCATGTTGAAGGCGTCGGGCACGAGCTCGACGATGCGCTTGACGTCCGCGACGACGCGCTCCTCGGGGACGGGGAGCTCCTTGTTGAGAGCGTAGACGGAGCGCCTCTGCTCCAGGGATTCGATGATTGCCATGGTGGTTCCTTTCTCCTTGTTACTTCCGTCGTTCCCGGTATTCCTCGCCGGCTTGTCGCCGGCGCCTTGCCGCTGGGTCGCGGGCGCCCCGCGGACCGCCCGCGTCATGGGTTTGCTATACCC
This sequence comes from uncultured Olsenella sp., assembly GCA_900314575.1. GTDB lineage: Bacteria > Actinomycetota > Coriobacteriia > Coriobacteriales > Atopobiaceae > Olsenella_K > Olsenella_K absiana. Next base: position 34,735 of record OMVS01000009.1, on the reverse strand, counting down.
GGGCCAAGGCGGTCTCACACGCCGAACGCGTAGCTCGTCATGGAGACGGCGCCGAGGTCGCAGACGTCGTTCAGGACCTCGGGCACCTCGCCCTCGGTCGCGCCGAGCACGTACTCGAGCGGCAGGAAGTGCTCGGGGGTCGGGGCGGCCTTCTTGTAGTCGGGGAGCTCGTCGGCGTGGAGGAGGCGCTCGTCATCGCGGGCGAGCACGAGGTCGCGGACCGCGCCGTCGAACCCGCGCGCCCAGTCGTAGCCCTCCTCGGGAATGTCCCAGTTCACGCGGTAGAGGTTGTGCACGACGTTGCCGCTCGCGAGCAGCAGGTACCCCTCGTCGCGCAGCGCGGCGAGCCGGCGCCCGGCCTCGTAGGATTCCGCGAGCCCCGCGGCCCTGCTCACGGAGAGCTGCACCACGGGCACGTCCGCCTTGGGGAAGAGGTGGCAGAGCGTGGTCCACGCGCCGTGGTCGATGCCCCAGGAGCGCTCCACGTCCTCCTCGACCGCAAAGCCCTCCCCCGCCAGCTCGAGCACGCGCCGGCCCAGCTCGGGGCTGCCCTTCACGGGGTACTTGAAGTCATAGAGCTCCTGGGGGAAGCCGTACATGTCATAGACCTGCTCGGGCTCCTCCTCGGTCTGGACGAGCCAGCCCGGGGTGAACCAGTGCGCGGAGACCATCAGCGCGGCCTTGGGCCTGCCGTGGCGCTCGACGATCCTCTCTCCCAGGCGCGTAAGCGCCCTCGTCCTGTCGCTGTCCTCCAAGGCGAGCATGGGGCTGCCGTGCCCCATGAACACCGCCGGCATCCTGTCCGCCATCGTGGCCCCCTCTCACGTGCGCCCGCACGAGGTATTGATTCGATACTTAGTACACTAAGAATTGTGACAGGGACCGACAGCGGCGCAAGAGCAATCTTTCGCCATACCTAGTACCCTTGAGGAAACCAAGCGAGAAGGACGGGGGTGCCGCGAGGTGCGCGATGGGAAGGTGGCCGGGTCGTCGGCCGCGGACGTGGGGGAGCCGCAGGGTGAGAGCGACTTCGGCGCGGGGGCGGTCCTGGGGCTCGAGCGCCGCGCGGGCGTGGAGGCAGACCCGTCCGGGGCGCCCTGCCCCTTCGTCACGGCGCAGCAGCTCCTGCAGGGCAAGTGGTCCATCCTCGTGCTGCACCACCTCGCGGACGGCCCGCTGCGCTTCAACCAGCTCCGCAGGCGCCTGCCGCAGCTCACGGCCGCCACGCTGACGAGCCAGCTGCGCCACCTCGAGGGACACGGCATGGTGCGGCGCCAGATCTTCCCCGAGGTGCCGCCGAGGGTCGAGTACTCCCTCACGGATCTGGGCGAGTCCTTCAAGCCCGTGCTCGACCAGATCCAGGCATGGGGCGCTCGCTACCTCGAGCGGCGCCAGTCCGCAGAAGCCGACGACGGGCGGGGCTAGCACCAGGCCGGCCTTGCGGCGAGCCATCGCGGCCACAGCCAGGCTACGTGCGGCGTAGCCTGGCGAAAGCAAGTGCGCGCCCGCCCCGGAAGGTCCGGGGTGGGCGCGCACCGTCGCCGCCTTCCGCCACAGGCGCGGCTATGTGCGATGCCGGCTACATCGCCATCGTCGTGGTCGGAACGTAGGTGCGCGCCTGGTACTTGGCGTCCAGGGAGAACAGGCCCTGCGGCGTGGAGCCGAAGATCTTGTAGTCCTGGATCATGTCCTTGGCGTTGGTCTCCTCCTCGCCCTGCTCCTTCACGAACCAGTCGAGCAGCTGCATGGTGCGGAAGTCGTGGATGGCGTAGGCGGCGGCGTAGCAGTCGTTGATGAGGCTCGTCACGTACTGCTCGTGCTCGAGGCCGGCCTCGAGCGGCTCGAGGTCGTTCGTGAAGGTCTTGTCCGGCTTGTCGATGGCCTCCATCGTGGGCTTGAAGTCGTTGTCGAGCAGGTAGCGGCGGAGGATCTTGGCGTGGTCGACCTCCTCCTGCACCTGGATCGTGTACCAGTTGGCATAGCCCTTGAGGCCGCGGTCGTCGTAGTAGTCGGCGAAGGTCTGGTAGAGGTAGGCGGAGTAGAGCTCCTTGTTGATCTGCGTGTTCAAGATCTCGGAGACCGACTTGTCGAGTGCCATGGAGACACTCCTTTCCGCATCGCGCGCGATGCCGTCGCCATTAGATGACGCCACCCATCATAGCAACGCGACGCGCTCTCGGCGGTCGCCCGGACCCCGACGCACCCGGCTCCGCAGACCCGACATGCGCCCACATGCGAAGCCCGCGCCCTCCGGCGCCTGGCGCTACCCCTCGCGCACGGTCTCGTTGGAGATGACGCAGCGGTTGGCCGGCAGCCAGACGCTGCCCCACTCGAAGGGCGTGCCGTCGGCGAGGCGCACGAGCTGGTCGAGGTCGAGCACCGGCGCCCCCTCGTCGCACTCGAGCCACTGGCCGCGGCGCTTGCCCGCCGTGCGGGCGCTGTAGACCATCTCGCTCCTGCCGATGGCCTGCCCGCTCGTGCGCTCCGCCGCCGCGAACAGCCCCTCGCGCGAGAAGTCCGCGTCCTCGATGCCGGGGCAGGCGCGCAGGTTGAGGTGGCTCTCGATGAACATCACCGGGTGACGGTAGGCGTAGCGGACGCGCGCGAGGTAGAGGTAGTCCTCCCCCTCCTCGATCCCCAGGTTCTCCGCGCAGGCGAGGTTGGCCCGCTCCACGCGCTCCTCCACGACGCGAGTCTCGAACTCTATGCCCTGGGCGCTCATGGACTCGGCGAAGGAGAGCAGCCGGTTGGAGCTGGGCCGCGCGATCAGCGGCTGCGTGACGAAGGTGCCGCGGCCGCGCTGCTGCACGAGGAGCCCCTCGTCGACCAGCTTGCGGATGCCCTTCTGCACCGTGCCGCGCGAGAGCCCCAGCATGCTCATGAGCTCGTGCTCGGAGGGGATGGGCGCGTCGACCCCCCACTCCTTGGAGTAGATCTTCTCGCGGACGTAGTCGGAGACCTGCACGTAGAGCAGGGACCCGGCTCTCTTCTCGAGCTTGGGCATCATCGTTCCTTCTGGGCGCCGTCGTGGCGCGGTGGAGCGGACAGGGCTTGTGCGGCGCCGCGAGGCGCGGCCTCGGGCGCGTGGGCGGCGGACGGGGCGGAGACGGCCCCGGGCGAGGCGGGCACCAGCACGGGCGTGGGCACGACCTCGTCCGCGAAGGGCACCTCGAGGCCGCGCGCCTGCAGCCTGGCGTCGGACTCGGCGCCCCTGCGCTCGGCGTCCGCCACGGCGATGAGGGCCTCCTGCGCGTCGAGCGCGCGGTAGCCCGGAATCGCCCGTCTCATGCCGGGCGCCGTGGAGCCCGAGCGCGCGTGCGCGATCAGCCCGGCCGCGATGGCCTCGTCCACCAGGTCGAAGGTGCGCGAGAAGAACTCGGGCGTGAGGAGGCTGTAGGTGGGCGTGCCCGCGACGTGGCGCTCGTCGTTGGCGCGCACGATCCCGCAGGCGACCCGCGCGGCGGCCCGCGCGTCTGCGGCGGCGACCGCGTACTGCGGGAACCCCGCCGCCTGGTCGACCAGCCCCGAGTCCACCTCGGGCACGCTCGAGATCTCGAGCGTGCGGCCGAACAGGTCGAAGTCCCCCTGCTTACGGACGCGCGTCTCGTTTCCGGGCCTCACGCCGATCGCGTCGATGAACCTGCGCGTCTCCCGGTTGTAGATGTGGTCCGCCACGAGGTGGGCCCAGGCGCCGAGCGTGACGTCCGAGGCGTCCCTGCCATCCACGTAGATCCCCGCGAAGTAGCTGAAGTGAGGCGTGGGGATGAAGGCGGGGTCGGCGAAGTGGGTCGTGCGGTAGCGGATCTTGTGGCTGACGTCGGGGACCATGTAGCCCACGTAGACGTCGGGCAGGAGGTTGCCGAAGAGGAAGGCGTTGGGGTCGCGGACCCCGAGGGCCTCGGCGCCGTGCTCGTCCAGGAGCCGCTCGACGTGGGCTGTGTGGATGTTCCAGCTCGGCACGGCACGCTCCCTCCGGATTTGAGGACGCGACCCGCTCGGCATCGTCCCTGACGTCACTACGTCCCAGAATCATATCAGTCGAACAAATCGTTCGCTTGTGAGAACAACTCGGGCCGGCCGACCATGAGGGGAGGAGCCGCCCGCAGGCGACCCCTCCCCTCGCATGCGCTCCGTCCGGCCCCGTCGGAGGCGCTAGCCGCGGACCTCGCCGCCGGTGGACTTCATGACCTTCTGCACCAGCTTGTCGTGGGCCTTCTCGACCTCCTCGGAGGTGAGGGTGTGGTCTGCCGCGCGGTACTCGAGCGAGAAGGCCATCGACTTCTTGCCCTCGCCCACGCGCGCCGGGTCGCGGTAGACGTCGAAGAGGCGGACCGACGAGAGCAGCTTGCCGCCGGCGCTCCTGATGCGCTGCATGACCTGCTCGGCCGTCATCGACTCGTCCACGACGAGCGCCAGGTCTACCGAGACGCCCGGCAGCGTCGGCACGTCCTGGTAGGGCAGCTCGCGCCTGGCCTTGCGCAGCAGCGCGTCGACGGAGAGCTCGAAGGCGACGACGGGCTCGTCGATGTCGAAGGCCTTGAGGGACGTGGGGTGGACGTTGCCGACCCAGCCCAGGAGGGCGCCGTCGGCCAGGACCTCGGCCGCCTGGCCGGGCTGCAGCCACGGGTAGGCCTTGGCGTCGGCCACGCGGAAGCGGACCTTTGTCAGGCGCAGGGCCTCGAGCAGGGTCTCCACGACGCCCTTCGCGTCGAAGAAGTCGAGCCTCGCGAACTTGCGGTTCCACTGGTCGTCGTCCCAGGCGCCGCACATGACGCCCGCCACGTAGGTGGGCTCGTCCGGCTGGCTCCTGTGCTCGTGGCCGAAGAAGAGGCGGCCGACCTCGTAGAGGTGGACGTTCCCCACGCCGTGGTCGAGGTTGTAGGCGACCGAACGCAAGAGGCCGGGGAGAAGGTCGCGGCGCATCTCGCCCTGGTCGGCCACGAGCGGGTGCATGATCTTGACGGGGACGCCCCTGCCCTCGTCCGGCACGCCGAGGCGCTCGAGGTCGCGCGGGTCGGCGAAGTTGTAGGTCATCGTCTCGGAGAGGCCGGCGGCGCGCAGGGTGCGACCGACCAGGCGCAGGCGCTGCTGCTCGACGGTGAGGCCGCCGGCGTGGTTGCGCGCCGCGGGCAGCGTCGGCTCCACGTCGCCCTCGCCCCACAGGCGCAGGACCTCCTCGACGAGGTCGCACTCGCGCGTGAGGTCGGGACGGGAGGTGGGGGCCACGACCTCGAGGGTGGCGTGCTCGTCCGCGCCCTCCGCGACCTCGCAGCCGAGGCGGCGCAGGCGCCCGACCATGAACGAGGTCTCGATCGGGGCGCCCGAGAGGGCGCGCACGCGGTCGGGGCGCAGGGAGACCCTGGCCGGCACGGGCGGCACGGGGTACTCGTCGACCATGCCCTCGCACACTGTGGCGCCGCAGCACTGCTCGAAGAGGGCGGCCGCCACGTCGGAGACGGTGGCGCAGCCGGCGGCGTCGACCTGGCGCTCGTAGCGGATCGAGGCCTCGCTCATGAGGTCGAGGTTGCGGCTCGTGCGGCTGATGTGGCCCGGCTCGAAGACGGCGCTCTCGAGGAGGACGTCGACGGTGCCTTCGTCGATCTCGGAGTCGAGGCCGCCCATCACGCCCGCCAGGGCCACGGGCTCCCTGCCGTCGTCGGTGATGACGACCATGTCGGGAGTGAGCGCGCGGTCCTTGCCGTCCAGCGTGGTCACGTGCTCGCCCTCGTGCGCGGCCCTCACCACAACGTGGCGCCTCCCGTCGCGCTCGGAGAGCTTGCGCAGGTCGAAGGCGTGCAGAGGCTGGCCGGTGAGGTACATCACGTAGTTGGTCACGTCGACGACGTTGTTGATGGGGCGGCTGCCCGCGGCGATGACGCGGCGCGCGAGCCACTCGGGGCTGGGGCCAATCTTCACACCGCGCACGACGCGCGCCGTGTAGCGCTGGCAGAGCGAGGCGTCGTCGATGGTGACGTCGACGAGGTCCGCCGTGCGCACGGAGGGGTCCTCGTGGGCGATCCGCGGCAGCTCGACGTGGGCGTCCTCGTCGAGGACGGCCGCGACCTCGGTGGCCATGCCCACCATGGACAGGCAGTCCGGGCGGTTGGGGGTGATCTCGCAGTCGATCACGGTGTCGGAGCTGCCGAGGTAGTCCGTGTAGTCCATGCCCACCGGGGCGTCCTTGGGCAGGATGATGATGCCGTCGTGGTCGTTGCCCATGCCGAGCTCGCGCTCCGAGCAGTTCATGCCGAACGACTCGACGCCGCGCAGCTTCGACTTCTTGATCTTCACGCCGCCGGGCAGCACCGCCCCCACGAGCGCGGTGACGATGTGGTCGCCGGCCTCGAAGTTCTGGGCGCCGCAGACGATCTGCAGCGGCTCGGGGGCACCGTCGGCGCCGAGGTTGCGCTCGCCCACGTCGACCTTGCACAGCCACATGTGGTCGGAGTCGGGGTGGCGCTCCTTGGAGACCACCCGGGCGGTGACCACGTTGGCGAGGTCCGCCCCCACCCTCTCGACGGACTCGACCTCGGTGCCGGTGCGCACGAACTCCGCGACCAGGTCCTTGGGGTCGTCGGGCACGTCGACCATCGTCTTGAGCCACTCGTATGAAACGCGCATGTCCACATCTGCCTTTCTCGCGCGCCGCGCGCGCGGGTCATCTGTCTCGCCCGGGCTAGAACTGCTTCAGGAAGCGCATGTCGCCGGTCATGAGCATGCGCAGGTCGGGCAGGTCGTAGCGCAGCGCCGCGACGCGCTCCAGGCCGATGCCGAACGCGAAGCCGGAGTACTTCTCGGGATCGATGCCCACGTACCCGAAGACGTTGGGGTCGACCATGCCGCAGCCCAGGATCTCGAGCCAGCCCGTGCCCTTGCAGAAGCGGCAGCCCTTGCCGTGGCAGACGCCGCAGGAGACGTCGACCTCGCAGCTGGGCTCCGTGAAGGGGAAGAAGTGCGGGCGGTAGCGCGTGGCGCGGTCCTTGCCGAACATCTCGCGCGTGAAGTAGTCGAGCGTGCCCTTGAGGTCGCCGAAGGTGATGCCCTCGTCAACCACGAGGCCCTCCATCTGCGTGAACTGCGGCAGGTGGTTGGCGTCGGGGGTGTCGGGGCGGAAGACCGTGCCCGGGCAGACCATGTAGATGGGCGGCTTCTTCTCCTCCATCACGTGCACCTGCACGCCGGAGGTCTGGGTGCGGAGAAGGACGTCGGACTCGCCCAGGACGTGGGCCTCCTTGCCCTCGGGCGCGTTGTCCACCACGTAGAAGGTGTCCTTGGCCGAGCGGCTGGGATGGTCCTCGGGGGCGTTGAGCGCGGTGAAGTTGTAGTAGGTCGTCTCCACGAAGGGGCCGTCCTCGACGGTGTAGCCCAGGCCGCAGAAGATGTCCTCGGCCTCCTCGCGGATCTGGTTGATGAGGTGCTGGGTACCCGGCGAGAGGCGCCGCCCCGGCAGCGTGACGTCGACGGCCTCGCTGGCGATGCGCCTCTCGAGCGCCTCCTTGGCCAGCTGGACCTTGCGCTCCTTGATGGCCGCGTCCACGTTGGCCCTCACCGCGTTGGCGAGCTTGCCCATGGCGGGGCGCTCCTCGGGCGGCACCTTACCCATCATGTGCATGAGGGCCGTGACGGAGCCCTTCTTGCCCAGCGCCGCGACGCGGATCCGCTCCAGGTCCGCGAGGGAGGTGGCGGAGCCGAGCCCCTCCTGCACCCGCTCCTCGATCGCCTTGAGGTCATCGGACATCGACATGTGAAACCCCTTTCGAGCATTCGTCGGGGCCGGCGCGCCGGCCCCCAGAAGACCGCCCAGGCACAAAAAAACGTCCCTGGACCGAGCCCAAGGACGGAAGAATCCGCGGTACCACCTTGATTGACGCCACGCGCTATGTGTTTGCGAGCGCCCACTCGTTGAGCCCCGTTCCGTGGGGCGGACGGCTTCCCTACTCGCCCCGGAGGGGCTTTGAGGTCGCAGCTGGTGAAGTGAACGTCCCCCGTCGACCCTGGCGGGAGCCTCTCAGCCGGCGAGCCCCCTCTCTGTGCCCTGGTCACGCGACGCGAAACCCTCTTCGTCGTTGCCTTCGAGCATCCTAGCACAAGTCACGCCGCTCGCGGGGAGGAGTCGCCCCCTGGCAGAGAAGGACCACGCGCCCGCCGACGGCCTCGGCGTGCCGCGCGGCCGGGCCGGAGACCCGGCCGGCGCTCGGACGGAGCCCTCACGCGAGCGCGAGCCGCGCGAGGGCCGTGGCCACCCCGTCGTCGGTGACGGAGCCGCACACGACGTCCGCCCGCTCCTTCACCGCGGGCGTGGCGTTGCCCATGGCCACGCGCACGTCCACGGACGAGAAGAGCGGCAGGTCGTTCTCGGAGTCCCCGAAGGCGAAGGTCTCCCCCGCCCGCTCCCCCAGCCGCCCGAGCACCGCGACCACCCCCTCGCGCTTCGTGTTGCCCGCGAGTCCCACCTCGGAGTTGCCGAGCTCGAGCGCCGAGGCCGCGAGCTCGGGCCCCAGCGCGGGGTCGGCGAGCAGCAGGTCCGCCGCCGCCGTAGGCAGCACGAGCTTGTAGACCTCGTTGCCGCCCGCCTGCGCGAGCGCCTCGTCGAGCCCGAGGGCGCCCCCGGCCGCCGCGGGGCCGAGCGCGCCGCCGCGGACCTCGGCCTTGCCCCCCACGCACTCGAGCACCATGCCGAAGCCGGCGCGCGCGAGGGCGCGGTCGGCCGCGCGCACGAGCGGGCCCGGCATGGGGCGGTCGCGCAGCACCTCGCCCCCGAGGGTGATATAGGCCCCGGAGAGGGCGACCATGCCGGAGAAGGGAAGCTCCCTGAGGGCGGGGTGGACGTCGTGGGGCGAGCGGCCGGTGCAGAGGAAGGCCAGGTTGCCGCGGGCGACGAGCGAGCGGATCGCGCGCGCGACGGCGGGGCTCGGCCCCGGGCTCAGCCCGCGCTCCCACTCGGGGAGGGCCTCCGGACACGCGGGGTCGTTCCAGCCCAGCGTGCCGTCGATGTCGAAGAACACCGTCGCGCGTCCCGTCCTGCCCGCCATGTCCGCCTCCCCGTCGACAACCTGCCCCACCAAGCCCGGCGCCGCCACCGGGGGCGCCGTCACCTGCCGAGAAGCCCCTCGAGCCTCTCGCCCACCTGGGCGACCGAGAGGCCGACGACCACCTGCACGGCGTCGCCCCTCTTGACGGCGCCCATCGCGCCGGCCTCCCTGAACGCCGCGTCGTCCGCCACCAGCGCGGGGTCCCGCACGGTGACGCGCAGGCGGGTGACGCAGCTGAGGGCGTCCACGACGTTGTCCCTGCCGCCCAGGAGCTCGAGGATGCGCCTCGCCTGCTCCGTCCTGGCGTCGGCACCCTCCCCGTCCGAGACCGCCGTCGCGCCCGGGGCCGCCGTCGCATTCGCGCCGCCGAGGGACGCGTGCGCCCGCGCCGCCGCGCGGGCGGCGCGGTACTGCGCCTTGGAGTAGAGGGTCGTCTCGCCCGCAGCCTCCCGTCCCGGGGTCTTGAAGTCGAAGCGCAGGATCAGGAAGCGGAACACTACGAAGTAGATCGCGGTGAAGGCCAGGCCGACCGGGATCGCGCGCAGGTACTCGAGGCCATGGGAGCCCGCGAGCGGGACGAGGTCGAAGGAGGCCATCTCGATCAGGCCGCCCGAGAAGACGCCGACCACGCCCACGAGGTTCATGCAGGTCGCGAGCAGGGCCGCGAGCGCCGCGTGCACGAGGAAGAGCGGCGGGGCCACGAAGAGGAAGGTGAACTCGATGGGCTCGGTCACGCCGCAGAGCACCGAGGTCAGGGTCACAGGCACGAGCAGCGAGAGCAGGCGCTTGCGGCGCGCCGGCGCGGCCGTGACGTAGAAGGCTGCGGCGACGCCGGGGATGCCGAAGACCTTGGACCAGCCGGTCGCCGTGAGCGCCGCCCAGGGCGCCGCCTCCTTGAGCGGGGAGGACGTGGCCGCGAGCTGGGGCAGCGCCCGGGCCCAGGCGGAGTAGATGCCGCCCGCGACCACGGCGTTGTCGTAGTAGAAGGGCGCGTAGAGCAGGTGGTGCAGGCCGAAGGGGATGAGGGCACGCTCCAGGAACACGAAGGCCGTGACGCCGAGGGTGCCCGCGCCGGCGATCACCCCCTGCAGGGCGAGCATGGCCACCTGGACCCTGGGCCACACGACGGCCGCCAGCGCGGCGCACGGCAGCATCGCCGCGAACGAGACCATGTAGACGAAGGTGGAGCCGGAGAAGACCCCGAGCCACTCGGGCAGCTCCGTGTCGAAGAGGCGGTTGTGGAGCCAGACCACCACGGCAGAGATCGCCAGCGCCCCCACCATGCCCATGTCGAGCGTCTTGATCCCGCCGACCAGGGCGAGGCCCGAGGCGTTGCCCACCTCGGCGGAGAGGTCCACGCCGAGGGCGGGGCCCCACGCGGAGAGGATGGTGTTCACGAAGTAGTTGAAGGTCAGGTAGGAGACGAGCGCCTCCATGCAGCAGCGCCCCTGCTGCTTGCGGGCCAGCCCGATCGGAAGGGCGACCGCGAACAGGAGCGGCAGCTGGTTGAAGACGGTCCAGCCGCCGGAGAGGACCACGCTCCAGGCGTCGTGCCAGGCGGTGCCCTCGGCGGCGACGGGGCCCATGACCGCCTCGGTCGTGAAGAGCGTCCCCAACCCCACGACCACGCCGGCGAACGCGAACAGCATCGCGGGCGCGTACAGGGCGCCACCGAGCCTCTGGACCTGCCGCATCATGGAGCGACCCCTCCCCGGCGCCCCGCGCGGCCCGCGGGCGCGACGGCCCGCCGGACGACGCGCCACGAGGCGCCACCCAGGCGATACACTTGTCTAGACAAGATAAGGATACCGCGTGCGGGAGGCGCTGGGTAGTCGTATAACATATGATGCTCGCCCACGCGGGCTGCGGGCGAGGGCGACTGACGGCGATTCCACGGTTGGGGGACGGCCATGCCGAAGGCGATGTTCGAGGGCATCTACCTCGACCTCAAGGAGAAGATCCAGCAGGGCGTCTACGCCTACCAGTCGTTCCTCCCCTCCGAGAACGAGCTCGTCGGCGTCTACTCCTGCTCGCGCAACACCGTCCGTCGGGCGCTCCAGATGCTGGCGGACGAGGGCCTGGTGCAGCCGCTCCACGGCAAGGGCGTGCGCGTGATCTGGCGCACGACCTCCCGCGACGTCATCGGCTCGCTCGACGGGCTGCAGTCCTTCAGCGAGTACGCCGCGCAGAACGGCCTGGCCCCGAGCACGACCGTGCGGGAGTTCGAGCACCTGACCTGCGGCAGGGGACTCGCCGAGTACACCGGCTTCGAGGAGGGCGCCGAGCTCGTGCGCATCGTGCGCGTGCGCAGCCTCGACGGCTTCGCCTGCCAGATCGACCGGGACTACCTGCTCGCGAGCGCCGTCCCCGGCATCACGCCCGCCATCGCGGAGGACTCGATCTACCGCTACCTCGAGCAGGTCCTCAAGATGAGGATCCTGACCTCCAAGCGCCAGATCACGGTCGAGCTCGCGAGCGACTCCGACAGGGAGTGCCTGCGTCTCGACCCCTACAACTGCGTCGCCGTGATCGAGAGCCAGTCGTTCAACTCAGACGGCATCATGTTCGAGTTCACGCAGGTCAGAAGCCATCCCGACACCTTCCGCTACAACGCCGTCTCCAGGCGCTGACGCGCCCGGGCGCCGCGCCCCAGGCCCGCTCGCGGGGACGGTCGCGCCCGAAGGGTGCGCCCCCTCCCCTCAGGCGAGGGGAGGGGGCGCCGCGAAAGGGGGGGCAATGGGGACGCCCGACGTGCCGGGGCAGCCGCTCCCGGCTACTCCTCGTCGGGAACGAGGCGCCAGATGTCGTCGTTGTACTGCCTGATCGTGCGGTCCGAGGAGAAGGCGCCGGCCGCCGCGACGTTGGCGAGGGACTTGCGCATCCAGGCCTCGCGGTCCTCGTAGTCGGCGTAGACGACCTCCTTCACCCGGATGAACTCCTCGAGGTCGAGCAGGGCCATGAACCAGTCCTTCCAGGCGATGTCGTCGTGCAGGCGGCGCAGCCTGTCGGGGCAGCCCGTCGCCATGAACTGGGGGTTGGTGATGAAGTCGACCAGGAGCTTGGTCGCGGGCCTGAGGTAGAGGGCGTGCGCGTCGTAGGAGCCCTCCGCGTAGAGGCGCTCCACCTCCTCGCTGGAGGCCCCGAAGGTGTAGATGCTCTCCGGCCCCACGAGCCGGGCAATCTCCACGTTGGCGCCGTCGAGGGTGCACAGCGTGACCGCCCCGTTGAGCATGAACTTCATGTTGGACGTGCCCGAGGCCTCCTTGGAGGCGAGCGAGATCTGCTCGGAGACGTCCGCCGCCGGTATCAGGTGCTCGGCCGCCGTCACGTCGTAGTTCTCGACCATCACGACCTGCAGGTAGGGGGCGACGGCGGGGTCGTTGGCAATCCAGGCGCCCAGGGTCACGACCAGGTGGATGACGTCCTGGGCGATGGTGTAGGCAGGCGCCGCCTTGCCGCCGAAGACGATCGTGATCGGGCGCGCGGGGCGGTTGCCGTTCTTGATGTCGAGGTACTTCCAGATTATGTAGAGCGCGAGCATCTGCTGGCGCTTGTACTCATGGAAGCGCTTGACCTGCACGTCGACGATGGCGTCCTCGGGCACGCGCACGCCCTGGCGCCGCCAGAGGAAGTCGCGCATCCGCGCCTTGGCGCCCTCCTTGGCGCGCGCGAGCCCCTCGAGCACGCCGGCGTCGTCCGCGTGGGCGGCGAGCGACGAGAGGTCGGCCGTCCGGTGCCAGCCCGTCCCGATCGTGCGGTCGATCAGGTCGGTCAGGTCGGGGTTGGCCGCCATCAGCCAGCGGCGGAAGGTGATGCCGTTGGTCTTGTTGGAGAACCGCTCGGGGTAGAGCTCGAAGAACGGGTGGAGCTCGGTCTGCTCGAGGATCCGCGTGTGCAGCTCCGCCACGCCGTTCACGCTGAAGCCGTAGTGGATGGCAAGGCGGGCCATGTGGACCACGCCGTCGGCGATTATGGCCACCTCCGGGTCGCCGCAGCGCTCCTTGGCGAGCTCGTCGAGCCTCACGATGATCTGGGCAACGCGCGGCGCCACGCGCTCGAGGTAGGCGAGCGGCCACTTCTCGAGGGCCTCCGCGAGGATGGTGTGGTTGGTGTAGGCCACCATGCGGCGCACGACCGCCACCGCGTCGTCGAAGGCGACGCCGTGCTCGTCCACGAGGATGCGGACGAGCTCGGGGATGACCATCGTGGGGTGCGTGTCGTTGATCTGGACGACCGCGTACTCGTCCAGGTCGGTGAGGCGGCTCCCGCGCCCGAGGGCCTCGGCGACGATGAGCTGCGCCGCGTTGCTCACCATGAAGTACTGCTGGTAGACGCGAAGGAGCCTGCCGTCCTCGTCTGAGTCGTCCGGGTAGAGGAAGAGCGTGAGGTTGCGCGAGACCTGGGTCTTGTCGAAGTCGATGGAGTCGGCGGGCACGAGCGAGTCGTCCGCGCCCTCCAGGTCGAAGAGGCGCAGGCGGTCCTTGGCGCCGCGCCCGTAGCCCAGGACGTCGATGGAGTAGAGGTGGGAGGTGACGGAGAAGCCGCCGAACCTCACCGTGAAGCCCGTGCCCTCGTCGTTCAGGACGTCCTGGCGACCGAGCCACTCGTCGGGCACCGCCGTCTGCTGCTTGTACGAGAAGCGCTGGCGGAAGAGGCCGTAGTGGTAGTTGAGGCCCACGCCGTCGCCGGGCAACCCCAGCGTGGCGATCGAGTCGAGGAAGCAGGCGGCGAGCCTGCCGAGGCCGCCGTTGCCGAGCGCCGGCTCCACCTCGCTCTCCTCTACGCGGGCGAGGTCGTGGCCGGCCGCCGCGAGCTGGGACCTGACCTCGTCGTAGATCCCGAGGTTGATGAGGTTGCAGGTCAGAAGCTTGCCGATCAAGAACTCAGCGGAGACGTAGTAGAGCCGCCGCTTGCCGTGCACCACGGGCAGCTCCCGCGCCCGCTCCCTCACCAGGTCCTGCAGCAGCCGGCAGACCTCGTCGTCGCCGAGCTCCGCCAGCCCCCTGCCGAACGCCTCGCGGGCGCTCCCCTCAAGGTCGATCATGGAAGTCCCTCCTCGTCGAAGTCGATGCGGACGCCCGGCGCCCCTACTGGGGCAGCTCCGGCGCCGGGGCGCCGGGCACCCTGAAGTAGGTCTCGGTCAGCCGCGCCAACCCCTCCTCCACCTCGCGCGTGACGGCGCCCGGAAGCAGGCGCCAGCGCCAGTTGCCGCCCACCGTCGCGGGGACGTTGATCCGCGCCTCGTCGCCCAGGTCGAGAAGGTCCTGCATGCAGTAGACGCACGTGTCGCTCGGGCTGGCCGCTATCCCGCGCACGAAGGCCGCCGAGGCGGGCTCGCCCGGCGCGCGGTGGAGGTAGCGGTCGGCCTGCTCGCGCTGGAGCGGCGTCGCCGTCGTCTCGTACCAGCCGCGCGCCGTCTGGTTGTCGTGCGTCCCCACGTAGGCCACGGTGTTGGGGGCGTAGTGGTGCGGCAGGTAGTAGGAGTCGTGGCGCCCGTCGAAGGCGAACTGGAGGACCTTCATGCCCGGGAAGCCCGTCTCCCCCACCATCCGCACGACCTCCGGCGTCAGGAACCCGAGGTCCTCGGCGATGACGGGAAGCTCGCCCAGCTCGGCGGAGAGCCGCTCGAACAGGCGCGTCCCCGGGCCCTTGGACCAGCTGCCGGAGGCGGAGGTCGCAGAGCCGAAGGGCACCTCCCAGAACGACTCGAAGCCGCGGAAGTGGTCAATCCTCACCACGTCGTAGAGCCCAAGCGCCGCGCGCATCCGCCCGACCCACCAGGAGAAGCCGTCGGCCTCCATGGCCCGCCAGTCGTAGATGGGGTTGCCCCAGTACTGGCCCGTGCTGGAGAACTGGTCGGGCGGCGTTCCGGCCACGCTCGTGGGGTCGCCCGCGGCGTCGGTCAGGAAGAGCTCCGGGGAGGACCACATCTCGACCGAGTCGCGCGACACGTAGATCGGGATGTCGCCAATCACGAGCACGCCGTTGTCGTTCGCGTGGCGCTTGAGGCGCCGCCACTGCGAGAAGAACAGGTACTGGGTCATCCGGTGGTAGCGCACGGCCTCCGGCCTGCCCGCGGCCACCCGCGCGGACGCCGCGCCGCGCCTCCTCAGCGCGGGCGGCCACTCGTGGTAGGCCTTGAGGCCGAACGCCTCCTTTACCGCCATGAACTCGCAGTAGGGATCGAGCCAGGAGGCGTTGTCCGCGAGGAAGGCGTCGAGGTCGGCGGGAGGGTCGGCGAAGAAGCGCGGCACCGCGCGCTCGAGCACCCGCCGGCGCTCCGTGAAGATGCGCCCGTAGTCCACGAGCCCGGGGTCGGCACCGAAGTCGGCGCCGGCGAGGTCCGCCTCGGTGAGCAGGCCCCGCTCGAGAAGGTCGTCGAGGTCGATGAAGTTGGGGTTGCCGGCGAAGGCCGAGAAGGACTGGTAGGGCGAGTCGCCGAAGCCCGTCGTGGTGAGGGGCAGGATCTGCCAGTAGCGCTGCCTCGTCCGCACCAGGAAGTCGACGAAGTCGTAGGCCGCCCGGCCGAAGGACCCGATGCCGTAGGGGCCGGGAAGGGCGCTCACGGGCATCAGCACTCCGCTTGCACGCACTCGAATCACTCTCCCTTGTCTGGTCGTCCCCGCCCGGCCGCCTGGGGCACGCCGCCGGGTCGGGCGGATGGACGCCCCCGCCGTCGCCGACCTTGGGGTGGGCCCCGGGGAGGGTCCCCGGGGCCCCGGCACGAGGGGGGACTGGCTTGCGCGACTCTGGGCGCGGCTTGCCGCGCGCCTAGATCAGGTTCTTCTCGGTCGCGCGGTCGAAGAGGTGGACGGCGTTGGGCTCGAAGGTGAACCAGATCTCGTCGCCGTCAGCATACGCCCTGCCGTCCTCGCGGCTGAGCTCTGCCGTGGGCACGACGAAGACGAAGTCGTTGGCGCCGACGCGGGCGTGGACGTGGACGGTCGAGCCCATGAGCTCGGAGACGTCGATGACGGCGTGCAGGGCGCCTTCGACCTGGGTCGCGTGGACCTGGATCTGCTCGGGGCGCACGCCCGCCGTGACCTCGGCCTCGCCCGCGCCCGCCTGGGCGAGCGCGCGGGAGGTGCGCTCCGCCAGGGGCACGCAGCCGAAGTCCGTGGCGAGCTCGTAGCCGCCTTGGGCCTTGCGGAGCGCGGCGGGGAAGAAGTTCATCTGCGGCATGCCGATGAAGCCCGCCACGAAGAGGTTCGCGGGGTGGTCGAAGACCTCCTGCGGGGTGCCGACCTGCTGGACGTAGCCGTCGCGCATGACCACGATGCGGTCGCCCAGGGTCATGGCCTCGGTCTGGTCGTGGGTCACGTAGACGAAGGTGCCGTCGACCTTGTGGCGCAGCTTGATGAGCTCGGCGCGCATCTGGTTGCGCAGCTTCGCGTCGAGGTTGGAGAGCGGCTCGTCCATCAGGAAGACCTTGGGGTTGCGCACGATGGCGCGGCCGATGGCGACGCGCTGGCGCTGCCCGCCGGAGAGCGCCCTGGGCTTGCGGTCAAGGTACTCCGTGATGCCGAGGGTCTTGGCGGCCGCGCGGACCTTCTCGTCCACCTCGGCGTCGGGGACCTTCTTGAGGCGCAGCGTGAAGGCCATGTTCTCATACACCGTCATGTTGGGGTACAGGGCGTAGCTCTGGAAGACCATGGCGATGTCGCGGTCCTTGGGCGCCACGTCGTTGACGCGCTTCCCGTCGATCAGGAGGTCGCCCGAGGTGATGTCCTCGAGGCCGGCGATCATGCGCAGCGTGGTGGACTTGCCGCAGCCCGACGGCCCGACCAGGACGACGAACTCCTTGTCGTGGACCGTGAGGTCGAAGTCCTGCACCGCCACGACGCCCTCGTCGGTGACCTCGAGGTTGGACTTGCGCTGGGACGCCCTCTTCTTGCCGATGCCGTGCCTTGCGCCACGCTCGTGCGGATACACCTTGCGCAGGCTCTTGAGCTGCACCTCGGCCATGGTTGGTTCCTCCTCGTGTCTCGCCGGCACCGCCGGCGCCAAGCGTTCCTTGAATGCCCCCGGCCCTCCCCCGAAGGGCCGGACGCCCCTAGCCCTTGACCGCGCCCGCGACGACGCCGTCGATGATGTACTTCTGGCAGAGCAGGTAGACCACGACGATCGGGATGATGACCATCATGATGCAGGCCATCATGGGACCGAGCTCCACGTGGCCGTAGCCGCCGCGGAAATACTGGATCAAGATCGGGATCGTGCGGTACTTCGTGGAGTCGAGCACCAGGTAGGGCAGGAGGTAGTCGTTCCAGACCCACATGGTCTCGAGGATGCCGACGGAGATGTAGGTGGGCTTCATGATGGGCAGCACCACGTGGAAGAAGGTCTGCACGGGGTTGCAGCCGTCGATCATGGCCGCCTCCTCGATCTCCGTGGGGATGGTCTTCACGAAGCCGGCGAACATGAACACCGCCAGCCCCGCACCGAAGCCGAGGTAGATGAAGCAGATGTTGTACGGGGTGTTGAGCCCGAGGTTGTCCGCCAGGGTCGAGAGCGTGAACATCAGCATCTGGAACGGGACGACCATGGAGAACACGAACAGGTAGTACAGGGCCTTGCAGAAGCGGTCGTTCACGCGCACCACGTACCAGGCGCACATGGAGCAGCACACCAGGATCAGCACGACCGAGGTGACCGTGATCAGCAGCGAGTAGCCGAAGGCGAAGGCGAAGCCCTGGCGCGTGAGCGCGTTGACGTAGTTGGCGATGCCGTCGAAGTTGCCGGCGTTGAGCAGCTCGAACACGCTCGTGGTGTTGATCGCGTTCTCCTGCTTGAAGGAGTTCACGAAGATCATGAACATCGGGTAGACCCACGCGAGGCTCAGGATCGTGAAGACGACGGAGAGCACGCGGTTGACCCTTCTCTCGCGCACCATTACTGCTGCACCTCCTTGGACTTCGTGATCTTGAGCTGGACGAGGGCGATGGCGATGACGAGGACGCAGAAGATCACGGCCTTGGCCTGGCCGATGCCCATCCACTTGGCGCCCACCCGCGAGTAGAACGTGTTGTAGATGTTCAGCGCGAGGAGCTCGCTCATGTGGTTGGGGTCGCCGCCGGTGAGCGCGAGGTTCTGGTCGAAGAGCTTGAAGCCGTTGGTGATGGTCAGGAACAGGCAGATCGTGATCGTGGGCATGAGGTTGGGGATCTTGACCTTCCACAGCGTCTGCCAGGCGGTGGCGCCGTCGACCTTGGCGGCCTCGAGGTAGTCCGAGGGGATCGACTGCAGGCCCGCGATGTAGATGATCATCATGTAGCCGACCTGCTGCCAAAGGGTGAGGATCACGAGGCCCCAGAAGCCCGCCGTGGTGTTGAGCGCGAGGAGCTGCTGGCCGGCGACGGAGAGCACGGCGTTGATCAGGATGTTCCAGATGTAGCCGAGCACGATGCCACCGATCAGGTTGGGCATGAAGAACACGGTGCGGAAGACGTTGGTACCCCCGAGACGGCTGCGCGTGAGCGCGAGCGCGATCGCGAGGGCGATCACGTTGACGAGGACCGTCACCACGAGGGCGAAGAGCGCCGTGAGCCAGAAGGCGTGCACGAACTGCTCGTCCTGGAAGGCGGCGACGTAGTTGGACAGGCCGACGAACTTGGCCTTATTGATGACCTTGAACTCGCAGAACGACAGGTAGGCGCCCTGCACGAACGGGATGATGAAGCCGAACGTGAAGGAGAGCGCACACGGCAGCACGAACAGCGGCCACCATCTCCTGAGTACCTTTCCCATGGCTACCCCCTCAGCCGAGGGGCGGGACGCCGCGCCGGCGCCCCGCCCCCACCCAAGCGCTAGCTACTTGTTGGACGCCTTCTCGGTCGCCCAGTTGTCGACGAAGGCCGTCTTGACCTCGTCCCACGAGCCACCGGAGGCGTAGGAGGTGAGGGCGCTCGCCAGGTCGTCGCGGTACTCCTGGTTGGGCTGGACGGAGAAGGCCCAGCCGACCGGGGACTTGCCGGAGGCGGTGATCTCCTTGGCCTGGGCGTAGATCGGGTTGGAGGGCTCCTTCGCGCTCTTGAACGGGCAGTTGAAGCCCATGTCGTCGGCGAGCGCAGCGGTGCCCTCGTCGGAGGTCACGACCCACTTCAGGAAGTCGAGGGTGGCCTTCTGGTCCTCCTCGGCGGCGTCGGCGTTGACGGCCCAGTAGTTCTCGGTGCCCGCGCAGATTCCCTGCTTGGCCTCGTCGCCCACGCCGATGTAGATCGGGAGCAGTCCGAGGTTGTCGTCGCCGAGGGCCTTGATGTTCTTGTAGTCCCAGGAGCCGGTCTGGTAGAACACGGCCTCGCCGCCCACGAACTCCGCGACCGCGTCGTCGGAGGTCTTGGCGGAGAGCTGGGACTTGTCGACCGTCGAGTCGGTCGTGTACAGGTCGAAGATGTCCTTGTAGTTGGGCAGGTAGGTGCCCTTGATGGTGTCGGGGTTGGTGACGTTGTCGTCCTGGAACTCGAACCACAGCGGCATGTTGGCGAGGTGGTTGGTGAAGCGCCAGCTGGAGCTGGAGTCGAGGCCGGAGCTCACGAAGGCGCCCTTGACGCCGAGCTCGTCCTTGCGCGCCTGGATGTCGTCGGCGACCTTCTTGAGCGCGGCGAAGCTCGTGATGTCGGAGGCGGAGTAGCCGGCCTTGGTCAGGAGCGCCTTGTTGTAGACGATGCCGTAGTCCTCCTCGACGAAGCCGATCGCGTCGACCTTGCCCTCGTCCTTGAGGACGAGGTCGAGGTTGGTGAGCTCGCCGTAGACGTCGGAGCCGGAGAGGTCGGCGCAGTACTCCTTCCAGTTCTCCAGGCCCACGTAGCCGCTCACCTGGAAGAGCGTCGGCGCGGAGCTCTTGGCCATCTCGCTCTTGAGCTTCTCCTCGTAGGTACCGGAGGCGGCCGTCACGACCTTGACCTCGACGCCCGTCTCGTCGGTGTACTTCTTGGCGAGGTCCTGCCAGGCCTGGTCGGCCTCGGGCTTGAAGTTGAGGTAGTAGACCGAGCCCGAGGCCCCGGACGCGGCCGAGGAGTCGGAGGAGCCGGAGCCCGAGCCGGAGCAGCCGGCGAGGCCCAGCCCTGCGAGGGCGAAGGCGCTGCCCGCGAGGAAGTTGCGACGAGAGATGTTGGTGTTCATGGATACTCCCCCTCATGCCCTGGGACGGGACCATCCCGTCCGCCTCGATCCGAGCCGGGGAGGGCGACCTCGCCCGCCCCGCGGCTGCCCCCAGGAGGACGGCCCGGATGGGTGCGTGACGCGTCCTCTTGTTTGAACAACCGACTCGCTGATAAGAGGGTACGGTCGCCTGAGCATTTGTTCAAACAAGTTCGGGCGGACGGTTGTTATCTTTGGCTGTGCGGAGAAAAGGCCTGGTTGAGGGAGGTGCCCGAGCGGGCGCGCTCGCCCGCTTCGCGTTTCACGTTTCGTGCGCCGGCGTTCCACGGCGCCGCCCCGGACGCCCTACCTGAAACGCCCCGCCTCCCCGATAGTGGTCCCAGTCAGAGACCGACCGGCGCAGGGCCGGGAGGCAGGGCGCCGGGAAGACGCCCGACGAAAGGAGAAGACCATGGAAGAGACCATCGAGAAGACCGTCACGCGCACCCGTCCCGCCATCGTCCTGATCGTGCTGGCGCTCGTCGCGAGCCTCCTGCTCTCCGCCTGCTCCTCCTCGGACGGCACCTGGGTCACCGAGGTCCCCGGCAGCCCGGATGACTACGTCACCATCACCATCGACGGCAGCGACGCGACGATGACCTACCACAGCAAGGACAACGCCGCCTCGTTCCAGGGCATCGCGAGCGACGGCGTGCTCACCTTCGGGGCCGGCCTGGATAACCTCTCGTGCACGTATCACATCGACGAGAGCGGGCACCTCGTCCTCGAGAGTGGCGGCGAGACCATCTCGATGGACCGGAAGTAGCGAGGCCGGCCGCACCGGCCACCCCACGGGCACGGGAGTCCCGCCGCGGTCCCCATATAATAAAAGGAGAAACCCACATGAGCCGGAGGTCACAGACCACGAACGCCATCCACTGGAACAACCTCGTCCCACCCAACCTGAGCCAGGGCGACATGGTCCGGATGATCTCCGACGCCCTGTCCTCGGGCCCCCTGACCGACGCCGACAAGGGCGTGCTCTCCCGGATCTCGCGCGGGGCGACGAGGACCCGCTTCTTCTGCGGCAGCGACTCCGGGCGCAGGAGCTGCACCCAGATCATGGAGCTCCTGCTGAGGAGCCCGCTCGACCCCGGAACCGGCCTCCCGTACGCCCCCGGGGACTTCCCCTACCAGCAGGCCTTCGCCGCGCGCTGGGAGGAGGTCGTCTCCGGCCTGGCACCCGAGGAGCTCGACGTCTTCCGCCGGCACCTGCGCACCCTGCTCTCCGACGACAGGAGCGGCGCGGTCCCCGACACCTCCTGCGAGGCCAGGCGCAGCACGGGGGCGCACCTCTGGAGCTACGGGGAGGACCTCAGCCTCCCCGGCCTCGACCTCCCGGCCGCGCTCGGGGTGCGCGCGGCCGGGCCGGACGAGGGGACGTTCGACGCGGTTCCCGTCGGCAGGGACCCCTTCGACGGGAGGTCCCTGCCCGACCTCCTCGCGACGCTCTCGCTCATCGCCTCCACCTACTACCTCTGGGAGCACTACGACTCCCCCGGCTGCACGGCGCCCGTCGACCACCTCGCGAGCCTGATCCTCCCCGGCGTCGGAGCAGGCCGGCCTGACGCGTCCTGCGCCCCCGACGGGGCCCTCGCGGGGGCGCAGGACGCGCGCGGCGGGGAGGGAGCCGGCGAGCAGGACCTCCTCGAAGACGACCGGATCGCGTCGGCCAAGCTCGCGCGGGCGCGGTCGCTGCTCTCCGCGGGCAGGTACGCAGAGGCCTACCGGAGCGCCTGCGACCTGCTCGAGACCTGCTACTTCGCGCAGGCCAAGACCAGGGGCGATGCCCTCTACGTGCTCGGGTGCTGCTGCGAGACCGACGTGGCGGCCTGCCCGGTCCCGGGCGCCTTCCTCTCCGTCGGCGACGTCTTCCGCGAGGCGTACTTCCACGGCTGCGGGGAGGCCCGCCGGCAGGTGACCTCCCCGGACATCCTCCGCGCCCCGGGGCGCGCGGACGCGAACCAGGCCGCGGACGACTTCGGGACCTGCGTCGCCAACTGCGAGAACGACCTCACCTCCCTCCTGCGGCAGACCATGCCCGCCACGACAGACCTCCGCGTCCTCACGTCCTTCTCCGGCCCCTCGCTCTCCAGCGCCCTCGACGCGGGGGCGCACGGGGGGCTGCGCGTCGTCCTTCTGGACGACGACCTCGAGAGGAACGTCCTCGACGCCCTCGCCGTGCTCGACCTCGTGCAGCACGCCGAGGCGCCAGGGGGCGCGGAGGCCGACGCCCCCGTGACCGAGGTCGTCGTCCGCTGCGACGAGGAGCTGGCCTCCCCCGTCATCGACACGGCGCTCAACCTCGTCCGATCCTCCAACCCCGACGCGCTTCGCACGGTCCGCGTCTTCCTGGTGGACGACGCGCACGAGGCGGCCCTCGGGCTCCTCGTGCGCCACCCGCCCTTCTACCGCCTCACCTCCAAGGCGATCCGCGAGAGCGCGGACGACCAGACGCTCCACGTGGTCGTCCTCAGCTCGAACGCGGACGCCTCGCTCGCGTCCTGGCTCGTCCGGGAGGCGTTCGCCCTCCCCGTCTGCGGCGAGGGGGTCACGACGAAGGTCTCCGTGCTCTCCCCCCACGCCTCCGGGCTCTATGCCGCCCTGGGCGCGAAGTGCCCCGGCATGTCGCCCTACTCGCGGCTCAGGCCACTGGGGAGGGCGGTCCGCGACGACGGAGAGGCCACCGGGGGCGAGCCCCCCTTCGCCGACGACGGCCTGGCGCCCATCGAGCTCGCCTACAGCGACGTCGACCTCTCCTCCCCCGCCCTCACGAGGGCGCTCGAGGGGCTCGAGGCTACGGGCGACCTCCTCTACTACGTCGTCGACACCGGCTCCGACCTGGGCAACCTCTCGCTCGCCGCGCACGTCCGCGAGACGAGCGTCCGCTGCGCGGTCGCCGCGGGGAGGACCCGGGACTACGCCGCCACGAGGCCCGTCATCGCGGTGCCGTGCTCCGACCCCTCGCTCGCGTCCCTCGGGGCCAACCTCATGGTCCCCAAGGGCGAGGAGCACGCCAACCAGTGGTTCAACAACTACGGCTTCGTCACGTTCGGCTCGCCCGAGGAGCGCTACGCCTGGTCTAACCTCGGCCGAGACGCCATCGAGCGGGCGGCCGAGTGCGTCCACCTCGTGTACTGCGGGGCCGGGCCCGCGGCGGACGGGCGCTACGAGGAGCTGGACGGCTACTTCGGCCGCCTCTACCAGAGGGACAGCTCTCGGGCGTGCGCGGCGAGCCTCCCCTACCGGCTCTTCGCCGCGGGCGTCTTCCCGGAGGCGTGGTACGTGCAGGACGCAGGCGCCTGGTGGGACGCCGACGCGAGGCGGCTCCTCGCCCGGGCCTTCGAGGACCGGCTGCGCAGAAGCGCCCGCGGGGGTCGGGTCGAGAGGTGCCTCCTCCTGAAGGAGCTCGAACGCTTTGAGCACGTCCGCTGGCGGCGGCACATGCAGAGCCGCGGCTGGGTCGGCATGTGCGGCCGCGACGGCCGGCCCGACCCCTACCAGGCGGTCCAGTGCATCAGGAACGGGGCACCGAGCCACATGGTGCAGATCGCGAAGGTCCACCCCTGCATCTGCTCCTGGGACGAGCTCGAGGAGCTGCAGCGCCAGCTCGACTACGAGTACCACGCCGGAGAGTACGCGGGCGCACGCGACGGGGAGGCCCCCCGCCCCGACGAGCGCTTCGCGCGCTACCGCAGGCGGAGCGAGGAGTTCGACCTCTTCCAGTCCCTCGACGCGGGCATGATTCTCGCGACCGCAGACGTCCTGAGGCTCGCGTGGTTCCCCGCCCCGTAGGCGGCCCCGAAGACCGACCCCGCCACCACAGGGAGGCATGCGTGTACCGGTACAAGGCGTTCATCAGCTATCGCCACAACAGGCGCGACAAGCGCGTCGCCGCCCGGATCCAGTCCGCGATTGAGCATGCCCGTCCGCCGCGCGGCGACGGCGGACGGGACGAGGACGATACCGCGCCCGCACGCTACGTCGTCTTCCGCGACGAGACGGAGCTCTCGCTCTCGTGCGACCTCGACGCCAGCCTCAAGGCGGCGCTGGACCAGAGCGAATACCTGATCGTCGTCTGCTCGGAGGAGACGAGGAAATCACCCTGGGTCCTCGCGGAGATCGACCACTTCCTCGCCACGCGCGACCTCAAGCACGTCCTGACCGTCCTCGTCTCCGGCGACCCCGAGGAGGTCATCCCGGAGGCGCTCCTCGCGGACCAGGGACACGACGGCCGCGGCGCCCGCGCCCACAGCCCCCTGTCGGCGAACCTCACGGACGGGTCCGGGAGGTACCGTCCGGCGAGCTTCCGCAGGGAGGCGGTCAGGATCCTCGCCACCCTGTCGCAGGTCAGCTTCGACTCCCTCTGGCAGCGCGAGCGCCGCTACCGCGCGCGTCGACTCGCCGTGGCCTCAGGCGTCGCCGCGGCCATCCTCCTCGTCGTCGCGGTCGCCTCCATCCATGCCGCCCTGACCATGGCCAGCCAGAGGCGGAGCATCCAGGAGCACGACGCCGCCACCGCCGCGAGCAACGCCCGGCTCCAGCTCGACGCGCTGGACCTCCGGGAGGCGTCCGCCTCCGCGATCGAGTCCCTCGAGCTCGATCCGGACGGCCCGGCGAGCGCGCGGGCCGAACGGACCCTCGCGGAGGCGACCGGCGCCTACGGCGACGACATGACCTTCGAGCTCCTCGCCGACCTCCCCGCCGACGTCGTGCTGATGGTCCCGACCAGCGACGGCAGTCGCCTCGTCGTGGTGGACGCGGAGGACGTCGTGAGGTGCCTCGACGCCGGGACCGGAGACGTCCTCTGGGAGAGCCACGACCTCGCACACGAGCTCGCGAGCCTGTCCCCGGGCGCCGACGAGTACCTCGACCTGTACCTCTCCCAAGACGGCTCCGTCCTCGCACTGTGCTGCACGGGGGACAGGAACTTCTCGGAGGGTATCGACATGGGCACGGGCGAGCGAGTGTGGTCGAACGCGTGGTTCTACCCCAGGACGAGCCTGCCGGGAAGCTCCTTCGACGCCTCGTACGCAGCCGACTCGCTGCTCTTCGCCGAGGCCGACGAGGGGACGAGTCAGCTGGTGCTGCACCTCGTCGACGTCGAGACCGGCCAGGAGCGGCACACGTTCGAGACCGGCGTCCCCGCGGGCCCCCTCGTCCGCTACGCCGAGGGTCACGCCTCCTGCCAGGTCGCCTGGGACCAGGGACAGGGCCGCTTCCTCGTGGCGGCCCTGACCGAGGATGAGGGCGAGGGCGCTGGCGGCGCGGGCGCCAAGCGCTGGTACCTGGCATCCGGGACGCCGGACGGCGCCTGCTCGGGACCCCTTCCGACGGGGCTGCCCGGGCAGGACGAGATTCTCGACCTGGCCATCGCCGGCGACGCGGGACCAGAGGGCGACAGCTCGCCCTTCCTCGTGCTGCACGGACGGCGGGGTTCCACCCTGGCCCTCGCCGCGCTCGGACAGGACGGCTCCACCTCCGCGGAGCGCTCGCTCGACGACACGGACCCCTGGGGGGAGGGGATGTACGCGCGCGTCATCCCCGTCCGCGACGGGGGGTCCGCCGTCGCGGTCGGCGACACCGTGGCGCTCGTCTCCGACGACATGCGGCTCTACGACGCCGACTCCTGCGGCGACCAGGTGATCGCCGCATCGCGCGTGCGAGACTTGGTCGACTACGTCATGGCCTTCACCGAGGCGGGTCGCCTCCTCATCGCCCCGCTCCCGAGCGACGAGGAGCTGGCCGATGGCAGCGACCTCGTGAACGACCGCCTCGAGGTCTACTCCCTCTACACGCTCCTCGGCGAGAAGCCCTCCTTCGCGGGCTGCGCCCCGGGCACGTTCCCGGACGGGTGCCTGCCGGTCCTCATGAGCGCCCCCAGCGGGGAGGGCAGCTACGTCTGCCTCGTGCCCGACGAGGACCACTCGAGGCTGTTCCGCACGACGGTGGCCAGGAGCCGGGCGGCGCGGGAGGTCCTCGCCACGGACTCCTCCCCCGTGGCTGCCGGCTGGTCCCGTGACGGGAGCCTCATCCTCACGGTCGACGGGGACGGCAGACTCGGCGCCTTCGACGCGAGCTCCCTCGAGGCGGTCGCCGGGGGCGGACGGCAGGCCACGCTCAGCAAGAGGGTCGGCCCCGGCTTCGTCACTGCCCCGGAGAACGGGGCGGGCTCCCTCGTCCTCACCGACTCGTACTCCTTCGCTCGCTTCGCGGACGACGGGACGGGCACGTACGCCGAGGAGGAGCGCTCCCCCTACACCACCTTCGTGGAGGGCCGAGACGGGAGCATCCGCCACCTCTACGTCACCGAGCACGGCGACGGCAGCAGCTTCGACGTCGAGGTGTTCGAGGACGGCAGCCTCGTACGCACGATTCCCGACCTCGAGGGCCGCCCCGCGACCGGGGGCGTCGGCGGGACCTCCCTGTGCGCCGCGGGCCGCAGCGGGTGGCTCGTCGTCGGCCTCCACCCGGGCGAGGGCGATCCGACGATCCGCTCCTTCCTCGCCGTCGACCTCGACACGGGGGAGAGCCGCACCATACCGACCGACCTGGACGTCAGCCCCACTCGCGGCATCGCCGTCGCCGACGGGGCGGCGGAGTTCTCGGTCGTCACCAACGACGGCCGCGTCGTCTCCTACGACATTGAGAGCGGGAGGCAGACGCGCGGCATCGAGTACCCCCACAGGGCGAAGTCGGTAGTCGCGGCCGCCTACTGCGACGACGACGCCAGGCTCCTGCTCCTCACCGAGAAGGACCTCGCGGTCTGCGACCTCGAGACCAACGAGGTCATGTCCACGGACGAGCTTGACCTCCCCGCACCATCAGGGTGGAGCCGAGCGCGGACGGGAGCCGCGTCTACGCGCTCGTCCGGAACACCGACGTGGGCACGGGTACCCTGCTGGTGCTCGACCGCGACACCATGGGCGTGGCCGCGGTGGTCGAGGACGTGGTCGACTTCGACGCCGAGGGACGCCGCCTGCTGCGCCTCGCTCCGAGCCTCGGGCTGGACGGCACCAGCCGCCTGATGGAGTACCCCATCTACACCAGGGAGGAGCTCGTCGCCCTGGGACGGGAGGCCTCCGGCAGGTGAGCGCAGACGGCATCCGGGCCGGAGGGAGGCCCCAGGCACGGACCCGGGACCTCCCTCCGGCTCAGACGCGCAAGGGTCGTGCCCGGCACGGGCACGACCCACGACCACCGGCCTCTCTAGCGACCGAGCTCCCTCGCGAGCTCCTCGTAGTCGTACTTGGTCCCCAGGGCGTCGGGGACCACGTAGCCGTAGGTCCGCTCGTCCTTCTCGTCCACCACGTGGCTCGAGCCGGAGTCAAAGGACACGGAGGTGCCGTCGTCGAAGTGGTAGGTGTAGGCGTCTCCGGGCTGGAAGTCCTCGAACTCCTCGGTGGTGAGCAGGAAGTACCTGTGCCTCAGGCGGTCGGCGAACCTGGCGTCGGAGGCGGCCACCCGGTTGTGGCGGTCCGTCATGTCCGTGGTCTCGGGGTCGAGGGCGTCGTCCCAGGTGGCGTCGATGACGTACCAGCTGTCGCGGATCTTCACCTCGTTCCAGGCGTGCTGACCCCGCTGCCCGTCCGGCCCGCCGGCGTAGCCCACCACGTAGATGGACTTCTCGCCGGACTGCTGGAGCAGGTAGTGGAGCGCCATGGCGTAGCCGGCGCAGACGCAGGTGTTCCGCTCGCCCCTCGAGTTCGCCACGAAGGCGCCGTAGGCGGTGTAGGTGTAGTCGTCCGCGGGGGCGTCCTCGTAGTCCTCGTCGTAGGAGACAAGGTCGATGAGCTTGTCGTGGATGTCGAGGATGACGAAGGGGTCGGAGCCCAGGAGCTGGCAGTCCTCGCGGAAGGAGTCGACCGCGTTGTTGAACTCCGTCATCTCCTGCTTGCAGTTGTCGTAGGTGGAGGTCAGCTGGAGGGAGACGCTCGTCTCCATGCCCCCCACGTTCTGGTTGAAGCGGTATCCGATCGGATGCTTGCGGAGGTAGAACAGCTCGGGGTGGTCCTTCTCGATGGCGCAGGTCGCAGACTGCACGAGAGTGTCGGCCTCGGGGGTGCCGGGCTTCACGTCGACCTGGACGGTCCGGACGTAGCCCCCCGTCGTGGGGTGCAGGGCCACGTCGTAGGCGGCGTCGTAGACGGCCTTCCCCTCGGCGGAAAGCTGGTCGTAGTAGTGGAAGTAGGAGGCATTGTTGTGGAACATGCCCGCCATGGGGTCCTTGACCGGCGCGGAGTTGAGGGCGTCCCCGGACTGGGAGGGCTTGGCGTCCTTGCCCGCGCCGTCCTGCGTCCCATTGGCGCCAGAGGGGCCGGCGTCGTTCCCGCTCGAGCGGCCGGCGGAGGCGCGATCCGCGTCCGTGGCGCCACCGCGGCCCGAGGCCCGGCCGTCGTCCGCACCGGCGCTCGCACGCGCAGAGCCGCCCTCGTCGGCACGGTCGCCCGCATCGGCGGTGCCGGAGCGGCCGGAATCGTCGGAGCCGGAGCGGCCGGAGTCGGCGGTGCCGGAGCGGCCGGAATCGACGGTGCCGGAGCGGCCGGAATCGTCGGAGCCGACACTCAGGTTCACTTCGACGTCGTGGTCCCTGGCGTCTTCGGACTCGTCGTCGACGCCCTGGGCGAGCGCGTCCTCGCGCGCGACCATCCGACTGGGGGCGGAGCCCACCCCGCCCGCACACCCCGTCATCAGCACCATGCCGACCATGACCGAAGAGATCGCAGCAAGGCTCAACGGCTTCCTCATCGTTCCCACCTTCCACCTGGGTTCTCGCCTCGGGTCCCCCTCGGGTCCCGACGGAATCGCCTTCCGTTGGGACCACTATCGAGGGCGCGAGAGATTTCAGGTAGGGGCGAGGCGCGGACCCGATGAAACGCGGCGGACGAAACGAGAAACGAGGCCGGGACGCACCGTCTGCCAGGTTGGAGGGGGACGTCGCCTCGCTGGCGGACGGTGCCTTCGCTACCGGGTGTCGCCGCCCATCAGCGCACGAAGGGCCACTCGCCGCGGGCGAGCGCAAGGACCGCGTCCGCGACGGCGTCGTCCGCGCAGGCGCCGATGTGCCAGCGCGCTGCCGCGGCGGCCTCGGGCGTGGCGTTGGCGACCGCGACGGAGTCCGGCACGTGCGAGAGCATCGAGAGGTCGTTGCCCGCGTCGCCGAAGACCACGACGTCCGCCAGCGAGCAGCCGATCTTCTCGCACAGGAGGTCTATGCCCGTCGCCTTGTTGATGCCGGCCGGCATCACGTTGGAGAAGGTCGGCAGCGCGTTGTCGAGGTCGAGCCCCTCCACCTCGCGGTTGAGGCGGGCGACGAGCGCACGGGTCGTGGCCTCGTCGGTCGCCGAGAACACGTTGGCCTTGTTGATCGGCGCGCGAGGCACCTCGCCCGCCTCGACGCAGGCCTCGCCGTAGCGCGGGAAGGCGGCGAGAAGGTCGGCGCGCTCGCCGCAGACCAGGTAGGGGGTGTAGCCCTCGAAGCAGATGACGCCTGCGTGCGGCGTGCCCTCGACGGCGCGCACGAGCTCGACCAGGGGCTCGCGCTCGAAGCCCACCTTGCGCACCATGGCCCCGTCGAGGGAGACCTCCAGGCCGTTGGTCGTGACGCCGGTCGCGAAGAGCGTCTCGTCGCCGCAGAAGATCGGCGCGACCCAGTCCCTGCCGCGGCCGCTGCACGGCCCCACGCGGATGCCCGCGTCGAGCGCCGCGTGGAAGGCCGCGCGGACGCGCTCCCCCACCTGGTCGCACCCCTTGGGCATGATCGTGTTGTCTATGTCGGCAAGGATCAGCTTCACCATGCGCGTCCACTCCCATCGTCGCCGACGGGCGCGGACGCCCGCCGGAAAGCCTCTTCGATTGCACGGACGTCAAGGTTACAGCACGGCGAGCAGGTCGAGCCCGGAGGTCACGAACGCGGGCAGCGGCACGGCGGCGAGGTAGACGACGAGGCCCAGCACGGCCGCAACCAGGACCGAGTTGGTCACGACGGCCCGCGGCCCCACCTTGCGGGCGTCGCCCGTGAGCAGCCACGCGCCGCCGTCCTGCCACGGCATCGCTGCGATAACGCCTCTGTCATACTATCGCAGGTGACGAGAGGCGAGCGAGGCGCTCCGGCCCACGTGCGGGCGCGGCTCCTGGGGAGGATGGAAGATGGACGAGAAGGACGAGGCCGGTCGCGACATAGCCGGCAAGGGCCCGACAGAGCGCGACGTAGCCGCAAGGAGCCGGGACGAGCGTCCCTTCGGGGTGTTCGACCTGCACTGCGACACCCTCGACGCCCTGGCGCTCGCGCAGGAGGGGGCAGGCGAGAGGCTCGGCCTCTCCTGGAGCGGGGTCGAGGGCGACCTCGCCCACAACAACCTGGCGCTCGCTGCCGACCGCATGGCCCAGATGCGCTGGTGCCAGTGCTACGCGGTCTTCCTCCCGGACGAGCTGGCCGCCGGCGTGACGCCGCTCGAGTTCTACCGCACCGTCGTCGCCTACTTCAGGGAGCAGACCTCGTCCGAGGACGGCGTCGTGAGACAGGTGCGGGACGCCCGCGACCTCGACGCCACCCTCGACGCGGGCCAGGTCGCCGCCCTACTCACGGTCGAGAACGGCTCCGTGCTCGACTCGGGCCTCGAGGTGGTCGACGAGCTTTCCGGCGACGGCGTCAAGATGCTCACGCTGACCTGGAACGGGCACAACGCGATCGGCAGCGGCAACGACGGGACCTCCGGGCTCACCGCCTACGGCAGGCAGGCCGTGGCCGCCCTCGAGGAGGGCGGCATCGTGGTTGACGTCTCCCACCTCAACGAGGCGGGCTTCTGGGACGTGGCCCGCGTCGCGCGCCGGCCGTTCGCAGCCTCCCACTCCAACGCGCGCGCCGTCTGCGACCACGCGCGCAACCTCACGGACGACCAGTTCCGCGCCATCGTCGACGCCGGCGGCATCGTGGGCCTCAATTACTACCGCAGCTTCGTGACCCGCCGCCACGGCGCCCACGGTGGCGTTGCCGAGTCCGGCGAGGTCACCTTCGAGGAGCTCATGGCCCACGTCGAGCACTGGCTCGACCTCGGCGGGGAGGCGGCGGTCGCCCTCGGCAGCGACTACGACGGCTCCAAGGTCCCCGCCTGGCTCGACGGCTGCGAGCGCGTGCCCGCCTTCCACGAGCGCGTCGTCCGCGAGCTCGGCGCAGGCCTCGCCGAGCGGCTGTTCTTCTCCAACGCGCGCGACTTCTTCGTGCGCCACGAGGAGGCGCGGGCGTAGCGGCGGGGCCTGCGGAACGACGCGCCCGACGGAGCCTTGGCCGCGGCAGGATGGGGCCACGGCAGGCTAGAGCCGCGGCAGGTCCGTCTGGCGGAAGCTCCCCCGGCGGGCGCGGCGCTCCTCCACGGCCCTGTCGAAGAGCCTCAGGGAGAACTGCTGGGCCTCGCGGCCGTCCGAGCCCTCGCCCAGAAGGCCCGTGCCGCGCAGGCGCGAGCGGTACATGTGGAAGTCCACGTCCCCGCCCGCGGCGCGCAGGCGCTCGACGAGGTCGATCGTCTGGTCGCGCGCGGGGTCCCGCATGCCGGTGAGCACGGCCGACGCCGGCATGCCCGAGAGGCCCACGCCGCGGGTGTAGGCCGGCAGCGTCGCCTCCCAGCCGGCGCCGAGTGTGGGATAGAGCGCCATCAGGTAGGCGACGGGCGCCTGGCCCTCGTCGCGCTCGTAGAGGGCCAGCTCGACGGCGAGGTCCGCGCCCAGCGCCTGCCCGCCGACGAACACCTGGTCGGCGGCGATGCCGTAGCGCCTCGCGTTGTCCTGGAGCCACACGAGGGCGGCGTGGCACTCCTCGATCCCGACCGGGTGGTCGAGGGCGAGGACGACGCACGGGCGATGGCCGAAGAGCAGGCGCGGCATGACCTGGAAGGCCTCCGCGTCGCGGCCCGGCACGGAGTCGCCGTAGAGCCACAGGACGCCGGGCACGCCCGAGACGGGAAGCTCGCCTGCGAGCAGGCGCCCCTCGGCCTCGCCACCCCCGGCGAGGCCGAGGGCGACGGGGACGCCGAGCGGCTCGGGCGCGGGAGGCGCTGCCGGCGCGTCCGAGACGGGCCCGGCGTCTGCGGGCGTATGCGTGCCGGCGCGACCCCTCGGCCCCGCGTCCTTCTCGCCCCGCCCTGCCCCCTTGCCGAGGACGCGCGAGAGGAGGCCCATCACTCCCCCTCGGGCAGGACGGGCTCGCCCGCGAGGTAGGTCTCCGCGACAGTGAGGTCCGCGTTGAGCACGACGAGGTCGGCGTCGCGCCCGGGCAGGATGGAGCCGCAGCGGTCGGCGATGTCGTTGGCGCGGGCAGGCACCTCGGTCGCCATGCGGATGGCCTGCTCGGCCGTCACCAGGCCCCAGTCCACGACGTTCTTGACCGCGTGCGCCATGGTGAGGACGGAGCCGGCGAGGTTGCCGCCCTCCCTGAGGTGGGCGGCGCCGCCGGAGAGCACGATGGGGAGCTCGCCCAGGAAGTAGTCGCCGTCGGGCATGCCGCCGCAGCGCAGGCAGTCGGTGATGAGGAAGACGTGCTCCCAGCCCTTGGCGCGGATGAGGGCGTCGGCGGCGACGGGGTTGACGTGCTGGCCGTCGCAGATGAGCTCGGCGAAGGTGTCCTGGCTCGTCATCGCGCAGCCCACGGCGCCGGGGTCGCGGTGGTGCAGCCCGCTCATGGCGTTGTAGGTGTGGACGAAGACCTTGGCGCCGGCGAGCACCGCGGCGGCGGCCTCGGCGTAGGTGGCCGAGGTGTGGCCGATGGCGGCCACGCAGCCGTCGGCCGTCACGTGGTGGATGTACTCGGCGGTGTGGTCGCGCTCGGGCGCGAGCGCGGACTTCTTGATGAGGTGGCCGCACGCCGCCTGCCAGGCGTCGTAGGCCTCGATGGAGGGATCCATGAGGTACTTGGGGTTCTGGGCGCCCTTGTGCTCCTCGGTGAAGAACGGCCCCTCGAGGAAGATGCCCTGGACGCGCGCGCCGACGAAGCCGGGCTCGCGGCGGGCGTGCGCCTCGAGGACGCTCCTGCAGGCGCGCGCCGTGTCCTCGACGCTCGCCGTCAGGGTCGTGGGGAGCCACGAGGTGGTGCCGTGGCGGACGAGGCCCTCGGCGATGGCCTCGATGCCGGCCGGGTCGCAGTCCATCACGTCGTGGTCCATGAAGCCGTGGACGTGGGTGTCGACGTAGCCGGGAGCGACCCAGTAGCCCATGCGGTCGACGACCTCGACGCCGGGCGCCGGGTCGTCGACCTGCACGCCGAGGATCTTCCCGTCCCGCACGAGGACGTACCCGAAGCCGTCGATGCCGCCGGGCAGGATGACGTGGTCTGACTTCAACGCGAACGTGGACATGGCAGCCCCCTCGAGCTCGCAGCTATTGGATGCCCGGGGACCTGCCCCGGGAGGCGCTTCTCCGCCTGACCCAAGAGGATACCCCGCGGGACGCCCGCGCGCACCCTGGCCCGGGCGGACGCGGGCACCGCGGCGGCGCCCCCGTCGGCGCCGGGGCTAGGCCCGCGCCATGAGCGCCTGGTAGGCGCAGCCGTACATGGCGGCGGCGTTGCCGAGGCTCGCCTGCACGATCCGCGTACCCGCCGAGGTCGCCAGGCAGTAGTGGCGAAAGGCGCTGCGCAGTCTCTCGCCGAAGAAGCCGAAGCCCTTGCCCACGCCGCCGCCGATCAGGTACACCTCGGGGTCGATGACGCAGGAGACCTGCGCGAGCGCGTAGCCGAGGTAGTCGGCCATGGAGAAGATCGCGTCCGCCGCGACCTCGTTGCCATGCTCGGCGGCGCGGAAGACGGAGAGCGTGTCGGTGGGGCCGGTGAGGGGCACCGGGGTCGCGCCGGCGGCCTCGCACCTCTCGCGGTACATCCTCACGACGCCGGTCGCGGAGGCGTACTGCTCGAGGCAGCCGCAGCGGCCGCAGCCGCACACGCGCGTCTCGGACCGATTGACCGTGAGGTGGCCGATCTCGCCGGCGGCACCGAAGGCGCCCGCCACGACCCTGCCGTCCACGATCACGCCGGCGCCCACGCCAGTGCCGAGGGCGACAAGGACCGCGCTGCCCACGCCGCGTGCGGCGCCCTGCCACAGCTCGCCGAGCGCCGCCGCGTTGGCGTCGTTCACGAAGGCGAGCCGCGCCGCGCCGAAGGAGTCCTGGATCGCCGCCCTGAGGCCCTTGTCGTCCAGCTGGATGTTGGGGAGCATGCCGACCCTGCCCTCGGCGTCGACGGGCCCGGGGATGTCCAGGCCGATCGCGCAGACCTCCTCGGGGGCCGCGCCGTTCTGCTCGAGCACGCGCCCGAGCGCGCCGGTGACCTTGGCGAAGTCGTCCTCCGTGAGGAGGGCGCCCGTTGGCACCTCCTCGGTCGCGACGAGCTCCCCGCCCTCCTCGAAGAGGCCGATCTTGATGCTCGTCCCGCCGACGTCGATCCCGAAGACCCTGTTCATGAGGACTCCCTCCGCTGCGCCGGGCGCCGCGGCGCCCCTGCCGAGAAAAACCGTGGCCCCAGTATCGCACGGGCGCGGCGCGCCGGCGCCGTCCGCGCGCGACGTGTGGGACGGATCGTT